>DBMH01000135.1 GCA_002297645.1 Rhodanobacteraceae bacterium UBA703 | reverse complement strand
GGCCGCCGTCGCGTGCCGCCAGCAGCAACGCACCGAACCCGCTGCGCGAGCCCTTGGGCGAGGTGTACCCGACGATGGCGAACTCGTCGGCATTGGCCTGCTTCACCTTGATCCAGGTCGGGGCACGCGCCTGCACGTAAGGTGCGTCGACGCGTTTGCTGACGATGCCTTCCAGGCCATGCCGCCGAGCCTCGTCGAACACGCGCGGGCCGTGCCCGCGCACGTGACTGCTGTAGGCGAGAGCGCGACGGCGGTTCGTCTTCAGCAGCGCCTCGAGCAGCGTCTTGCGTTCGCCCAGGGGCGCGCGCGTGAGATCGACGCCCTCCAGTGCCGGCAAGTCGAACAGCACGTACCGGAGCCGCCCGGTATCGCCACTCTTGCGCGCGCGCTGCAATGCCGAAAAGTCGCTGCGGCCCCGGCGGTCGAGCGCGACCATCTCCCCGTCCAGCCGCGCGCTGGCCACCGGCAAGGCCTCGACCGCTGCGGCGATCTCCGGCAGCTCGGCGGTCCAGTCCAGGTCGTTGCGCGAACGCAGACGCACGCGCCCGCCGTCGAGGTCCGCGAGCAGGCGATAGCCGTCCCACTTGCTTTCGTGCAGCCAGTCGTCGCCGTGCGGAGGCGACGGCTGCTGCGAACACAATTGGGGGGCGAAGCCGGCCGGCAGCGGTCGGCGGCGTGCTCCCGGCAGCGCGGCCGCCCGGTCGTGCCACGAAGCGGTATTGCCCGGAGAGCCGCGGCGTAGCGGTCGTCGGGTCCGCGCCGGGCCGGCGAGCAGGTCGTCCGCCTCGGCATCGCGCGCCTCGGCATCGCTGCGCTTGAGCAACAGCCACTGCGGCTTCCCGTGCCGGGCGCGCGTACGGACCAGGGTCCAGCGGCCGCGCAGGCGGTCGCCGTGCAACGTGAAGTCGAGATGGCCGGCAGCGAGCGCGTTGCGTGCGTCGCCGTCGGGCTGCCAGACGCCACGATCGAAGATCGCCACGTGGCCCGCGCCGTAGTGGCCGTGCGGAATGTCGCCTTCGAAGTCCGCGTAAGGCAGCGGATGATCCTCGACCTCGACCGCGAGGCGTTTCTCGCCCGCCCGCAAAGACGGCCCTTTCGGCACCGCCCAGCTCTTCAGGACGCCGTCGACCTCGAGGCGGAAATCGTAGTGTCGCGCGCGTGCGTGATGCAGCTGCACGACGAAGACCGGAGCATGGACGCGCGCGCCGCGCGAGGCACGGCCTGCTGCGGCGCGCGGCTCCGGGGTTTCGCCGAGGCGTCGCTTGCGGGCGTAGTCGCGCAGGCTCATGCGGCGACGGTCATGCCGGCCGGCGCCGGCGCGGCGCCGCCTTCTTCGCCGCCGGCCGGGCCTTCTTCTTCGTAGGGCGCTCGCCATGCGGGCGCTTCGATTCGAGGCTCTTCTTCAGGAGCTTCATGAAGTCGACGACATTCGTCGCTTCTTCCGCCGCCTCCTCCTCCGGCGGCGGCGTGACGGTCTTGCCGCTGCGCATGCGCTGGTCGATGACCTCGTGCAGGCGCGAACGGAACTCGTCGCGGTATTCGGCCGGATCCCATTTCCCGGCCATCGAGTCGACCAGCTGGCGCGCCATGTCGAGTTCCTTGCGCGATACGCGGTAGTCCGCGGCCGGTCCGTGCGGCAGCTCGAGCTCGTCGAGGTCGACGAGTTCCTGCGCGTAGCGCAACAACACGAGCACGAGCGCGTCGCCTTCGGGAATCACCGCGGCGAGATATTCGCGGGTGCGCACGACGACACGGGCGATGCCGATCTTGCCGGCCTTGACCAGGGTCTCCCGCAGGAGCACGTAGCCCTTCTGCGCCTTCGTGCCCGGCACCAGCACGTAGGGCTTTTCGTATTGCCGCGGGCTGATCGCGCCGGCATCGACGAATGCCTCCACGTCGACCGATTCGTGGCTCTGCGGCGCGGCTGCCCGCAGGTCCTCCTCCTCGATCACGACGTAGCTGCCCTTGCGATACTCGAAGGCGCGGACGACGTCCTTCCAGGGCACTTCCTCGCCGGTCTCGCTGTTGACGCGCTCGTAGCGGATCGGCGCGTTGTCGCGGCTGTCGAGCATGCGGAAATGCAGGTCCGTGCGACGCTCCCCGGCCATCAGCTTGACCGGAATCTGCAACAGCCCGAAGGACAGGGTTCCGCTCCAGATCGCGCGTGCCATGACGTCTCCCGGTGGCCTGCCGGCCGGTTCACCGGCTCCGGAACGATGCGGCCAGCCACCTGAAGCCGGGCTTAGCTTCGCCGGCGGGCGGCCGTCGCCCGATCAGATGCGCCCGAGCAATACGAGGACCAGGAGCACCACCAGGATCAGGCCGAGAAGGCCGCTCGGATAGTAGCCCCATCCCCGGCTGTACGGCCAAGAGGGCATCGCGCCGAGCACGAGCACGAGAAGGATGACGAGTAGGATCCAGGACATGGGGGGAGCTCCTTCGTAGGGGAGACGATTCGTACTTACACGACTCGTGCCAATGCCGCGGCGCGGGGTCACGCTCGTGCGGGACGGCGCAAGAAGGAATCCTGCAGTGGATTTTTTTCCGTCTCTTCGTCGCGCCACCGGCGCTCCGGCAGGCCGAGCAGTTCCCGCAGCCGTCGCGCATCGAACGGCGCGCGCACCTTCACGTCGTTGTCGAAGTAGCAATAGATCGCGCGGGTGCGCCGCCGCGATGCCCCTGCGTCCGAGGCGTGCACGGCGTCGGCCGGTTCGCCGCCGCGCGACCAGCGTTCGATGCGGGCGGCCCAGCGACGCAAGGCGTCTTCGGTATAGCCGCTGGTGTACAGCACCTCGTCGCCGTGGAGACGCAGGTACAGGAAATCGGCGGTGACGTCCTCGAGATACGGCCAGCGGCCCGCCGTGTCGGCGACGACCAGCGCGACGCGATGCCGCCGCAGCAGCGCGATGAAGCCTTCGTCGCGGAAGCTCGGATGGCGGATCTCCACGGCGTGGCGGAGCCGGCGGCGCGGAACGACGGGGCCCGCCTCGGCGCGCGCCCGGTGCGCACAGTCGCGCGCGGCAACGGTGTCGGCAGGCAAGGCGGACAGGAAGTCCGACCAGTGGGACTCGTCGTAGGCGAGGGTCGGCGGGAACTGCCACAGTAGCGGCCCGAGCTTGCGCCCGAGCCCGAGCACACCGGACGCGAAGAACCGGCCGAGCGGAACCGAAACGTCGCGCAACCGGTTCACGTGCGTGATCAGGCGCGGTGCCTTGACGCTGAAGACGAAATCGTCCGGCGTCTGGTCGTACCAGCGCGCGTAGTACTCCGGCCGTTGCAGCGCGTAGAAAGAGGCGTTGATCTCGATCGAGTCGAAGTGCGCGGACGCGAACTCGAGTTCGCGTCGCTGCGCGAGTCCGCCCGGATAGAACACGCCCCGCCACGGCGCGTAACGCCATCCGGAAATGCCGACACGGATGTGGCGTCGCGCGTCCATTGGCCTCATGCGGGATCCGGCCGGCCGCGCGCCCGCGGTTCGCCGCGCGCGTCATACGCCGGGGGAACATAGATGTTCAAGGTCCGCAGCGGCGCGCGGCCGGTATTGCGGATTGCGTGGCGCTCGCCCTTCTCGATCAGCACCAGGACGCCTTTCGCCAGCACGACACGCCGCCCCTCCACGCGGGCCTGGCCGGTGCCGGAGAGCACGAACAGCCATTGGTCCGCGCCGCGATGGCGATTGTCCGGTCCGCCTTCGACGGCGCCGGGTGCCAGGGTCATTTCGGCGGCCTGCGCGCGCCTGTTGGCGAAGGCGACGCGAAAATCCTCCTTGAACCGCAGTCGCTTGCGTTGCATGGCCTCTCCTTGTCTGCGGCGCACCCGCCGCATCAGCTCTTTGAACGTGCCCGCGTCCGCGCGGCCTTGCGCGCAGCCGCCGAGCGGGCAGCGCTGCCCTTCGTTCGCGCCGCTTTCTTCGCAGCGGCAGATCGGCTCGCTGCGCTGCGCTTGCGCGCCGCCGAAGTCGCCTGCTTCGACAAGGCACGATGCGAGGCGGCAGCACGACCTTCACGCTCGAGCGCTTTCGTCGTCGCGCTCGAACGCCGCCGGGAGGTGGACTTCCGCGCGGCGGTGCCGGACTTCTTCGCGGGCGCCCGTGCCTTCCCGCCGCTCTTCTTTTTCGCCGAAGCCCCTTTCTTCGGCGGGACCGCGACTCCGGCCTTGCGTGCCTTGGACAGGCCGATGGCGATCGCCTGCTGCGCCGATCGGGCGCCATGCTTGCCCTCGCGCACGTGTTCGATTTCCTCGTGGACGAAGGCGCCCGCCTGCGTACTCGGCGACTTGCCTTCGCGTTTGGCGCGGCGCGCGCGCTCCAGCGTCTTCTTCTCGGGCATTGCGACCTCCTCGTCGTCGCCCGTCCAGGGCGGTTTCGTGTCCGCCCAGGAGCCAGCAATCGACGTGCCAGCCCCGGCGTTCGCCGCGATCCGCGGCGCGGCGCGTGGAGAATTTTCCGATCCGGTGCAATTTCGCCCTGACCGGGTAGGCCGTCGACGCGGAAGGAACTCCTCGCCGGGATCATGGAGAAGGCATCGCCGACGCCGTGCGTGACGGATTCAGCATCGATTCCACCCCGAAGGCGCCTGCTGTGCGCATGGGCAGGTTCGCGAAAACCGTTTGCACTCGGCAGGACGCCATCGACCGCATCGAGCGGCTCGTCACCGAGTTGCCGGGCGAAGCCAAGGTCCGCGTCGCCGTCGCCACGGGTCAGGTATTCAACGGGACCGTCGTCGAGCGTCCGGCCGTCCAGCTCTTCGAAGACGCGGACGGCGTCGAGGGATTCAACGGCGTGCTCCGCCTCGACGATCCGACGGCCCCGCCGTGGAGTGTCGATCTCTGGTTGAGCGACATCCGCACGGTCGAACGGCTCGGGTAAGCAGCCCGGAGACCCGCATCTCACTCCACGTCTGGAAAGTGGGAGTCGAAGCCATGAAACATCGTCACGTATTCAGCGTTCCCGATGCCGGTACCGCGAGGAAGGCGGTGGCGGTCGCGCTTTCGCACGGGATAGACGACGGAAGGATCACCCTGGTCGCGCGTCGGGATATCGAACTCGAGTCGCTGCCTCCGGAGCGCATCGATGCGAGCACCGACACGATTCCGGCCGCTTTTCGCGGCGCCTTGGAGGGAGGCGGCCTCGGACTTCTCGCCGGGCTCATCGCCCTCGCGATCCCTGCGCTCGGCGTGACCATCGCGGGAGCCGGGCTGATCGCCGCGATCGGCGCCACGGTGGGCACCTGGTCGTCTGCCTTGATGGGATCGGCCCTGCCGAGCGAGGTCCGATGCCGCTTCGAAGACGAAATCGAAGAAGGCCGCATCCTCGTCGTCCTCGACGGCGACAGGGAATCCCTCGCCGACGTCGAGGCTGCACTCCTGCGGTCGGGCGCGACCCTCCTGCCGTTCGACAGGCTCTCGCTGATCTCCTGACATCCAGAAGTTTCCCGTGGCCCGATCCGAGAAGTCCTCCCGCGTGCAGGTTCGCGAGTGGGCACGCCCGATGACGCCGGCAGCCATCGCGGCCCGTTCGCCGGCCGGATGATTCGTTGCTTGCGCCGAGCGGCGGGCGGGATCTTTCTCCCGCGACGATCGCCGGCGATGTCGTCGGGATGTTCCCTCGCTGCCCCAGCAGGACGGACCGCTCTCCGACCTCCGGCCGCCGCCGCTGCTGCCATCCACCGCAGGTCCATGTGTTCAGTCGCGAGGCGGTCTCGCGTACCCTAGCGGTTTCCGCTGTAGGGTCCGCCTGAGAATGCTCCCCGAACTCGGCCAGTTTGCCTTGATCCTCGCCCTGCTCCTGTCGGTCGTGCAGTGCGTACTGCCGATCCTGGGAGCGCAGACCGGCAATCGGGCGCTGATGGCGGTGGCACGGCCGGTCGTGGCCGGACAGGCCGTGTTCGTGGCCCTGGCGTTCGCCCTGCTGACCTACGCCTTCGTCGTGCAGGATTTCTCGGTCGCCTACGTGGCGACGAACTCCAATTCGTTGCTGCCCTGGTACTACCGCTTCTCGGCCGTGTGGGGAGCGCACGAGGGATCGCTTCTGCTCTGGGTGCTCATCCTGAACCTGTGGATGGTCGCGGTGGCGGCGTTCAGCCGTCGCCTGCCGGACGATTTCATGGCGCGTGTCCTCGGCGTGCTCGGCTTCATCAGCTTCGGGTTCCTGCTGTTCACCGTGCTGACGTCGAATCCGTTCTCGCGCGAGCTTCCGGTGCCCGGCGACGGCATGGACCTGAACCCGCTGCTGCAGGACTTCGGCCTCATCGTGCACCCTCCGATGCTCTACACCGGCTACGTCGGGTTCTCGGTCGCGTTCGCGTTCGCCTTGGCGGCGCTGATCGGCGGCGAGCTCGACGTGCGCTGGGTGCGCTGGGCACGCCCCTGGACGAACGTGGCCTGGAGCTTCCTGACGCTCGGCATCGCGCTCGGTTCCTGGTGGGCGTACTACGAGCTCGGCTGGGGCGGCTGGTGGTTCTGGGATCCGGTCGAGAACGCGTCGTTCATGCCGTGGCTGGTCGGTACGGCGCTGATCCATTCGCAGGCCGTCACCGAAAAACGCGGCTCGTTCCGGGCCTGGACGCTGCTGCTGGCGATCTTCGCGTTCTCGCTCTCGCTGCTGGGGACCTTCCTGGTGCGATCGGGCGTGCTGACCAGCGTGCATTCGTTCGCGGCCGATCCGAAGCGCGGACTGTTCATTCTGTGCTTCCTGGCGATCGTCATCGGCGGTTCCCTGCTGCTGTATGCGCTGCGTGCGCCCAAGGTCGCCGGCGGCGAACCGTTCGCTGCGGTGTCGCGCGAGACGGTACTGCTGGTCAACAACCTGATGTTCGCCTGCGCCGCGGCGATGGTGCTCCTCGGCACCTTGTATCCGCTGATCGGCGAGGCGTTCGACCTCGGCCGGATCTCGGTCGGACCGCCCTATTTCGGCTTCATGTTCGCGTTGCTGATGCTGCCGGTCGTGGCGCTGCTGCCATTCGGGCCGTTCCTGAAGTGGCGCACCGGCCAGTTGGACGTCGTGCTGCGGGCGCTGCGTCCGGCTGCCGCGGTGGCCTTCGTCGCGGCCGTCGCCGCATGGCTGGTCGCCGGGGATTTGCCGTGGAAGGCGATCGTCGGCGTCGCCGCGTCGTTCTGGGTCGGACTCGGCATCCTGCTGTACGCGCTCGTGCGCTGGCGCAGCGCGCCGGGCGGCCGGCGCTACACGCCGGAAATGCTCGGCATGATCTGTGCGCATTTCGGCGTCGCGGTATTCCTCGCCGGCGTGCTCGTCGTGGAGGCGACCAGCGTCGAGAAGGACGTGCGCATGGCACCGGACCAGAGCGTGGAGATCGGCGCCCTGAGCTTCCGTTTCGAAGGCGTCGAGGCTGTTCCCGGACCGAACTACGCCGCGCAGGAAGGCACCATCGTCGTGTCGAAGGACGGCGTGGTGGCCGCCACGCTGCGCCCGCAGAAGCGCAAGTACACGCGCAACGAACAGGTGCAGACCGAGTCGGCGATCGACCCCGGCCTGTTCCGCGACGTCTACGTCGCGCTCGGCGAGCCCGTCGGCGACGACGGCGCCTGGGCCGTGCGCATCTACGTCAAGCCGTTCGTGCGCTGGATCTGGCTCGGCGCGCTGCTGATGATGTTCGGCGGGTTCGTCGCCGCGACCGACCGGCGCTTCCGCACCCTGCCCGCCCGCGCCGACGCCAAGCCGGCCCCCGGTCCGGCGGCGCGCGCCCATGACCTGAAGGGAGCGCAGGCATGAATGCACGCCTTCTGCCCCTGGCCGGTTTTGCGCTGCTGCTCGCCCTGCTCGGCTTCGGCGTGTGGTGGAGCCAGTACAAGAATCCGCAGGAAGTGCCGTCGCCGCTGATCGGCAAGCCCGCGCCGGCGTTCTCCCTGCCCGTGCTCGGCGATCCGCAGCGCCTCGTCACCGACAAGGACCTCGCCGGCCAGCCCTACCTGCTCAACGTGTTCGCGAGCTGGTGCTTCGCCTGCCGCGACGAGCACCCGATCCTGAAGGGACTCGGTCCGTCGCTCGGCGTCAAGGTCGTCGGCCTCAACTACAAGGACGAGCCGGCCGACGCCCAGCGCTGGCTGGCGCAGTTCGGCGATCCGTACGACCTCGTGATCGCCGACCTGCCCGGCCGGGTCGCGATCGACTTCGGCGTGACCGGAGCGCCGGAAACCTTCCTCGTCGATGCGCAGGGCATCATCCGCTACAAGTACATCAGTCCGATCACGCCGGAGATCATCGCGAAGGAGCTGCGGCCGCGCATCGCGGCGATGAAGGGGGCGGCGCGATGAAGTGTCCTCCGCCTGTCTTGCCGTCATTCCCGCGAACGCGGGAATCCCTTGCGGAGAGGGCGCTGGACGGCCGCTCGCGCGGGCAGGACGCCGCTTCCCTGCGGCTCACGCGTTCGCTGCGACGAGTGCTCTGGATGTGCCTGATCGCGCTCGTGCTGAGTACGGCAGCGGTCGCCGCCGTCGACCCGCTGCCGTTCAAGGACCGCGCCGAGGAGCTGCGTTTCCAGAACCTGACCAAGCAGTTGCGCTGCCTCGTCTGCCAGAACGAGAGCCTCAACGATTCGAGCGCGCCGCTCGCGGCCGATCTGCGCCGCGACGTGTTCGAACAGATGCGGACGGGCAAGAGCGACGACGACATCAAAGCGTGGCTGACGGCGCGCTACAGCGATTTCGTGCTGTACGACCCGCCGCTGCGCGGCGCGACCTGGCTGCTCTGGTTCGGCCCCTTGCTGGTGCTCGCGGCCGGTGCCGCGGCCGTAGCGCTGACCGTCCGGCGGCGTGCCGACAAGGCGCGTGGCTCGACCCCTGCGGCCCGCCCGGCCAGCGATCTCGAGGACGATTGGTAATGACTGCTTTCCTGCTGCTCGCGGCGCTGATGCTCGGCGCCGCGCTGGCCTTCGTCGTCGTGCCTCTGCTGCGCCATGCGCGCAGCGCGCCGGCGCACGATCCATTGGCGCGCCGCCAGCGCGCGCTCGATGCCGCGCTCGCCGAAGGCGTCATCGACGCCGAAGAACACGCCGCCAAGCGAGCGGCCCTCGACGCAGCATCCGTGCCGGTGCCCCGTCCTTCGCGCCTCGCGTTCGTCGCGTTGTTGCTCGCGGCAGCCCTGTTGCCGGCCGCGGCCATCGTGTTGTATCGCCTGGTCGGGGCGCCGGAAGCACTCGATCCGGCCAACCTCGTCGCGCAGGCGCCCACCCATGCCGATCGCGGGCCGGAACTCGAGAAAGCCATCGCGATGCTGGCCGAACGCCTGAAGCAGCAGCCCGACGACGTCGAGGGCTGGGCCCTACTCGGGCGCGCCTATCAGGCCATGAACCGCGTTCCCGAGGCACTCGATGCGCTGCGCCACGCGCACGAACTGGCGAAGGACAATGCGATGCTCACGGTCGAGTACGCGCAGGCCCTGGCGCTCTCCTCGCCCGGCCAGCGCATCGAGGGCGAACCGCGTGCCCTGCTCGAGGGCGCGTTGAAGCAGGAACCGCAGAACCAGCGCGCGCTGTGGCTGCTGGGCATCAGCGACTACCAGGCCGGGCGCTACGACGAGGCCATCGCACGCTGGAACGTGCTGCTGCCGCTGCTGCGTGGCGATTCCGAGGTCGCGCAAAGCGTGAAGGCGCAGATCGCCGATGCGGAAGCGAAGCGCGACGGCAAGCCTGCTCCGGTTGCGGCGGCCACGACGACGGAGGGCGCCGCACCGGTCGCATCGGACTCGGCCGGTGAGGCCGCGTCGTCGCCGAAGCTGATGGTCGAGGTTTCCCTGGCGCCGGCGCTGAAGGAGAAGCTCGATCCGGCGGCGACGCTATTCGTGTTCGCACGAGCCGCCAGCGGCCCGCCGATGCCGCTCGCGATCCGCAAGCTGAGGGCCGGGGACCTGCCCGTCACCGTCACGCTCGACGACAGCCTCTCGATGATGCCGAACATGAAGCTGTCGAGCTTTCCGCAGGTCGTCGTCGGTGCGCGCGTGTCGAAATCCGGCAATGCGATGCCGCAGAGCGGCGACCTGCAGACGCTGTCCTCGCCCATCGACGTGAAACGTACCGAACCGATGGCACTCACGATCGACACCGTGGTGCCCTGAGCCGCATCGTCCGTCACGTCCAGTCGCTGCGCTTCTCCTCGACCGCCAGCTCCGCCATCGCGCCGCGGTAGCGTTCCATGTACGCACCGCGATCGCCGTCGAAACGCAGCGCCTCGCCGACGAAGATGTCGACGAAGAACGGCACGATCATCCATTCCCCTTTCGGCAGCGCCTTGCCGAGGCCGTACGTGTAGACCGGGATCACCGGCACGTCCGGACGGCGTTCGGCGATGCGCGCGAGCCCGGTCTTGAATTCGGCCAACTGTTCCGGCTCGCCGCGCGAGCCTTCCGGGAAGAACACCAGGATGTCGCCGCGATCGAGCGCGGCGGCGACCGGCGCGAGCAGGTCATCGTGCAGGTGCTGGCGCTGCCGGTTCAGCGGCACGATACCGACCACGTTCAGCGCGAACCACGCGAGCAGCTTGTTGCGCAGGAAATAGTCGGCCGCCGCGACGGGCCGCACGCGCGGCAGCAGCCGCAGCGGCAGCAAGCTGATCAGCGCCATCGCATCGAGGTGGCTGTTGTGATTCGCGGCGAGAACCGCCGGCCCCTTCGCCGGCAGGCGTTCGCGATGGCGCACGTTGAGGCCGAGCACGAACAGCACGACCAGGCGCACCACCACGCCGTAGAAGAAGAGCCGCAGCAGGTATCCCATCGTGCCGTCAGAAATAGAAATACTTCATGAAGTGGAAGAACAGCGGCGCGGTGAACAGCAGGCTGTCGATGCGGTCGAGCACGCCGCCGTGGCCCGGGATCAGCGAACCGGAATCCTTCACGCCGATGTCGCGCTTGACCGCCGAGATCGTGATGTCGCCGAGGAAGCCGCCGATGCCAATCATCAGGCCGACGGCGACGGAATCGGTCGGCGTCAACGGCGTCAGCACCGGCGCGAGCAGGAACGACAACAGGGTCGTCGTCAGCACGCCGCCGAGCAGGCCCTCGACGGTCTTCTTGGGGCTGACCGTCTCGATCGCCTTGCGCCGCCCGAGCGCGCGGCCCCAGACGTACTGCGCCACGTCGTTGAGCTCGGTCAGCAGCACCACGAACAGCAGCAGGGCTGCACCGTGCGCCGCCGTCGGCTGCCCGTCCGGCAGCACGAGCAGGTAGGCGAGATGGCCGAGGCAGAACACCATGGTCATCAGGCCCCAGTGCAGCGTGCCGGCCGCGCGCAGGAAATCCTTCGTGTCGCCGCGCAGCACCATGCGCGCGGCAATGAACAGGAATGCCCACACCGGAATGAAGATCAGGAACATGTGGTACCACTGCTGCCAGATCCACCAGTACTGGATCGGCACGCACAGATACACCCAGAACAGCACGCGTCGGTCCGTCCGGCGCGTCGGAATCAGCGACAGGTATTCCTTCAGCGCGAGGAACGAGAGGAGCGCGAAGAACGCGATCGCGACGCCGCGGCGAAATGCGATCGCGACCGCGAACACGAATACCAGTACCCACCACGACCGCACGCGCGCGGCGAGTTCCGCGTGGCGGCCGGCGGTGTCGCCGCGGCGCATGAGGGCGACGACCACGCTGGCGACGACGAGCAGGGCGACGATCGCGGCCAGCGTCCACTGCACGCTGGGCGGAATCCACAGATGCGCTCTCATCCGGCTTGCCTCTCCGTCTCGGCCAGCGCGTGGCGCGCGCGGTTGACGACCGTCAGCGCCGACAGCGCGACCAGCGCCCACAGCAGCCACCCGATCCAGCCGCCTTCCGGGAGGCCGAGTCCGAGCAGCAGGCCGAGCGCACCGAGGGCGAAGGCACGATCGCTCTTGCCGAGCGGGCCGTCGTAGCGCCGGCTCGCACCGATCTGCACGCCGATCACGCCGGTCATTTCGACGACGACCGCGAGCACGACGAGGACGACGACCGGCGTGGCCGGGAACTCCGGCCGCAGCGCCAGCGGCAGGAACATGGCGGCGTCGGAGACGACGTCGCCGAGCTCGTTGAGGATCGCTCCGAGCGTCGACACCTGGCCGTGCTCGCGCGCGAGCATGCCGTCGATCGCGTTCAGCGCCATGCGCAGGAACAGGGCCAGCGGCAACAGCAGCAGGATGCGCCGATCCGGGACGGCGAGCAGCAGGGCACCGATCGTGGCGGCGAGCAGGACGGCTGCGACGGTGACCTGGTTCGCCGTGATTCCCGCGCGCGCCAGAGTGCGTACGAGCGGCCGCAACAGGCCCTGGAAGGCGGGTTTCAGCTGATGGATGCTGGGCATTCGTGGTCCTTCTTTACCGCCGCGAACATAGCAGAGACATGGCGCATTCGACTTGGCGCCGCGCGAGCGCTTGGATACATTGGGAAATCCCCTTCCCTCTCGCTCTTCTCCCGCATGTCCGACGCCCGTCGCTGGTTCGCGCTGCCCTCGCCTTTCCGCATGAAGCGCGGCGGCGAACTCGTCGGGGCACGTCTCGCCTACGAAACCTGGGGCGAACTCGACGCCGCGCGCGGCAACGCGATCCTGATCCTGACCGGCCTGTCGCCGAGCGCGCACGCGGCGTCGAACGCGGACGATCCCTCGCCGGGCTGGTGGGAGGACATGATCGGGCCGGGCAAGCACATCGACACGAACCGATGGTTCGTGATCTGCGCGAACACGCTCGGTTCGTGCAAGGGATCGACGGGGCCTGCCGACACGAATCCGGCGACCGGCGAACCGTACCGGCTCGACTTTCCGGATCTCACGCTGGAAGACGCGGCGAACGCCGCGTTCGAGCTCGTCCGCGGGCTCGGCATCGAGCGCCTCGCCTGCCTGCTCGGCAACTCGATGGGCGGCATGACCGCGCTCGCGTACCTCGTGCAGCACCCCGGCAGCGTGCGCACCCACGTCAGCATTTCGACCGCGCCGCAGGCGCAACCGTTCGCGATCGCCATCCGCTCCCTGCAGCGGGAAGCGATCCGGCTCGATCCGAACTGGAACGGCGGCCACTACGACGACGAGCGCTATCCCGAAGCCGGCATGTCGATCGCGCGCAAGCTCGGTGTCATCACCTACCGCTCGGCGATGGAATGGGTCGGCCGCTTCGCGCGCATCCGCCTGGACGCGGACCAGCGCGACGACGACCCGTTCGGTTTCGAGTTCCAGGTCGAGTCGTATCTGGCCGGCCATGCGCGGCGTTTCGTGCGCGGCTTCGATCCGAACAGCTACCTCTATCTCTCGCGCGCCAGCGACTGGTTCGACGTGGCGGAGTACGGCGCCGGCAGCGTGGACGCCGCCCTGCGCGGCATTTCGGTCGAGCGCGCACTCGTGATCGGCGTCGAGACCGACATCCTGTTCCCGCTGACGCAGCAGCAGCAGATCGCCGACGGCCTGCGCGCAGGGGGCGCCGAGATCGACTTCGTCGCACTCGACAGCCCGCAGGGACACGATGCCTTCCTCGTCGACATCCCGCGTTTCGGGGCGGCGATCGCACGCTTCCTGGAGGCCATGTAGAATATTCCGTTATGAGTTCATGCCGCGACCGGCATGAGCGCCCTGCCTCTTCGGATCGCCGCCCATGCTATCGCTCGAATTCCCCGGTGCCCGCCGCCTCGTCGACGAGATCGACCGGGCCGTGTCCCAGCAGGACGAGACCGCGATCACCGATGCGCTGCGCACGGCGCTGTGCCGCATGATCCGCGACGAGAGCGTCCGTCTTCCGGACTGCGTCTTCGAGCGGGCCAACGACCACTACGCGCGGCGCGAGCTGTACCGCAGCGAAGAGCATGGCTACAGCGTCATCGCGATGACCTGGGGCCCGGGCCAGGGCACGCCGATCCACGACCATTCCGGCATGTGGTGCGTCGAGGGCGTGTGGGAAGGCGCCCTCGAAGTCACGCCGTACGAGCTGATGGAAACGCGCGACGGCCGCTACCGTTTCGAATCGCGCGGCACGATGAATGCCGGTCGCGGTTCCGCCGGCAGCCTGATCCCGCCGCACGAGTACCACACGATCCGCAATCCGAGCGAAGACTCGATCGCGATTTCCCTGCACATCTATCGCGGCGCGATGAACGCCTGTTCGGTGTTCCAGCCGACGGATGGCGGCTGGTACGCCCGCGACGAGCGCAAGCTCTCGCTCGACCGCACGCACTGACGCCCCACGCGGGCGACCGCGCTCTTCTCCGCACTCCGCTGCGGTTTTTGCCGTGTTTTTCGCGCGGAAAGATATCGTTCGCGGTGCATGAATTTTCCGTTGTTCATCGGAGAGTCCGTCGCCTTCGGTAGGGTTTCCCGCGTCGCATCGATGCTTGCTCGCATCGCGATGCGGCGGAAATCCCAACCAAGGAGATTCCCATGAAGCGCAGCAATGCTTTCCTCGCCGCTCTTTCCCTGAGTTCCGTCCTGCTCGCGGGCGCCGCGTCGTTCGCCGTCGCGAACCCGGCCATGCAGGGCGCCGGCGACGAGGACATGAAATCCGACCAGCCGGTCACCGACACCTGGATCACCACCAAGGTGAAGACCGAGCTCGCGACGACCGACGGCGTGAAGAGTCTCGACATCGACGTGAAGACCGTCGACGGCGTGGTCACACTGACCGGCGTGCAAGCCAGCGAAACCGCCGTGAAGAAGGCCGTCGCGGCTGCCCAGAGCGTCAAGGGCGTGAAGCGCGTCGACTCGAGCGGATTGAAATCGAAGTCGTGATTCCGCTCCGACCCGTCATTCCCATCGAGAGGAAATCCGCATGAACGAAGACAGGATCAAGGGACAGTGGAAGCAGCTCGCCGGCAAGCTCAAGGCCCAATGGGGCAAGCTGACCGACGACGACCTGAAGGTCGCCGAGGGCAACCAGGAGTACCTGGCCGGCAAGATCCAGGAGCGCTATGGCATTGCGCGGGAGGAAGCGAAGAAGCAGGTCGAGGAATTCGGCCGCCACCTGTGACACGGAGAGTGGGATCTTGAAACGAACGCGGCGCTATTGCGCCGCGTTTTTTTTGGGCCGGAGAATGCTCATAGATCCTGCCTATGGATCGCATAAGAACAATCGACTTCACTCCCTGCCGACCGCGCCGTAGAGTCCGCACGTCTTCCATGTCGCGGCACCAGCCAGCCGTCGCCAGCCAGCGCCGCGCCCCACTGCAGGAGAGAGTCCCGATGAACAAGCGCCCTGCCATCCTCACGTCCGCCGCCGGACGTCCGATCGCCGACAACCAGAACAGCGAAACCGCCGGCCCGCGCGGGCCGGTCACGTTGCAGGACTTCTGGCTGATCGAGAAGCTCGCGCATTTCGATCGCGAGGTCATTCCCGAGCGTCGCGTGCACGCCAAGGGATCGGGTGCGTACGGCACGCTGACGGTCACGCACGACATCAGCCGCTACACGAAGGCGAAGCTGTTCTCGGGGATCGGCAAGAAGACCGACCTGTTCCTGCGCTTCTCGACGGTCGCCGGCGAGCGCGGTGCGGCCGACGCGGAACGCGACGTGCGCGGCTTCGCGATCAAGTTCTACACCGAGGAAGGCAACTGGGATCTCGTCGGCAACAACACGCCGGTGTTCTTCATCCGCGATCCGCTGAAGTTCCCCGACTTCATCCACACGCAGAAGCGCGATCCGCGCACGAACCTGCGCAGCCCGGTGGCGGTGTGGGACTTCTGGTCGCGCCATCCCGAATCGCTGCACCAGGTCACGATCCTGATGAGCGACCGCGGCATCCCGCGCACGCTGCGCCACCAGCATGGCTTCGGATCGCACACCTTCAGCTTCCTCAACGCCGCCGGCGAACGCTTCTGGGTCAAGTTCCACTTCAAGTCCATGCAGGGCATCGAGAACTACACGAACGCCGAAGCCGCCGCCGTCGTCGCCAACGATCGCGAGAGCTCGCAGCGCGACCTGTTCCAGTCGATCGAGAAAGGCGACTTCCCGCGCTGGCGCCTGTGCGTGCAGGTGATGCCGGAAGCGGAGGCCGCGACCTATCGCATCAATCCGTTCGACCTGACCAAGGTATGGCCGTACAAGGACTACCCGCTGATCGACGTCGGCGTGCTGGAACTGAACCGCAATCCGGCCAACTACTTCGCCGAGGTCGAGCAGAGTGCGTTCAACCCGGCCAATGTCGTCCCGGGCATCGGCTTCTCGCCGGACAAGATGCTGCAGGGCCGCCTGTTCTCGTACGGCGACACGCAGCGCTACCGCCTCGGCGTGAACCACGGCAGCCTGCCGGTCAACGCGCCGCGCTGCCCGTTCGCCAGTGCCCACCGCGACGGTTCGATGCGCATGGACGACAACGGCGGCCTGCTCGCCGACGGCAAGGCCGTGCCGAACTACCAGCCGAACTCGTTCGGCGGCCCGGACGACGACGCGGCGTATGCGGAACCCGCGCTGCCCGAAGCGTTCAGCGGCGCGGTCGCGCGCTACGACCATCGCGACGATGCCGATTACTACAGCCAGCCGGGCGACCTGTTCCGCCTGCTGCCGGCCGACGAGCGCGAGCGCCTGTTCCGCAACATCGCCGCGGCGATGCAGGGCGTGCCGAGCGAGATCGTGGAGCGCCAGCTCGGCCATTTCGCGAAGGCGGATCCGGCCTATGCGGATGGCGTCCGGAAAGCACTGGCCGCCGGTTGAGGCGACACTCGCGGACCGATGCCCTCTCCCCGCCAGGGAGCGGGCATCGCCGTCAGCAGGAACGAGCTGCCCCGACGGATCGGGTATGTTTCAGAGCGCGTCGATGTCGCCCAGTGCCCGGATCAAACGACGCGCACGCTTGTCGGGCTTGGTCGGGGGCTTCGCGAAACCCGCCCCTTCCAGGCGTCGCTGTTCGGCCGCGGCCAGGCGCGCCGCCAGGCCGGCCTCGGTTTCCTTGTAGAGGAGACGCGCGGCCGCCGCCGGTCCGCGCTGTTCGCTCAAGGCGGCGACGACGACCTCGAAGCGTTCCTCGCCACGCGCGATCTTGAGCACGTCGCCGACGTGCACGGCCTTGGACGGCTTGCCGGCGACGCCGTGGATCTCGACCTTGCCACCTTCGATCGCGTGCTTGGACAGCGCACGCGTCTTGAAGAAGCGTGCCGCCCACAGCCAGATGTCGAGGCGCACGGCCGGCGTGCCGGCGGAATGCTCGTGATGGCCCATGGACGTCAGTGCGGGGACGAGCCGGCCAGCACCTTCAGGCCGACCACGCCACCGACGATCAGCACGATGCAACCGATGCGCGCGAGGTCGCGCGGTTCGCCGAACAGGACCATGCCGAGGATGACCGTCCCGACCGCGCCGATGCCGGTCCACGCGGCGTAGGCGGTGCCGAGCGGAATGCTGCGCATCGCCAGCGACAGCAACCAGAAGCTGAGGCTCATCACCGCGAGGGTGAGGACGGTCGGCAAGGGCTTTGTGAAGCCTTCGGTGTACTTCAATCCGACCGCCCAGCCGATCTCGGCCAGACCGGCCAGTACGAGATAGAACCAGGCGAGATTCTGCGCAGCCACGACGTTCGTTTTCCGGAGGATTCCCGATGCGGGACGCGAGCCTATGCGCGCGGCGCCGACGGGTCAACGTGACGGGCCGCATCGGCTGGTGTATCCTGCGCGGAGTTTGTTGCGTCGCTTTCGCGATTTTCCCTCTGGAACGCCCACGGCAAGCCGCCTCCGAGCGCTGCCACACGTTCCCGCCGTTCGGCCTTCGTCGCGCCAAACCCGGAATCCACGGCCATTGCGGCCGCCGCGATCCGCTCATCCATTTCGTTCGCAGTGCGGTCATCGGGAACGCTGCGTCCAGTCCGGTCATTCACTGACCGACGCGCCGCGCTCCCGCGCCGGGCGCCTTCGCTCCTCGGAACGAAGGCGCGCGTCGATGTGCGCGGCTCCGATCCACGAGGAGTCTCACATGTCGTTCGAATCCCTGGGCCTGGCGCCGGCGCTGCTGCGCGCGCTGGCCGAACAAGGCTATACCGCGCCGACGCCGATCCAGGCGGCGGCAATCCCTCCCGCTCTCGAAGGCCGCGACCTGCTCGCCGGCGCGCAGACCGGCACCGGCAAGACGGCGGCGTTCTCGCTGCCGCTGCTCGAGCACCTGTACGTCGCCCGGCGCAAGCCGACGCAGCCGAAGCGCCCGCGCGCGCTGGTGCTGACGCCGACACGCGAACTCGCCGCGCAGATCCACGAGAACGTGCGCGCCTACGGCAAGCATCTCGGCGTGCGCGCGACGACGATCTTCGGTGGCGTCGGCATCAACCCGCAGATCGATGCGCTGCGTCGCGGCGTCGACATCCTGATCGCCACGCCGGGCCGGCTGCTCGACCACCTGCAGCAGCGCAGCGTCGATCTTTCGCACATCGAAATGCTGGTACTCGACGAGGCCGACCGCATGCTCGACATGGGCTTCCTGCCGTCGATCAAGCGCATCCTCGGCCACCTGCCCCGCCAGAACCGCATCACCTGGCTGTTCTCGGCCACGTTCGCGCCGGAGATCAAGGCGCTCGCCGGCGAGTTCATGCGCGATCCGGTCGAGATCCAGATCGCCAAGCCCAACAGCGTCGCCACAACCGTCACGCATCGGGTGCATCCGGTCGACGCCGACAAGAAGCGCGACCTCCTGCTGCACCTGCTGGAGAACGACGGCCGCCAGACGCTGGTGTTCGGCCGTACCAAGCACGGCGCGGACAAGCTGGCCAAGATGCTGGAGAAGTCCGGCCTGAAAGCGGCCGCGATCCACGGCAACAAGAGCCAGAACCAGCGCACGCGCGCGCTGGCGGACTTCAAGAGCGGCAGGATCAACGTCCTGGTCGCGACCGACATCGCCGCGCGCGGCCTCGACATCGACCAGTTGCCGATGGTCATCAACCACGACCTGCCGATGGTCGCCGAGGACTACGTGCACCGCATCGGCCGNNTCGGCCGCACCGGTCGCGCCGGCGCCGAGGGCCTCGCGATCTCGCTGGTCTCGCACGAAGAAGAAGGCCTGCTGCGCGACATCCGGCGCCTGCTCAAGCAGGAGATCGAGGTCGTTCCCGTCACGGGATTCGAACCCTCGCGCCCGTTGCGCGCCGACGGCACCGCCAAGCCGGTGCAGAACCAGCGTCCGCAGCGCCATGCGCGTCGTCCGCACGTCGGCAGCGGCAACGG
>DBMH01000288.1 GCA_002297645.1 Rhodanobacteraceae bacterium UBA703 | reverse complement strand
CGCCGTCGAGCGCGGCGGCGCAGGCCTCGACGAGGTCGTCGCGCGGCCCGTCGGTGACGGCATAGAGGCCGCGCAGCGGCAGTGGATGGTGTGGCATCGGCTTTCGAGGCTCCGGCAGACGTGGCGCCGCGTCGAGCGCGGCGTGCTGGATGTGGATCATCGGGGCCGCGTTCCGGCGGCCCGAGGGGAAGCGCGATTCCGCCGCGACCGTCTTCCAGCGGACCGCCCGGTCCCGATGCGGGGACGTCCGGTTTCGCAAACGGTCCCCAAAGCTGGGAGAATAGGCCGCTTCCTTCCCGAGAGTCACGTTCGAATGTCCGCATCCGCCGCCCGCGCCGACGCGCCGTACCGCACCTTCATGTGCGTCGTCTGCGGCTTCATCTACAACGAGGCGGAAGGCTGGCCGGCAGACGGCATCGAGCCGGGCACGCGGTGGGAAGACGTGCCGGATACCTGGACCTGCCCGGACTGCGGCGTGACCAAGTCCGATTTCGAGATGGTCGAGATCTGATACCGGCCACGCACCGGCCTCCGTCCGGAGACGGTCGCTGGGAGCTTCGGAAATCGCCGTCGCGAGGCGGGCGCGTTTGTTCTTCGAGCCATGGCGAGCCTTCGGGCGATCCGCCTTCGGCTGTTGAAAGGCGCTTGCGGCTTGCGCGGGAATGACGGCCGGGAAGTTCCCTCGGGCGTCAGGCCCGCGAACGCGGGCACCCCTTGAGTGCGGTGGCGCTCCAGCGTGCGTGAACGATCGGCGGTCCGGGCGTGCCGGCCGTTCGTGGCGGCTTTCCCGCTGCCAGAACTCGTCCTCTTTCCGTCATGCCCGCGACGCGATTCCGGCACCCGTGTCTGCTTGACTGTGCGCAGTCAACCACACGGAGTCGGAGCCGCCATGCACGTGTTCATTCCCATCGAGGACGGTCACATCGACCGGGACATCGTTCCGGTGCCCTACCGCCAGGGCCTCGCCTGCGTGCACGGCCTGCGCGAAGGATTCGCGCTGGACGGCGATGGCTGGTGGTGCTTCGGTGTCGTCAGCGACGAATCGTCAGTTCGTCGCCCGGATGCACGCCGATCGCATCCGCCTGTCCCGCGTTGAGCTCCAGCACGTAGCGCGCGGGCGCGCCGCTGGAGTAGGCCGGGCACGGGTCGGCCACGCACGGCGGAACGTTGCGCTGCACGCTGATCAGTCGCTGCTGCGAGTCGAAGAACAGCATGTCCTGCGGGAACTTGCAGTTCTTCATCCAGAACGCGCGCGGCGCGTCGTCCTGGAACACGAACAGCATGCCGTGGTCGGCCGGCATGCTCTCGCGCTCCATCAGCCCGTGCGCGCGCGAGGCGTCGTCCTCGGCGATCTCGATCGTGTAGGTCTTTCCGTTGATCTCGACCGTCGGGCCCTTCGCCGCGCAAGACTGGATCGCGGCGGCGAGCGCAGCGCCCGCGGCAAGGCGGAGCAGCATGGATGGCGTGGTCATCGGCGTGTTCCTCGGGCGGGCGGGTGGAGGGCTGCGGCGCTCAGAGCGCGTAGCCGAACTGCTGCTTGAACTGGTCGGCGAACTCGGCGTAGGTGAAGCGCTGGTTCTGCGTGCCGGGGTGCTCGATCTTGATCGTGCCCATCAGCGAGGCGATGCGGCCGGTGGTCGGCCAGTCCATGTCGCGCATGAGGCCGAAGATCAGGCCGGCACGGTAGGCGTCGCCGCAGCCGGTCGGGTCGACGATGCGGCTTTCCTGCGCGGCCGGGATCTTGTAGGTCTGCGAGCCGGCCAGGACGGTCGATCCCTTCGGGCCCTGCGTGACGATGTAGGCCTTCACGCGCTGCGCGATCTCGGCGGCGCTCCAGCCGGTGCGCGCCTGCAGCAGCTGCGACTCGTAGTCGTTGACGATCGCGTAGTCGGCCTGCTCGATCATCGAGCGGAACTCCGCGCCGTCGAACAGCGGCATCGCCTGGCCCGGATCGAAGATGAACGGGACGCCTTTCTCGGCGAATTCGCGCGAGTGCTGCAGCATGCCGTCGCGGCTGTCCGGCGCGACGATGCCGAACGTCACGCCCTCGACGTCGCGCACGTGATGCTCGTGCGAATTGAGCATCGCGCCCGGATGGAACGCGGTGATCTGGTTGTTGTCGAGGTCGGTCGTGATGAAGCACTGCGGCGTGAACAGGTCGTCGAACACGCTGACGTGGTCGAGGCGGATGCCGCAGGCCTTCATGTGCTCGCGGTACGGGCCGAAATCCTGGCCGACTGCCGCGAACGGAATCGGATCGTCGCCGAGCAGCTTCAGGTTGTAGGCGATGTTGCCGGCGCAACCGCCGAATTCGCGACGCATGCGCGGCACGAGGAACGAGACGTTCAGGATGTGCACCTGATCGGGCAGGATGTGTTTCTTGAACTGGTCCTGGAACACCATGATGGTGTCGTAGGCGAGCGAACCACAAATCAGTGCGGACATCGACGATTCCGGAAAGAAAATGAAAGGGATCGGCGCCGCCGGGCGCCAAACCGCCGAAGTCTAACCGACGCGGCTGCGCCATGCGCCATGGCGTGCCGTGGCCGCCCGGCCGTCGACGCCGTTCCGGCGGCCGTTCGCATTCACGGAAATTCGCGGTGATCGAAGTGGGGTCCGGAGGATGTGGGAACCGGCTTCCTGTACTCGCTGGTATGCGGGAAATCCGCGTCCGACAAGGGTTTTTTAACTTCATTCTCCTTGCCCCGAAGGGCATGCGTCACTAAAATCGCGCGCTTTTCTCACGCACCAAAAAGGTTGCGCCGCGCTCATGTTCAAAGGTCTACGCGGACTGTTCTCCAACGATCTCTCGATCGATCTCGGCACCGCCAACACGCTGATCTACGTGCGCGGCCAGGGCATCGTCCTCAACGAACCGTCGGTCGTGGCGATCCGCCACGATCGCGGCCCCGGCGGCCCGCGCTCGGTCGCGGCGGTCGGCGGCGACGCCAAGCGCATGCTCGGGCGCACGCCGGCAGCGATCAACACGGTGCGACCGATGAAGGACGGCGTCATCGCCGACTTCACGATGACCGAGGAGATGCTCAAGCAGTTCATCAAGAAGGTGCACCGAGCGCGCATGTTCCGCCCGAGTCCGCGCGTGCTGGTGTGCGTGCCCTGCGGTTCGACCCAGGTCGAACGGCGTGCGATCAAGGAATCGGCCGAATCGGCCGGCGCACGCGACGTCTACCTGATCGAAGAACCCATGGCGGCCGCGATCGGCGCCGGCATTCCGGTGCACGAGGCGCGCGGCTCGATGGTGCTGGACATCGGTGGCGGCACCTCGGAAGTGGCGGTCATCTCGCTCAACGGCATCGTCTACTCGCAGTCGGTGCGTATCGGCGGCGACCGTTTCGACGAGGCCATCATCAACTATGTGCGCCGCAACCACGGCACCCTGATCGGCGAGGCGACCGCCGAGCGCATCAAGGTCGAGGTGGGCTGCGCGTTCCCGCAGTCGGAAGTGAAGGAAATCGAAGTGTCCGGCCGCAACCTCGCCGAGGGCGTGCCGCGCAATTTCACGGTCAATTCGAACGAGATCCTCGAGGCGCTGCACGAGCCGCTGTCGGGTATCGTCAGTTCGGTGCGCGGCGCGCTCGAGCAGACGCCGCCGGAGCTGTGCTCGGACGTCTACGAGCGTGGCATCGTGCTGACCGGCGGCGGCGCGCTGCTGAAGGACCTCGATCGCCTGATTTCCGAGGAAACCGGCCTGCACGTGCACGTTGCCGACGACCCGCTGACCTGCGTCGCCCGCGGCGGCGGTCGCGCGCTGGAACTCATCGACAAGCACGGCAGCGATTTCTTCGCGCCGGAATAGCCGGGATTCGAGAGTGGAGATTCGAGATTCGACAAGAGCGGATGAGGTTGATCGGTCGGGAGTGGTAAAAGGCGCACTGCCGCGGTCTTTCCGCTTTTCCCCGATCCCCAATCCCCGATCCTCGATCCCGACTCGATGCGCACCGACAACACCACCCTGTTCGCCGAGGGCACGGTCAGCACGCTCAGGCTGATCGTCTATCTCGCGCTCGCGGTGGTGCTGATGGTGCTGGACCACCGCGGGAACTACCTCGAGATCCTGCGCCGTACCGGCAGCGCCGTGGTCGAGCCGGTCTACCGCCTCGCCGCCTTGCCGGCGGACGTGGCACGGGCCACGCGCACCGCGGTCGTGACGCAGGACCAGCTCGCCGGCGAGAACCGCCAATTGCGCGAGGCGCTGCTGCTGGCGCAGGCGCGGCTGAACCGGCTCGACACCGTGGTCGCGCAGAACGAGCGGCTCAAGGCGTTGCTCGACGCGCAGAAGAATCTCGGCCTGTCGGTGCAGTTCGCGCGCCTCGTCGATGTCGACCTCGATCCCTTCCGCCACCGTGTCGTCGTCAGCCTCGGCTCGAACCAGGGCATCGAGGTCGGCCAGCCGGTGATCGACGCCCACGGCATCATGGGCCAGGTCGTCGAGGTGCTGCCGAGCACTGCCGTGGCGATGCTGATCACCGATCCGACCCATGCGATTCCGGTCGTCGACGAGCGCAGCGGCGTGCGCACGATCGCGTACGGAAGCGGCGCGATCGACCGCCTGGAGCTGCCGAACGTACCGATCAGCGCCGACATCAAGGTCGGCGACCGCCTGCTGACCTCGGGCCTGGGCGGGCGCTTCCCCGCCGGTTTCCCGGTCGGTACGGTGCATTCGATCAGCAACGACCAGAGCGGCATGTTCGCTGCGGCGATGGCACGGCCGGCGGCCGCGCTGGACCGCAGCGGCGAGGTGCTTCTGTTGCACGACCAGCCGCAGCCGTACGGTCCGCCGCCAGCCCCTCCGGAGGAAATCGGCCCGCCGGCCGGGATGGCCCTGGCCGATCCGCAGCCGCCCGCCGCGCCGGAGGCGCAGCCATGAACCGCCTGCGTGTCCAGGGCTGGCTGCTGGTCGGCAGTTTCGTCGTCGCCTTCCTGCTGCAGATGATGCCGCTACCGCAGGCGCTGCTGCCGTACAAGCCGTACTGGGTCGGTCTCGTGCTCGTCTACTGGGCCATCGAGCGCCCCGAGCGCGTCGGCCTGGGTTTCGCTTTCGTCGCCGGGCTCGCCGGCGACGTGCTGGCCGGCGAACTCTTCGGCGAACAGGCGCTGAGGCTGGTCGTGCTCGCGTTCATCGTGCTGCGGTTCCGGGCCCGTCTGCGCTTTTTCCCGATGTGGCAGCAGGCATTGGCGGTGCTGGCGTTGTTGCTGAACGATCGCGTCGTCACGCTCATGGTGCGCGGTTTTTCGGGCGAGGTGATGCCGTCGTCGGTCTTCTGGGCCGCGCCGGTGGTGGGCATGGCGATCTGGCCGTTCGTGTTCCTGCTGCTGGACGACCTGCGCCTGCGCCTGCGCGGCAGCGAATAGGGGACGGTCCATGCGTCTGCTTCCCGCCGTGTCGTCATACCGCCGCTTCGTCGTGCCGGAGTGCGAGGTGCGGCGCCATCGTCCGCCCGCAGACCTGCATTCGTCGCCGGCCGCTGCCTTCCCGTGCCGGCAAGCCGGTTCCGCCGCGGCCCTGAAGATCCCGGGCCGGTCCTGATGCGGAGCGCCTTCAAGCCGATCAAGGAGAACCGCCACGAGTACGCGCTGTTCCGGCGCCGCGCACTGGCCGGCTTCCTGATCATCGTGGTGTGCCTGGCGGCGCTCGCCACGCGCTTCCACTACCTCCAGGTCGTGCGCCACGACGTCTTCAGCGCGCGCTCGGACGCCAATCGCATCCTGACGCGTCCCCTGGCGCCGGCGCGCGGCCTGATCTACGACCGCAACGGCGTCCTGCTGGCCGAGAACGTCGCGGCGTTCCGTCTCGAGGTCACCCCCGAGCAGGCCGGCAAGCTGGACGACCTGTTCGCGCGGCTCGGCCGCATCGTGCCGATCAGCGAGGACGACATCGCGCGCTTCAACGTGCTGCGCAAGGGCAAGCGCTCGTATCAGGGCGTGCCGCTGCGGCTGAAGCTGTCGGAAGAGGAAATCGCGCGCTTCTCCATCAACCGCTGGGCGTTTCCCGGTGTCGACGTGGTGCCGTACCTGACGCGCTCGTATCCGCTCGGCGCTGAGTTCGCGCACACGGTCGGCTACGTCGGTCGCATCGACAACGACGATCTCGCGCGATTGGACAAGGACGCCTACGCCGGTACCACGCACGTCGGCAAGACCGGCATCGAGCGTTTCTACGAGGAGCGCCTGCACGGCGAGCCCGGCTACGAGAAGATCGAGGTCAATGCGGACCATCGCCCGATCGGCGAACCGCTCGCGCGCGTGGCGCCGAAGCCGGGGGAGAACCTCCACCTGACGATCGACTCCGACCTGCAACAGGTCGCCGAGGCGGCGTTCGGCGGCCGCGCCGGCGCGGCCGTCGCGATCGACCCGCGCAACGGCGAGATCCTGGCGATGGTCGGCGTGCCGAGCTACGACCCGAACCTGTTCGTCAACGGCATTTCCAAGGCCGACTACGCGGCCCTGCTGGAGACGCCGCACAAGCCGCTGCTGAACCGGTTGCTGCGCGGCACCTACACGCCGGGTTCGACGATGAAGCCGTTCGTCGCACTGGCCGGGCTCGAACTCGGCTTGCGCAAGCCCGGCGACACGGTGCTCTCGACAGGCGAGTTCTTCATCCCCGGCCAGTCGCGCGCGTATCGCGACGACGTGCGCGGCGGATTCGGGCGCGTCGACCTGCAGCAGGCGATCGCGCGATCCGTCAACACTTACTTCTATTCGCTCGCGCTCGACATGGGCATCGACCGCTTCAGCGCGGCGCTGGGGAAGTTCGGTTTCGGCAAGCCGACCGGCATCGACCTGGTCGGGGAGGGCAGCGGCGTGCTGCCGTCGCGCGAATGGAAACGCACGCGCTACAAGCAGCCGTGGTTTCCGGGCGAGACGGTGATCGCCGGCATCGGACAGGGCTACTGGGTCGTCACGCCGCTGCAGCTCGCCAGCGCGCTGGCGACGCTGGCCAATCGCGGCGTGCCGACCGTGCCGCACCTGTTGCGCGCGGTGCAGACCGGCATCGAGCGTCCGGTCGAGCTCATCGGCAAGGCGCCGCCGCAGGCCAGCATCATCGAGAAGCCGGCCAACTGGGAGGCGGTCCAGCAGGGCATGGTCGGCGTCGTCGCCGCCGGTACCGCACGCGGCCTGGGCAACGATTTCCCCTACGTGATCGCAGGCAAGACGGGTACGGCCGAGCGCTACTCGCGCAACGACGAGACCTGGACCAGCATCAGCGCCAGCCCGATCGAGCGTCACCAGGTGCTGTTCGAGTGCTTCACTCCGGCCGACGATCCGCGCATCGCCGTCGTCGTCGCGCTCGAGGCCGGCCGCAGCGGCGCGTCGGATGCGGCGCCGATCGCGCGGAAGATCCTCGACGCCTGGTTGCCGGGCGATCTCGAGCGCCAGGCGAGCCGCCCGGCGGTCGCCGGCGTAGCGGGAGGCGAACCATGATCGACGAACTCTTCGCGCAGCTCCGCTATCGTTTCGGTGCGCTCTGGCGCAAGCCTCGCATCGACCTTCCGCTGTTCGGTGCACTGCTGGCGCTGATGGCGGTGGGTCTGATCACCCTGTACAGCGCCGGCGACCTCGATCGCGGCATCGTCGCGTCGCAGGCGATGCGCTTCGCCCTCGGCCTCACGCTGATGTTCGTCATCGCGCGCGTTCCGCCGCAGGCGCTGCGCAACTGGACGCCGTGGCTGTACGCCGGAAGCGTGGCGGTCCTGCTCGTGGTCGCGGTGCTCGGCGAAGGACGCGGTGCGCATCGCTGGCTGGATCTGGGCTTCGTGCGCTTCCAGCCGTCCGAGATGCTCAAGCTGACGATGCCGATGATGGTCGCCTGGTATCTGCACGGCCGCCCGCTGCCGCCGAACTGGAGCACGCTGTTCGCGGTGGGCCTGCTGATCGCGGTTCCCGCCGGGCTCGTCGCCAAGCAGCCGGATCTCGGCACGGCGCTGCTCATCGCCGCGAGTGGCGCCTTCGGCGTGTTCCTCGCCGGTCTCGCCTGGTGGCGCATCGGTGTGCTGGTGGGCACCGCCGCCGCGGTGGTGCCGGTCGCCTGGCACTTCCTGCACGACTACCAGCGCAATCGCGTGCTGACCCTGCTCGACCCGGAAGCCGATCCGCTCGGCAACGGCTGGCACATCATCCAGTCCAAGATCGCCGTCGGGTCCGGGGGAATGTGGGGGCGTGGCTGGCACCAGGGCACGCAGTCGCGGCTGGAGTTCCTGCCCGAGCACACCACCGACTTCATCTTCTCGGTCTTCGCCGAGGAATGGGGGCTGGTCGGCGTGCTGCTGCTGCTCGCCCTGTACGTGTTCATCATCGCGCGCTGCCTGTGGATCGCCGCCGAGGCGCGCGACACCTACTCGCGCCTGCTCGCGGGGGCGATCAGCATGTCGCTGTTCGTCTACGTTGTCGTGAACGGCGGCATGATCACCGGGGTGCTGCCCGTGGTGGGCGTGCCCCTGCCGCTGATCAGCTACGGGGGCACCTCCGCCGTGTCCCTGCTGGCCGGGTTCGGCGTGCTGATGTCCATCCACGCGCACCGCAGGACCCCGGCCGGCTGAAGCGTCCGACCCGGTGAGGGGCCGCGGCCGGACGCGTGGCCGAACAGCACGGGCTGCCGGTGCGGCATCGACGAACTGGGTCTGTGGACCGGGTGGATACAGGTCCTGCGGCCGATGGTAATCTGGTCCCGTCGGCCGGGTTCCCAGGGCTGCCGCCCGGCAGCTCCCCCGTCGCCGCCATCCCAGGGGGGAACATGTTTCGCAATCGAGCCTTGAGCGGAGCTCTGGCGCTGCTGTGCGCCATGTCCGGCGTTTCCATGTCGCTGCACGCGTCCGAAGGGCCGGCCGACGATCCATCCGCCGCATCGGACATCCAGGGAGAGCGCCTGGCGCCGGTGGCTGGCGTCGAGTTGAGCACCGCCGACCTCATGCGCCGGCAAGCGACCGCCCCGCTGCGCCCGACGCGGCCGGCCGAGCGCGAGAAGGAAAAGGTCGATCGCGACGACCTGCTCCAGAATCCCGAGGCGCCGGCCGTATCGCGCTATCCCCTGACGGTCCCGCAGCGCGCGGCGCCCGGCCTGTTCGCTTCGCATACCGTCTCCTCCTCGTTCGACGGCGCGACGCTGGCCGATGCCGGCGCGCTGCCGCCGGATTCGATGGGCACGATCGGTCCGCAGCAGTACGTGGTCGCGATCAACGGCCGCATCCGCTCGTTCACGCGCAGCGGCACCGCCGACGGCGTGCTCAATGCCGATACGGACGTGTTCTTCGCGCCGGTGACGACCCCGCTGGGCGGTTCCGTCGTCCAGGTCTTCACCAGCGACCCGCAGATCCGCTACGACCGTTTCTCCGCACGCTGGTTCGTCAGCATCATCGACGTGCCGTGCACGAACGCGTCCTGCTCCGCCACGGCGGCGAACCGCTGGCTGCTCGCGGTCAGCGACGCGGCCAGCGCCGGCGTCCTCAGCGCCTCGACGGTCTGGACCTACTACTACGTCGTCACCGATCCGGGCAGCAACTTCTGCGACTATCCCTCGCTCGGCATCGACGTCAACGCGCTCTACTTCGCCTGCAACATGTTCAACAGCTCGGGCACCTCGTTCCTGGGCACCAACGCATACGTCGTGCAGAAGACGTCGGTCCTCTCCGGAGGCCCCATCGTGACGACGCGTTTCGCCAACATCGGCACGTCGACCACCGGTGCCTACGCGCCGCGCGGCGTGGACAACTTCGACCCGGCGGCGACCGAGGGCTACTTCGTCGGCCCCGACGCGGGCGTCTACAGCCGCCTGGTGTTTCGTCGCGTGAGCAATCCGGGCAGCGCGTCGCCGACGATCTCGGCCAACATGAACCTGACCGTTCCGACCACCGGAGCGACCAATCCGGTCGAGCACGCCGGCAATACGGGGGGCAACAACGGCCGGCTCGATTCGCTCGACGATCGCCTGTTCGCGGCGATGATGCGCAACGGGCGCCTCTGGACCGCGCACAACCTGCGCGTGAGCCCGGCCGGCGTGGCGAGCACGGCGTCGACGGCACGCAAGGCCGCGCGCTGGTACGAGATCAGGGACCTGGACACCACGCCGGCGCTGGTGCAGTCCGGTACCGTCTACGACAGCGCCGCCACACTCGCGGCGGCGCTGCAGTACTGGATTCCATCGGTCACGGTGACGGGACAGGGTCATGCCGTGATGGGCTTCAGCATGGCCGGCACGCCCTCCGGTGCGACACCGGCGTTCGCCGGACGCCTGGCCGGTGATCCGCTCGGAACGATGACCGGTCCGCCGACCACGGGCGCGATGACGTTCGGCATCACGGCGGCGAACTACAACCCGCCCAGTGATCCGGGCGGTTCCAGCGGCCGCCGCTGGGGCGACTATTCGTTCACGGTCGTCGACCCGCTCGACGACATGAGCGTGTGGACCATCCAGGAGTACAACCAGGCCGCGAACAGCTACGCCGTCCGCGTGGCCAGGCTGCAGGCGCCGCCGCCGGCGACGCCGAGCTGCTCGGCGGCCTCGCCGATCGCCTTCGCCGCGGGAACCGGCAACGTCGTCATCGACGCGACCTCGACGGACGGCTCCGCCTTCTTCGACCCGGGCGCGGATCTTCCGGCGCCGGCCCTGCCGTTCCGGCACCTGAACGCCACGGTCAGCGGTGCGACCGTGAACAGCGTGACGTACAACTCGCCGACCCAGGTCGTTCTGAACATCACGGCGGCCACAGCCGGCCTGCGCGACGTCGTCCTCACGAATCCGGACGGCCAGAGCGTGGCCGCGAGCGGCTGCATCAACGTGACCGGCGGCCCGACGAACTACACGCTGACCTACATGGCCGGTCCGAACGGCACGATCAGCGGCAGTGCCTCGCAGACGGTGCCGTCCGGAGGCAACGGCACGCCGGTGACGGCGGTGGCGAACACGGGCTA
>DBMH01000080.1 GCA_002297645.1 Rhodanobacteraceae bacterium UBA703 | reverse complement strand
CGGCTCGTCGCCCTGCAGGTTCACGACGATCGCATCGTCGGCCCAACCGCACAGGTCGGCGCACTCCGCGAGACGATCGCTGCCGGAGGCATGGTCGGCTCGTGTCATCACCACGCGCACGCCACTGCCGTCGAGCGCCTCCGCGATGCGCGCGTCGTCGGTCGCAACGACGACCTCGGACGCTCCGGCGGTCGAAGCCCGGCGCGCGACGTGCACGATCATCGGCACGCCGGCGAGCGGCAACAGCGCCTTGGCCGGCAGTCGCGTCGAACCGTAGCGGGCCGGAATCGCGACGACGAAGGAAGGAGTGGCGGCAGGCATCACGGGCACCGGCGAGGGAATGCGGCAGCGTAGCCGAGCACCGGCGCGGCGCCAACGCCCGGTGCTACCATGCGCGCCTTTCCGCAGCACCCTCCCGCCCTTGGACATATCCGTCGCCGCGTCGCCCACGGCCTCCTCGCTGCCGCGGCGCGCGGTCGTCATGATGGTCGGCAGCACCCTCTGCTTCGGCACGATGGCGGTGCTGATCCGCATCGCGTCGAAGCAGGTGCATCCGTTCGAGATCGCCTTCCTCCGCAGCTTCTTCGGCGCGCTCGCGGCACTGCCGCTGCTGTTCCGCAACGGCCGCAGCGCGCTGCATACGGACCGCCTCGGCTTCTACACGCTGCGCTGCGCGATCGGCGCCGTGTCGATGCTGGCCGGATTCTGGGCGATCGCGCACCTGCCGCTCGCGCAGGCGATCGCCCTGTCCTATTCCTCGCCGCTGTTCGTGACGATCGGCGCCGTGCTGTTCCTCGGCGAGGTCGTGCGCCTGCGCCGCTGGAGTGCGGTCCTCGCCGGCTTCGTCGGCGTCCTGGTGATCGTGCGGCCGGGCACGGACGGCTTCAGCGCGGCCAGCCTCGTCGCGCTGTTCGCCGCCGCGATGACCGGCGTCGTCACGATCAGCATCAAGTTCCTCTCGCGCAGGGACCCGGCCGACACGATCGTGCTGCTCACGACCTGGCTGTGGGTGCCGCTGTCGCTGCCGGCCGCGCTGGCCGTGTGGCACTGGCCGCCGGCGGAACTATGGCCCCTGCTCGTCCTGGTGGGCGCGCTCGGCACGGCGGGACAGTACACGTGGACGCATGCGCTGAAGCTTGCCGATGCCTCGACGCTGGCGCCGTTCAGCTACCTGCAGCTCGTGTTCGTCGCCGTGCTCGCCTGGCTGCTGTTCGACGAGACGCCGGACCGCTGGACGGCCGCGGGCGCCGCCATCGTGGTCGGCGCGAGCCTCTACATCGCGCGGCGCGAAGCCTCGCTCGCGCGCCAGCGCCGCGCGCAACCGCCGACGGACAGGGCCGAACCGCAGATCTGAATCGAGGCCTCCATGACCACGCCCCAGTCCCTGGAACAGACTCCCTCTCCGCCGGAGAGCACGCCGCAGCCCTCGCGCCCCGACCTGATCAGCATGCTGGCGCTCGCGGTCAGCGTGTTCGCGCTCGCGGTCGGCGCCTGGCAGACGCGCCTGATGCAGAGCCAGGCACGCGCCAGCGTGTGGCCGTACCTCGCCATCGGCTACACCTACACCAGCGACGTCGACACCAACGGCTTCATCTGGACCATCGACAACAATGGCGTCGGCCCGGCACGCGTGCAGTCGGTCGCCGTGGGCCTCGACGGCAAGCCGATGCGCAACTGGGAAGAGATGATCGCCGCGCTCGGCATGCACGAGCGCCCGAGCACGGCGACCACCAGCTTCGCCGGCGCGGTCATCCCGCCGAACACCAATCGCGAGACGACGGTCGTGGCGCTTCGCGTGCACGGCCGCGAACTGGCCACCTTGTTCAAGGACGCGATCCCGCGCTTCACCATGGACATCTGCTACTGCTCGGTCTACGACGACTGCTGGGTCGCGCACTGGCAGCTCTGGCAGGTCGAGGCGGTCGATCGCTGCCCGGCCGAGAGCGTGCCGTTCGAACAGTAGCGCCTACGCGATCTCCAGCGCCTTTCCGCGCAGGAACGCTTCGACTTCCGCCCGGGTCGGAATGCTCGACTGCGCTCCCATGCGCGTGCAGGCCAGGGCCGAGGCCGCGCTGGCCTCGCGCAGCGCGGCCGGCATGGTCGCGCCGCGTGCCAGTGCAGCGACCAGCGCGCCGCAGAAAGTGTCGCCGGCACCGGTCGTGTCGACCACCTCGACCGCAAACGCCGGCTGTTTCAGTGTCTCCGTGCCGATACGCGCGAGACAGCCGTTTTCGCCCAGCGTGACGATGACGCACGGCACGTCGATGCGGCCGAGATTGGCCTCGATCGACTCGCCGGCACCGGCGATCGCGGCGAGTTCGCCCTCATTGACGATCAGCACGTCGACGTCCTCCAGCAACGCCGGCGGCAGGGTCTGCGCCGGCGCCGCGTTCAGAACGACGCTCGCGCCGGTCCCGCGGGCCGCCCGCGCATAGGCCGCCACGCTGTCCAGGGGCGTTTCGAGCTGGAGCAGCAGGTGACCGATGCCGTCGAGCGACGGCAGGTCCTGCGGGCGCAGCGCCGAATTCGCACCCGGCGCGACCGTGATCGCGTTCTCGCCTTCGTCCGACACGCAGATGAAGGCCGTGCCGGTCGCGCGATCGGAACGGCGGATGTCGAGCGCGACACCGGCCGCACGCAGGGACTCCTCGATCGGCAACGCGAACGCATCGTCGCCGAGCGCCAGCAGCATGCGCGTCGGCGCACCGCCCGCGCGCGCGCAGGCCACCGCCTGGTTGGCGCCCTTGCCTCCGGGAAACGTGCGGAACTCGCCACCGAGCACGGTTTCCCCCGGCGCGGGGATGTGCGGAGCACGCACGACGAAGTCGAGATTCGCGGAACCCGCGACGAGGATCGAGGAGCGGAAAGTCATCGCAACGGACCGCGGCAGGAACGGACCGCGATAGTGCCTCACTCCGGTGGCGGCGATCCATGCGGCTGCGGGCAGGATGCCGGTCTTTCGTCCTGCGCCTCCGGTGCGAAAACCGAAGACGGTGCGAGTCCCCGCTCGAACACGGAGGCCCGGACCAGCGCGACGTCCGCCGCGACATCGGGCACGAACCGGTGCTCGCCGGCGTCGATGGACACGGCCCCCTCGACGCGGCGTCCGTCGAAGGTACCGGCCATATCGCCATTGCGGTCGATGAAGCGGTAGTCGCCGGCGACCTCGATGCGGAAATCCACTGCCTGCCCGGCATCGAGCGGACCGAAGCGCTGCCCGGCCACGCGCAGGCGATGGCCGACCGGCACGTAGTTTGCCTCGACGAAGGCGCGGTCCCGCGCCGGGATGCGGTCGTCGACGAGCAAGGCGGTCGAGGTCGCGGCGAGGCGCTCCCCCAGGTCGTCGCGGATGGAGCCGTTGCGCATGCGCGCTTCGGTCACGCCTTCGAGCACCCAGTAGAACGGCCGCGGCCGGAAGATCGATTCGCCCTTGGCATCCATCACGTATTCGCCGGGCCGCGTCAGCGCGAGGATCTGCGCGAGATCCCTTTCGGCGTGGCGCAGGCGGTTCGACGGCGCCAGTGCCTGCGCGACCAGCGAGCCGAGGAAGACGGCGAGTACGGCCCCGACCGCCAGCACGCGCCACGAACGCCACGCGCCGCTGCCGCCGGTGAACAGCGCCGCCGGCATCAACGCGAGCAGCGGCAGCACCGGCAGCATGTCCTGGCGCGTGAACAGCGGCCAGTACGAGTGCAGGGCGAGCAGGTAGCCGATCGCCGACAGCAGTACCCAACTGGCCGCACGCCAGCGCGCGGGCTCGCTGCGCTTCCTGAAGTGCAGCGCGACGGCAAGCGCCAGCGCATAGCCGAACGGGAACAGCCAGAAGCGCGCGCCACCGCTCTGCCAGCGACCGAGACCGCGCACGAGGTTGTGCTCGAATATGCAGTACAGCGCTTCGCGCCATGCACCCTGCACGACGAAGTACAGCGCGACGACGACGGGAACCACCAACGCACCGATCACGCCCCACAGCAAGGGCATGGCCAGCGCGCGCAGGCGCGCGCCACGCTCGCGCGGGTCCAGCGCCAGTACGGCCACGCCGGCGAGCAGCGCGGTCGAGACCAGCAGCGACGTCTTGGCCGAGGTCGCGAAGGCGGCGCCGACCAGCACGCCGGCCGCCAGCGCGCGCCGGTTCGTCGGTCGTCCCTGCACCGCGACCGCCGTCGCTCCGAGCCAGAACAGCATCCACAGGTCGTCGGGACGGAACTGCGTGGAGACGTCGAAGAACGCCTGCGTCGACCCGACCAGCAGGGCCGCGCAGAGCCCGACGCGCGGGCTGCCGATCGCGCGGCCGATGCGCCAGGTCGCGTAGAGCGCGCCGAAGTACAGCGGGATCATCGCCAGCCGCATCCAGGCGATGATGTCGGCGCGCTCGCCGAGCCAGGCCAGCAACGGCGCGCAGAGGACGTGGAACAAAGGCGTGTGGTTGTCGAACACGTCGCGGTAGACGACGAGTCCCTGCGTCCACGCCCAGACCACGTGGAGGTGCTGCGCCTCGTCGGAATTGGGACCGAGCGTGAACGCGCGCACGACGCGAAGCAGCGCCAGCGCGGCGAAGATCGCGATGGCGGCGTTCCTCGCCGCGCGGCTGTTCCAGATATCCCGGGTATTCGTCATCGCGGACCGCTCCGTCGGTCCCGCCAGTCTGCGCGGTGGACGATGAAGGAATGGCGACTGCGTCGCCGGACTCAGGCGGACGCACGCGCGGCGTAACGCCGCGCGACGTAATCCTCGACGAGGCCGACGAACTCGGTCGCGATGTTCTCGCCGCGCAGCGTCATCGCCTTCTGGCCGTCGATGAATACCGGCGCGGCCGGCGCCTCGCCCGTGCCCGGCAGCGAGATGCCGATGTCCGCGTGCTTGGACTCGCCCGGCCCGTTGACGACGCAGCCCATGACCGCCAGCGTCAGATTCTCGACGCCGTCGTACTTCAGGCGCCATTCCGGCATCTTCGCGCGCACGTGGTCCTGCACGGTCTTGGCCAGCTCCTGGAACAGCGTGCTGGTCGTTCGCCCGCAGCCGGGACAGGCGGTGACCAGCGGCGTGAAGGCGCGCAGTCCCATCGTCTGCAGCAGTTCCTGCGCGACGATCACTTCGCGCGTGCGCGATTCGCCCGGCTCCGGCGTCAGCGAGATGCGGATGGTGTCGCCGATGCCCTCCTGCAGCAGCACGGCGAGCGCCGCGCTCGAGGCGACGATGCCCTTCGACCCCATGCCAGCCTCGGTCAGGCCGAGGTGCAGCGCGTAGTCCGCGCGAAGCGCGAGGTCGCGATAGACCGCGATCAGTTCCTGCACGCCCGACACCTTGCACGACAGGATGATCCGGTCGCGCGGCAGGCCGAGTTCCTCGGCGCGCGCGGCGGAATCGAGGGCCGAGCGGATCAGCGCCTCGCGACCGACGCGCGCCGCATCCCACGGCTCGGCGCGCGCGTGGTTCTCGTCCATCAGGGCGGCCACCATGCTCTGGTCGAGCGAGCCCCAGTTGGCTCCGATGCGGACGGGCTTCCCGTACCTCAGCGCCGCCTCGATGATCGCGGCGAACTGCGTGTCCTTCTTCTTGCCGAACCCGACGTTGCCCGGATTGATGCGGTACTTCGCCAGGGCCTCGGCGCAGGCCGGCTCGCGCTCGAGCAACTGGTGGCCGTTGTAGTGGAAGTCGCCGATCAGCGGCACGCCCACGCCCATCATGTCGAGACGCTCGCGGATGCGCGGAACGGCGGCGGCGGCCTCGGGCGTGTTGACCGTGATGCGCACGAGCTCCGATCCCGCACGCGCGAGCTCGGCCGTCTGCTTCGCCGTGCCGGCGACGTCGGCGGTGTCGGTGTTGGTCATGGACTGCACGACTACGGGCGCTGCCCCGCCGATGGCGACCGCGCCGATGCGCACCGCCACGCTGGCACGCCGGACCGACGCTGCGTTTTCGCCTGGATGGGTCATGTTTCTCTTGCGCGACGCGCCGGCGCGGTGCGCGGCGGAACGGCGATTATACGGCGGCGCCGCAATGTCCTTCGATGCCCCGGAGGCGCCGTAAAGAAGGCGGGTTACCGAACCGTTACCGAGCCGATGACGAAGCGTGGCCGCGCCCGCACCCGGGATTCCCTAGAGTTCCGCCGCTGCGCCGACGCCGTGGTACAGGCGCTCTGCTATATTTCGCCGCGCCACGGGGCGGGGGTCTTCCGAAGGCTTTTTCCGGCGATCGCTGTTGCGGCGGGTCCGCGCGATCGCGTGCGCCATCCGCCGTCGGCACCAACCTTATTCTGGAGCAAGCAATGGAGAAGCACATGAATTCCGTGAAGATGGCCTGCCTGGCCGGCCTCGCCACGCTGCTGGCCGGCTGTGCGACCGGCCCTCAGATGGGCGGCGGCAAGAACAACCCGGTGACCGGCGCGGCCGGCGGCTCGTCCTCGGTCAACCGCAGCAGCCAGCTCGAGCATTGCGACCGCCCGCTCGGCACGGCCGCCGTCGAGGAAGACACCTCGCAGCAGTGGTATCTCGTGCTGACGTCGCAGTACCACCTGCCGGCGACCACGCCCCTGCTGCGCCTGATGATCCAGCAGAGCAACTGCTTCGTCATCGTCGATCGCGGCCGCGCGATGGGCTCGATGATGGCCGAGCGCGACCTCGCCAGGTCCGGCGAGCTGCGCAACCGCAGCAACATGGGCGGCGGCCAGATGGTCGCGGCGGACTACATCATCACCCCGACCATCCAGTTCTCGCAGGAGACCGGCGGTGGCGGCATCGGTGCGATCGCCGGCGCGTTCCATCCGCTCGCCGGCGCGGTCGCCGGCAGCATGAAGACCTCGGAAGCCTCGACCGTCCTGATGTTGACCGACACGCGTTCGGGCGTGCAGGTCTCGGCGGCCCAGGGCAGCGCGCGCAATACCGACTTCGGCTTCGGCGGCGTTCTCGCCGGTGGCGCGGCGGCGGCCGGTGCGGGCGCCTACGCCAGCACCCCGCAGGGCAAGGTCATCGCTTCCGCGTTCATGGACTCGTACAACCAGATGGTGCAGGCGCTGCGCTCGTACGCGCCGCAGCGCGTGAACGGCGGTCTCGGCACGGGCGGCGAGCTGAAGGTCGACGGCGCCACCAACGGCGCTCCGATGATGTCGCTGATCGACGCCCAGCGTCGCCTGAAGGAGCTGGGCCTGTACACCGGCAAGCCGGACGGCATCTCCGGCCCGGGCACAAGCGGCGCGCTGCGCAAGTTCCAGCAGATCCGCGGCCTGCCGGTCACGGGGCAGCTCGACGATCCGACCGCGGCTGCCCTGCAGCAGTAAGCGTTCCCGCCCTACGCGGATCGGCGGCGCCGGGCCAGTCCCGGCG
>DBMH01000111.1 GCA_002297645.1 Rhodanobacteraceae bacterium UBA703 | reverse complement strand
CGCCCCGCCTGCGTGCCGTCATCAAGCCGGCGCTGGAAATCCTCGAGGCGATTCCCACGGTCGTGTTCGGCCTGATCGCCGCGGCGACGCTGGCGCCGTGGCTCAAGCTCAACGTCGCGACCGTGCTCGCGCTGGCCGCTGCCGTACCGGCCGCGCTGCTCGCCGCCGGCCTGGCGTCCGGGGTACGCACGCGCCGCGAGGGCTGGCTGCCGCTGTGGCTGCTGCCGCTGGTCGTGGCGCTGGTCTCGATCGGTGTCGCGTATGCCGCGCGCGTCGAATNNNNGGTCGGCCTGGCACTCGGTGTCGCCGCGATGCCGACGGTATTTTCGGTGGCCGAGGACGCCCTGTTCCTCGTGCCGCGCGAGCACGCGCAAGCCGCGTTCGCGCTCGGCGCGACCCGCTGGCAGGCGCTGACGAGGGTGCTGCTGCCGGCGGCGGGCTCGGGTCTCGTCGCGGCGGGGCTGCTCGGCGTGCTGCGATGCCTCGGCGAGACGATGATCGTGTTGATGGCGAGCGGCAACACGCCGATCGGCGGCTTCGATCCGCTGGTGGGATTGCGTTCGCTCAGCGCGGAGATCGCGCTCGGCCTTCCCGAGGCAGCGCCGTCCAGCGTGGCATGGCGCGGATTGCTGCTGGCTGCGCTCGCGCTGCTGCTGTCGACGGTGCTGTTCAGCCTGCTTGCGGAAGCCGTGCGCGAGCGCCTGCGCCGCCGCCTGCGCCATGACGGGGGAGCGTCGTGACGCCGCGCCGTGACGCTGCCGGAAGCTGGCTGATCGCGGGGACCGCGGCGATCGCCCTGGCCGTGCTGCTCGGCCTGCTCGGGCTTCTGCTGCGAGCGGGGCTGGCCCCGTTCTGGCCTTCGCCGATCGAGGAAATCCGACTCCGCGACGGCAGCGTGCTGCTCGGCGAAGTCGTCGACGCGGGCACCAACGCGATCGCGCTGCGCACGAGCGAGTTCGACCGCATCGGCGGGGCCTATCGACGCGTCGTGCCCGCCGATATCGTGGCGCGTACGCGACCGGTGGATGCGATCCTGCTCGAACTCGAGGACGGGCGACGCCTGTATGCGCGCGCGGGTGCGGAAGCGCCCGTAGCGGAGGCCGCTTCGCCCGTGCGCCTGCGCCTGCAACCGAACGCGCTCGGTTTCTTCGCCCGCATCGGCGCGTTCGCGCAATCGCTGGGACATTTCCTCGCCGCCGCGCCGGTCGCCTCGAATCTGGCCGGTGGCGTGCTGCCGGCCCTGATCGGCACCGTCGTGCTGGTGCTGCTGATGAGCGTGGTGGCGATGCCGCTGGGCATCGCCACCGCGATCTTCCTGCACGAGCGGCGCGGCGTCGGCCTGCGCCTCGTGCGCGGTGCGATCAACCAGCTCGCCGGCATGCCCGCGATCGTCTACGGCGTGCTCGGCCTCGGCCTGTTCGTGCACGGCATCGGCGCGGGCATTGATCGCTGGTTCTACGCCGACCGCCTGCCGGTGCCGACCTTCGGAAGCGGCGGCCTCCTGTGGGCCGCGCTGACGCTGGCGCTGCTGACGCTGCCGGTCGTCGTCGTCAGCGTCGAGGAAGGGCTGGCGCGGATCCCCGCGTCGCTGCGCGAAGGCGCGCTCGCGCTCGGCGCGACGCGCGACGAAACGCTGTGGACGCTGCTGCTTCCCGCCGTGCGGCCGGCTTTGCTGACCGGGCTGGTGCTGGCGATCGCACGCGCCGCCGGAGCCGTGGCGCCGCTGATGCTGGTCGGCGTCGTCAAGCTCGCGCCGGCGCTGCCGCTCGACGGCACTTTTCCCTACCTGCACCCGTCGCAGCAGTTCATGCACCTCGGCGTCACGATCTACGATGCCGCGCTCGCGAGTCCCGACACGATCCGTGGCGTGCCGCGTGCCTATGCTTGCGCGGCGCTGCTCGTCGGCGTCGTGGTCGTGCTGAACCTCTCGGCGATCCTGCTGCGCAATCGTCTGCGCGATCGCTACCGCGCGCTGGAGAGTTGAATTGAATGCCCCGCCCGAAACGCCGCCGCGAAGCGCTGCGGCGACGCCCGCCATCGACGCCAGCGGCATCGCCCTGCGCACCGAATCGCTGTCGCTGTGGTACGGCGCGCGCCAGGTGCTGGCCGACGTCGGCCTGGCCGTGCCGGAGCGTCGCATCACCGCTCTGATCGGTCCCAGCGGCAGCGGCAAGACGAGCCTGCTGCGCTGCCTGAATCGCCTCAACGACGAGATCGGTGATGCGCGCGTGGGCGGCCGCGTGTACGTCGGCGGCACCGACGCCTACGCGAATGACACGCTGGTGCACGACCTGCGCCGGCGTGTCGGCATGGTGTTCCAGAAACCGAATCCGTTCCCGCTGTCGATCCACGACAACGTCGCATGGGGTCTGCGCCTGTTCGGCCTGCGGCACCGGCGCGAACTCGACGACCGGGTCGAGGCGGCGCTCAAGGCGGTGTCGCTGTGGGACGAGGTCGCCGCGCGTCTCGACGACAGCGCGCTGGACCTGTCGCTGGGCCAGCAACAGCGGCTGGTCATCGCGCGCGCGCTCGCCGTCGAGCCGGAAATCCTGCTGCTGGACGAGCCGGCATCGGCGTTCGATCCCGCCGCCACCCTGCGCTTCGAGGAACTGCTGCACGAACTCGCGCGGCGCCGCACCTTGCTGCTGGTCACGCACAACATGCAGCAGGCCGCGCGCGTGTCCGACTATGCCGCGTTCCTGCACGCCGGCCGGCTGGTCGAATTCGGCGACACCGATTCGCTGTTCACGAACCCGCGCGAGCGGCAGACCGAGGACTTCATCACCGGCCGCTACGGTTGACGATGCGGGGCCGGTCGGGGACATCCGCGGGAACCGGCCCCGGCGAACTCCGCGCCGACATCTGCCGTTCCCGCGTCCCTGCTATCGTCTTCCCGTTTCCCGACGGGCTCGCCCCGATCCCGGGGGCGCCCTCCGGGCCGCTCCGCCGTCCGTTCCGGCCTCCTGCCTCCACCGTTTGAATCCCGATTCCCGATCCATGGACCGACTCCATCTCAACCAGCACATCTCCCGCCAGTTCAACAGCGAGATCGAGGACGTCCGCCGCCAGGTGCTGGCGATGGGCGGCCTGGTGGAGGAGCAGATCGCGGCGGCGATGCACGTGCTGGTCGGGCGCGACGCGGCGGCCGGTACGGCGATCCGCGAGCGCGAGCGGCAGATCAACGCGGCGGAACTGGCGATCGACGAGCGTTGCGCTTTCATTCTCGCGCGCCGCCAGCCGGCGGCATCCGACCTGCGCCTGGTGCTGGCGGTCATCAAGATGCTGGCCGACCTGGAGCGCATCGGCGACGAGGCCAAGCGGATCGCGAAGCGCGCGGAGAAGCTGGTCGGGGAGGAAGAGGGCGGCGAGGTCACGGCCGGTCTCGGCGATCTCGGCGTGCAGGCGCGCGGCATGCTGCGCGGCGCCCTCGATGCATTCGCCCGTTTCGACGAGCACCTGGCATTGGACGTGCTGCGTCGCGATCGCCGCATCGACGCGACCTTCCGCGACGTCTCGGATTCGCTGGTGGCGCGCATGCAGCGACAGCCGGACCGCATCCCGGTCGAACTGGACCGGCTGTGGTGTGCCCGTTCGCTGGAGCGCATCGGCGACCGCTGCAAGAACTTGTGCGAGTTCGTGCTCTATCTGGTGCGCGGCAAGGACGTGCGCCACTCGGGCCTCGCCAAGGGCGATGCGCCGTCGCCCTGAGAAGCTCCGGAGCCGGGCAGATCCGGGCAACCCGATCGACGGAGGCGGATCCAGGTACGCACCGGACCCCGCAACGCGAAAGACCGCCGGGAGGGCGGTCTTCCGTGTTCTTCTTGCCGCTTTCCTGTTACTGCGCGGCGCGCTTCTTGGTCGTCGCCTTCTTCGCCGCGGCCTTCTTCGCGGGAGCCGCCGGCTTGCCGCCGAGCTTGCGCACTTCGCGCGACAGCTCTTCCACGCGCCGGGTGAGCGTGCTCAGCTCGTCGTGGCTCGGAATGCCGAGGCGGCCGAGTGCGCGCGAAACGCGGTCCTCGAACACCTTTTCGAGCTTGTCCCAGGTTTCCTGGCTGCGCTCGCGCACCTGGCCGAGGGTCTGCTCGATGTTGCCGCGCGCCTCGTCCACCTTCGCCTCGGTGAACTTGCGCGTCTTGGCATCGAGGGCGGAGCCTTCCTTGACCAGCGATTCGAACAGCTTCGAACCTTCAGACTGCGCCTTGGCGAAGGCGCCGAGACCGGCCAGCCAGATCTGCTGCGCGGAATCCATGACGGTCTTGCCGATGCGACGCGCATCGCCGGCCGCGCCCGCGGCGGCGTTCGCGGTGGAACTCGGACGGTTCTTCAGTTTGGGCTTGGCCATGGAGGGCTCCATCTGCGGGAAGGCGGCGGATGCCGCGAGTGGACGCGACTTTCGCGCGTCGCGCTAGAGCAGATACACTAGCTTCCGAGCCCGTTCCATCGCGGCGGCAGGCCGCCGCGATCGTTTGTTGCGCGATGGGGCGGGCGGCCTTGCGATGGCGCAGTCGACGTCCATGCGTGCGACGACGGGCGGGCCGCTTTCCTCGGGAAATGCGGAGCGGCGCCTAGACGATGTGCTCGTCGAGCTTGCGCTCGATCTCGCGCTCGATCAGCGGCTTCATCGCGCTCATCAGGAAGCCGAGTTCGCAGCGGACGTGCAGCGAATCCTTGGCGACGCTGATGCAGCCCTTGATGCCGCTGCGATCGAAATGCAGGTCGTTGCCGTCCCAGTGGTGGTCGACGCCGTATTCCTCGCCGATGGCCTTGGCGACCTTCTCGACGGCGGCCTTGGTCGCCTTCAGGTTGCTCGAATGCGAGCGGCGGATGTCGATGACGGCCATGCGGTCCTCTGGAACGATCGGGAACAGGGGCGCAATGATGCCCCAGCCGGGGCGTGCCGCGAAGCGCCCGGCGGGAGGCTGGGTGAGGCGCTGTGATAAGCTGAAAGTCCCTTCTCCCCAGCAAGACGATGCGACTCAGTTTCGGCAACGGCGAACACGCCGACTTCGTCATGGAAGAGGGGGCGGTCAGCCTGGGCCACGCCGCCGGCAACACCTTCGTCTTGAACGCGCGCGACGTTTCCGCGCACCACGCCCGCCTGATCGTCGATGCGCGCGGCACCGTCCTCGAGGTGCTCGATCCGCAGGCGCGCACGCATGTGAACGCGCGTCCCGTGCGCGAGAAGGCGCTGCTGCGCAGCGGCGACATTCTCTGCCTGGGCCAGGTCACCATCGCATTGAAGGCGGACCGCGACGACCTCGTCGCCACGGTCGTGCCGCCGGAAACCGATCCGGCGGCCGAGGCGGTCGCGCCGTCGCAGCCGCCGCGCGTGATCCTGCGGGGCGTTTCCGGGAGCCACTACGGCAAGACCATCGCCGTCGACCGCCGCCTGAGCATCGGCAATGGCCACGACTGCGGGCTGGTACTGGACGAGGCGAGGATCGCCCCGCGCCACGCCACGGTCGAACATTCGGCACGCTCGATCTACCTGCGTTGCGCCGCTGGCCGCGATGCCTTCGTCAATGGCGTGCGCGTGCACAGTGCCGTGCTCCATCCCGGCGATCAGGTCGCCTTCGAGCGCAGCCATTTCATCGTCGAAGCGCCCGGCCTGCCGCTGCGCGGCCACGGCACCCCGGCGGAATTCGGGCGGGGCGACGAGGAGGGCGACTCCGCGGACGAGGCGACGCGCCAGCCGACGGAGTCTTCCGGTGGCATCTGGTGGCTGATCGGCGCTGCCGCGGTGATCGCGGCGGCGATCGCCTGGGTGATCTGGCGCGGTTCCGGCGGTTGAACGACGGGCGCCGCCGTCAGGCCTTGCCCGAGCGCAGCGTCTTCGTGGGGGCCGGACGGCGCACGTCCGCGCTTCGCCAGCGGCGAAGCCATCCCGGTACCCGCAGCGCGAGCAGGGCGAGCAGGACGGCGAGATAGATCACCGGTTCGCGCACCGCGATCGTGTTGCCGGACTTGACCAGCCACAGGAAGTGCAGCGCGCCGCACAGGCCGATCGCATAGACGAGGCGATGCAGCCGCAGCCAGTTCGGCCCCAGGCGCCGCATCATCGCCTTCGTCGAGGTGACCGCGAGCGGGATCATCATCAGCCACGCGGCGAAGCCGACCGTGATGTAGGGCTTCTTGGCGATCTCGCCGAAGATCTGCGACCAGAAGCCGCCGAGATCGATCACGAGGTAGATCGTCAGGTGCACGCTGGCGTAGAAGAACGCGAACAGGCCGAGCATGCGCCGATAGCGCGTGGACCAGTGCCACTTCGTCAGCAGGCGCAGCGGTGTGATCGCCAGCGTCGCCAGCAGCAGGCGCAATGCCCAGATGCCGGTGCGGTGCTCGAGCCGCGCCACGGGGTCGGTGCCGAGCCGGCCGTGCAGCGTGTCCCAGGCGAGCCAGGTCAGCGGCAGCAGGCACAGCGCGAACACCAGCGATTTGCTCGCGGCGATGCGGTCGAAGCGCGCGCGGACGGGCGGTGCGCGCGTGGCGGCAGCCTCTCGCATCGTCAGAAGTTCCGCCGCAGGTCCATGCCCGCGTAGAGCGCGGCGACCTGTTCCGCATAGCCGTTGAACGGCAGCGTCGCGATGCGGTTGCCGAGCAGGTTGAAGCCGCCGCTGCCGGCGATGCGGCGCTCCGTCGCCTGGCTCCAGCGCGGATGGTTCACGTCCGGATTCACGTTCGAATAGAAGCCGTATTCGTTCGGTGCGGACTGGTTCCAGGCGGTCTTCGGCTGGTGTGTCGCGAATTCGATGCGCACGATCGACTTGATGCCCTTAAAGCCGTACTTCCACGGCACGACCAGCCGCAGCGGTGCGCCGTTCTGGTTCGGCAGGGCGCGGCCGTAGAGACCCACCGCGAGCAGGGTCAGCGGGTGCATCGCCTCGTCGAGGCGCAGGCCTTCGCGATACGGCCAGTCGAGCACCGGATAGGACAGGCCGGGCATCTGCGCGGGACGCTCCACCGTCGTGAAGGCGACGTACTTCGCGTCCGACGTCGGCTTGAAACGCTTCAGCACGGCGCCGAGCGGAATGCCGACCCAGGGAATGACCATCGACCAGGCCTCGACGCAGCGCATGCGGTAGACGCGCTCCTCGAGGGCATGGGGCTTCAGGATGTCTTCGAGCGTGAAGCGGCCGGTGACCTCGGCCTGGCCGGCGACTTCGACCGTCCACGGTTGCGATTCGAAGCGGCCGGAGTGCTTCGCCGGGTCGTCCTTGTCCGTGCCGAACTCGTAGTAGTTGTTGTAGTGCGTGGCGTCCTGCCAGCTCGTCTGCGCATCCGGCAGCGTGTATTCCCCGCGCCGCGCGACCGGGAGTTCCGGCGGCATCGCAGCCGGAGCCGTGGTCGCACCCGCGTCCTGTCCACGCCCGCAACCGGCGAGCAGAGCCGGCACGGCGACGGCCAGGCCCTTCAGCAGTTCGCGCCGGCGCTGGTAGACGCTTTCTGAGGTGATCTCGGATGGCGGGATGTCGGGCGGGCGGCGGATCAGCATGGGGAGTGCCTGTTCGTGTTCCGGTCTGTCAGACCGCTCATGAGCGGAAATGATTTCGCGGCATCGGCAGCCCCGTCTACCGTGATCCGAGGGGGCCGCCGGGGCATCGCGCCGCGGGCTTCATGACAGGCCGGTTGCGGGTCTGTTGCGGCGCGGCATAATGGGGTCGAGCCCATCGCTTTCCCCATCCCGAACCAGGAGTGTCGAGTGAGTCGCGAATACAACTTCAGCGCCGGCCCGGCCGCGCTGCCGGAAGACGTGCTGCGCCAGGCCCAGGCCGAACTGCTCGAATGGGACGGCGCACGCGCCTCCGTGATGGAAATCAGCCATCGCGGCAAGGAATTCATCGCGCTGGCCGAGGAGGCCGAGCGCGACCTGCGCGACCTGCTTTCGATTCCGTCGAACTACAAGGTGCTGTTCCTGCAGGGTGGCGCGACGCAGCATTTCGCTCAGATCCCGATGAACTTTGCCCGCGGGCGGGCCGTCGACTATGTACTGACCGGCGACTGGGGCGAGAAGGCGGCCAAGGAGGCCCAGCCGATCGCGAACGTGCGCATCGCCGCGACGTCGTCGGCGACGAACTACGACCGCGTGCCGCCGCGCGCCGGCTGGGATCTGGACGCGCACGCGGCCTATGTGCACGTGACGCCGAACGAGACGATCCGCGGCGTCGAGTTCCACGACATTCCGGACGTCGGCGGCGTGCCGCTGATCGGCGATGTGTCCTCGACGATCCTGTCGCGTCCGCTCGACGTGTCGAAGTACGCGCTGCTCTACGCCGGCGCGCAGAAGAACATCGGTCCCGCAGGCTTCGTCGTGATGATCGTGCGCGACGACCTGCTCGATCGCTGCCCGAAGGACATTCCGAAGATCTTCAACTACGCCGAGCACGCCGCGCAGGGTTCGATGCTGAACACGCCGAACACCTGGGGCTGGTATCTCGCCGGCCTCGTGTTCAAGTGGGTCAAGGCGCAGGGCGGCGTCGCCGCAATGGCCGAGCGCAACCGCGCCAAGGCGGAATGGCTGTACGGCTACATCGACGGGTCCGGCTACTACAGGAATCCGGTCGAGACGTCCGCGCGTTCGTGGATGAACGTGCCCTTCACGCTGCCGCGCGAGGAACTCGACGCGCCGTTCCTGAAAGAGGCGGAGAAGGCGGGCCTGCTCGCGCTGAAGGGGCATCGTTCGGTCGGCGGCATGCGCGCGTCGATCTACAACGCGATGCCGCTCGAAGGCGTGCACGCGCTGGTCGATTTCATGAAGGACTTCGCGCGACGCAACGGATAGGCGGCCGGCACGCCCCGGTGCACGCCGGGGCGGCGAGGCGACGTTTTCCGACTCCCCAATCCCCAATCCCGGCCTTCCCATGTTCAAGATCCAGACGCTCAACAACATCTCGCGCAACGGCCTCGATCGACTGCCGGCGACGCTGTATTCCACGGCGAACGAAGTCGCCGAGCCGGACGCCGTGCTGGTGCGCTCGGCCGACATGCACAAGACGCCGATCGCGGCCAGCGTGAAGGCGATCGCGCGCGCCGGCGCGGGCACCAACAACATCCCGGTCGCCGAACTCTCCACGCGCGGCGTGCCGGTGTTCAACGCGCCGGGTGCGAACGCGAACGCGGTCAAGGAACTCGTCGTCGCCGGCATGCTGCTCGCCGCGCGCAACATCGCCGATGCGCTCGGTTTCGTGCGCGGCCTCGAACCGGGCGACGACCTGCACCACAAGGTCGAGGCCGAGAAGAAGCGCTTCGTCGGCAGCGAACTTGCCGGCAAGACGCTCGGCGTGGTCGGCCTCGGCGCGATCGGCGTCAAGGTCGCCAACGCGGCGTACGCGCTCGGCATGCGCGTGGTCGGCTTCGATCCGCACATGACGGTCGACGGTGCCTGGGCCCTGTCGTCCGAGGTGGCGAAGGCCGGTTCGCTCAACGAACTGTACGCGAGTGCCGACTACCTCAGTTTCCACGTGCCGCTGAACGACAAGACGCGCGGTGTGTTCGGCGCGCAGGCGCTGGAGGTCGTGCGCCCCGGCCTGGTGCTGCTGAATTTCGCGCGCGAAGGCATCGTCGATGCAGCCGCGTTGCGCAAGGGGCTCGCCGAGGGTCGCATCGGCCGCTACGTGTCGGATTTCCCGGACGGCGACCTGCTCGCGAACCCGCGCGTGATCGCGTTGCCGCACCTCGGCGCGTCGACGGGCGAGGCCGAGGAGAACTGCGCGCTCATGGTCGTCGACCAACTGCGCGACTTCCTCGAACACGGCAACGTGCGCAATTCGGTGAACTTCCCCGAAACGCGCATGGCGCGCGTCGGCGTGGCGCGCATCTGCATCGCCAACAGCAACCGGCCGAACATGATCGGCCAGCTCTCGCACGTACTCGGCGAGGCCGGCGTCAACATCGCGCAGATGCACAACGCCTCGCGCGGCGAACTCGCCTACAGCCTGATCGACACCGATTCGCCGGTGCCCGCGTCGCTGGTCGCGGCGATCGCGGCGATCGAGGGCATCCTTTCCGTACGAGTCATTGGAAACTGATCTCATGAGCAAGTCCTCCGACAGCGGCGCGAAGACGCCGAACCTCGGCGAGGTGCGCACGCACATCGACGGCATCGACCGCCAGATCCAGGCCCTGATCGCCGAGCGCGCGGGTTATGCGCTGCAGGTCGGCAAGGCCAAGGGCAAGCTCGCCGCTGCGGTGGACTACTACCGGCCCGAGCGCGAGGCGCAGGTGCTGCGCATGGTGGTCGACCGCAACGAGGGACCGCTCAGCGACGAAGTGCTGGTGCACGTGTTCCGCGAGATCATGTCGGCCTGCCTCGCTCAGCAGGAGCCGCTCAAGGTCGGCTACCTCGGTCCGGAAGGCACGTTCAGCCAGCAGGCCGTGATGAAGCACTTCGGACGCTCCGCGCACGGCCTGCCGATGGCGAGCATCGAGGAAGTGTTCCAGGAAGTCGAGTCCGGCAGCGCGGACTTCGGCGTCGTGCCGGTCGAGAATTCCGGGCAGGGCACGATCCAGGTCACGCTGGACATGTTCCTGACCTCGAACCTCAAGATCTGCGGCGAAGTCGAGCTGCGCGTGCACCAGTACCTGCTGTCGCGTTCCGGGCACATCGAGGACATCGAGCGCATCTACGCGCATCCGCAGTCGTTCGCGCAGACCGCCGGATGGCTGCGCTCGAACCTGCCGAAGGTCGAGAAGATCCCGGTGTCGAGCAATGCCGAAGGCGCACGCCGGGCACGCAACGCGGACGACGCGGCGGCGATCGGCGGCGAGTCGGCCGGCCACGTGTACGGCCTCAAGAAGGTCATCATGAAGTCGATCGAGGACCACGCCGACAACACCACGCGCTTCCTCGTGCTCGGCCGCCAGATCTTCCCGCCGTCCGGACACGACCGCACGTCGGTGCTGGTCTTCATCAAGGACCAGCCCGGCGCACTGTTCAACGTGCTGAGCCCGTTCGCGCGGCACGGCATCAGCATGAACCGCATCGAGTCGCGCCCCTCCCACCAGGCGAAGTGGGAATACGGTTTCTTCATCGACCTCGCCGGCCACGTGGACGACGACGCCATGAAGGCCGCGCTGGCCGAGCTGAAGGAGCACTCCGCGCAGATCAAGGTGCTCGGCTCGTACCCGGTGGCGGTTCCGTGACCGCACGTCCCCGGTGCGACGACGCACCGTTCGACGCGACGCGCCTAGCGAACGCGGCGACCGCTGCGCTGCGCGCCTACGATCCCGGACACGACCTGCCGGCCTTGCGGCAGCGCTTCGGCGCGGTCATCGCCGAACTCGGCTCGAACGAGAACGCGCTCGGGCCGAGTCCGCGCGCGATCGAGGCGATGCGCGCGGCATTGGCGGACGTGTTCCGCTATCCGGATCCGCGCGGCGCGGCGCTGAAGGCCGCGCTGGCGCGACATTGGGGAATCGGCGTCGATCGCATCGTCCTCGGCAACGGTTCGCACGAACTGCTGATGATGCTGACGCAGTGCTTCGCCGATCCGGCGCATTCGGTCGTGTTCTCGCAGTACGGCTTCGCCGTCTATCCGATCACGACCGCCGCGGCCGGCGCGCAGCC
>DBMH01000112.1 GCA_002297645.1 Rhodanobacteraceae bacterium UBA703 | reverse complement strand
GACCGCGCGGCCGACGCCGCGACCGGTGCGCCGGCGCTCCCGACCGAATCCCCGACCCATTCCGAATGAGCCCGTTCCGATGAGCGACTCCACTCCCGACAACGCCCCCAATGGCAAGCGCCGCGCCATCCTGACGGTCATCGCGCTGGTCTTCATCGCCGCCGGCATCGGCTGGTACCTGCTGCACAAGTTCGTGTTCTCGCTGCGCGAGACCACCGACGACGCCTACGTCGCCGGCAACCAGGTCGCGGTGTCGGCGCAACAGCCCGGCACCGTCGTCGCCGTGCTGGCGGACGACACGCAGCGCGTCGACGCCGGCCAGGTCCTGGTCAAGCTCGACCCGACCGACGCCCAGGTGAACCTGGCCAAGGCGAAGAGCGCGCTCGCCAACGCCGTGCGCCAGGTACGCCAGCAGACCGAGATGGCCTCGCAGTACGATGCCGCCATCGCCGCGCGCAGGCTCGATCTCTCGCGCGCGGAAGCCGATCTGAAGCGTCGCGAACCGCTGCTCGCCGACAAGGCGATCGCGCCGGAGGAAGTCGCCCATGCACGCGACGCGGTGGCGACGGCGAAAACCGCGCTCGACCTCGCGACGCGCCAGGCCGCCGCCTCGCATGCGCTCGTCGACGGCACCGACATCGGCGAGAACGCGTCGGTGCTGCAGGCCCGGGCCGCGTTTCGCGAGGCCTGGATCGCCAACGAACGCAACGCGATCGTCGCGCCGATCGGCGGCTACGTCGCGCAGCGCAGCGTGCAGGTCGGCGTGCGCGTACAGCCGGGCCAGCCACTGCTGACGATCATCCCGCTGCACGACCTGTGGGTCGACGCGAACTTCAAGGAAAGCCAGCTCGCGCACATCCGCATCGGCCAGACCGCGAAGATCGAGAGCGACGTCTACGGCGGCGCGGTCGAATACACCGGCAAGGTCGTCGGCCTCGGCGCCGGCAGCGGTTCGGCGTTCGCCCTGCTGCCGCCGCAGAACGCATCCGGCAACTGGATCAAGGTCGTGCAGCGCGTTCCGGTGCGCATCTCGCTGGACGAGAAGCAGTTGCAGCAGCATCCGCTGCGCATAGGCCTCTCGACCTCGGTCACCGTCGACACGCACGACCGCTCCGGCCAGATGCTGGCGACGGCGCCGGGTACGACGCCCGTCGCCGAGACCGGCGTGTACGAGCGCGATCTCGCCAAGGCCGAGGCCGAGGCGGACGCGATCGTCGCGGCGAACCTCCCGCAGGCGCGCTGAGGAGAGAGCACGCCGATGGCCGCGTCCCCCGACGAACGCGCGCCGCTGCCGCCGCTGCATGGCGCGCCGCTCGCGCTCCTGACCGTCGCGATCGCCTTCGCGACGTTCATGGAAGTGCTCGACATCACCATCGTCAACGTCTCGGTGCCGCACATCGCCGGCAGCCTCGGCGTCAGCCCCCAGGAAGGCACCTGGGCGATCAGTTCCTACTCGCTCGCCAGCGCGATCATGCAGCCGCTGTCCGGCTGGATCGGACGCCAGTTCGGCGAGGTGCGCGCGTTCTGCGTGTCGGCCTTCCTGTTCGTGCTGATGTCGATGCTGTGCGGCATGGCGACGAGCATGCCGATGCTCGTCGTCGCGCGCCTGCTGCAGGGTGCCGGTTCCGGCCCGATGGTCGCGCTCAGCCTCAGCCTGCTGCTGAACAACTACCCGAACGAGAAGAAGGGGCTCGCCCTCGCGCTGTGGGCGATGACCGTCGTCGTCGCTCCGATCTTCGGCCCGATCCTCGGCGGCTACCTGACCGACAACTACTCCTGGCCGTGGATCTTCTACATCAACGTGCCGGTCGGCATCCTCGCCGTCATCATCACCTGGGGCCTGCTGCGCCATCGCGAATCGAAGATCGTCAAGGCGCCGATCGACGTGATCGGACTGGTCCTGCTCGTCGTCGGCGTGGGCTGCCTGCAGTTCATGCTCGACAACGGCAACGACAAGGACTGGTTCTCGTCGCCGATGATCCTCACGCTCGGCGTCATCGCCCTGGTGTGCCTGACCTTCTTCGTCGCGTGGGAACTGACCGACCGGCACCCGATCGTCGACCTCCACCTCTTCGCCAAGCGCAACTTCGTCGTCGGCGTGGCCGCGATGTCGTTCGGCATGGTCGGCTTCTTCGGCATCAACGTCGTCTATCCGCTGTGGCTGCAGACCGTGCTCGGCTACACCGCCTCGTGGGCCGGCCTCGCCACGGCGCCGGTCGGCATCCTCGCCTTCCTGCTGTCGCCGGTGATCGGACGCAACATCCAGAAGCTCGAACTGCGCTCGGTCGTCACGTTCGCGTTCTGCGTGTTCGCGTTCACCTCGTACTGGTTCGCGAGCTTCCCGGACAACGCCGCGTTCGACCAGTTGGTCTGGCCGCGCGTCGTCATGGGTATCGGCATCCCGTGCTTCTTCATTCCGCTGAACCAGGTTTTCCTGTCCGGACTGAAACCGCACGAGATCGCCTCCGCGTCGGGCGTGGCGAACTTCTGCCGCACGATCGCGGCGAGCATCTCAACCGCCGCCAGCGTGACGCTGTGGCAGCATCGCGGCGACTACCATCACGCCGTGCTCACCGAGCACCTGAACGGGGCCAGCGCAGCGACGACCGGGTTCGTCGACGGCCTCGCCGCGCTCGGCGGCCCGGCGGAACGCGCCTGGAGCCTCATCGAAGGACTGGTCACGCGCCAGGCGATGACGCTCGCGGTCAACGACGTGTTCCTGCTCTGTACCGCCATCTTCCTCGCGATGATCCCGATCGTCTGGCTGGCGAAGCCACCGTTCGGCAACGTCGCCGCGGGACCGGGCGGACACTGACCGTCCGCCTGCGGAGACCGCCGCCGGGCGCACGGCCGCGGCGGCGGGAGATCATTTTCTTCCACCGCGCCGGGAACGCCGTACCG
>DBMH01000141.1 GCA_002297645.1 Rhodanobacteraceae bacterium UBA703 | reverse complement strand
ATCGACCCGGCCGACACGCGCCGCGTGCTCGGCCTGGCGATCTCGGCGTCGATGAATGCGCCGGTCGAGCAAGGGCGCTTCGGCGTATTCCGGATGTAGCGCCGCCTTCGCCGGAAAGACAGGTTCCCGCACCGCTGCCACCCGCGCGCCGACACTCCATCCGCGCGGCGACGTACAGGCGCCGCAACAGCACGGAAACGTCACTCCGGAGTCAAGAAAGCGTCATCCATGCCACCTACCGTGACGCGCTCCGCAGGAAGCGGTCTTCCTGCACCGCACCGAGCCGTCCGATGCCGTCGTTCGCCTGTCGCCTCCCGATCCTCGCCGGCCTGTTCCTGATGGCGGCACTGCCGGCGCAGGCGGGTACCTCCGTCACTCAGGCACCGAAGGCCCCTTCGGCGCTCGCCGTGACCAAGCCTCTCGGCACGCCGCCCGCGGGGGTCACCGAATTGAAATTCCGCGACCTGTTCAAGCTGCCGGTCGGACCGAAGGGCCTGGAGCCGACGGACAAGCTGCTGGGACTCGACGGCAAGCGCGTGCGTCTGGTCGGCTATATGGTGCAGCAGGAACCGCCGGTGCCGGGCCATTTCATGCTGTCGCCGCTGCCGGTCGTGGCGGGCGACGCGGACGACGCCTGGGCCGACGACATTCCCGCCAGCGCGATCTTCGTGAAGCTGCCGAAGAGTCCGGACCTCGTCGTTCCGCCCATGGCCGGCCTGATCCAGCTCACCGGAACACTGCACGTCGGCCTGCGCGACATTCCCGCCGCCGGACGCGTCGCGCCAGCCGTGCTCGAACTCGACGTCGCGCCCGAGCGCGTCTTGCTTCGCCATGCGAAGTCCGTGGCGAAAGCAGCGTCGAAGGCCCGCTGAATCTCTCCGCCACCGGCGGCTTTCCGTCTTTCCCGTTCAGAAGGAGTGACCCCATGTCCCGTTCGCCCCTGTTGCGGAAGGCGCTGCCCGCGCTCGTCGCATCGGTTCTCGGCGGCACCGCGTTCGGTGCTTCGGCCGCCACCATTTCGCGCCTGACGCCGCCGAGCGAGCTGTTCGCTTCCGGCAATGCGGCACCGGTGATCGCGCGTTTCCTGCCGGGCCAGCAATTCGATCTGCAGGCGACGGTCCAGCCGGATGTCGGCGAGACCATCAAGGAATTCGTCTTCTACGTGGACGGCCAGGCCGTTCGCGACCGCGAAGGCAATCGCACGAGCATCGTCACTGAAGCGGGACCGGCCGAGACCTGCGTCGGCGCCGACGGCAAGACGACCGGCAAGTCCGGCTGCACCCTCGTCGCGGGCCTGCCGGCAAACACCGCCGTGGTCTCGCTGCGCGCCTTCTCGAAGGGGGCACCGGGCGTGCACGAATTGAAGGTCGTCGCGTGGCAGAACAATGGCGAGCGGATCACCGCGACCGGCAATTTCGAGATCGTAGGGATCGGCGAAGGCAACGGACAGGTCGCGAAGAACATCATCATCCTGCTCGGCGACGGCATGGGCGCGGCGCACCGCACGGCCGGACGCATCATGGCCAAGGGCTATGCGCAGGGCAAGGCGAAGGGCCAGCTCGCGATGGACACCTTTCCGTACACCGGCATGGTCATGACCGCGTCGCTGAACTCGATCGTGACCGACTCCGCGCCGGGCATGCAGAACTACGTCACCGGCAACAAGGCGAACAACAACGAGGAAGGCGTGTTCCCCGACGACACGCTGGACGCGTTCGACAATCCGCGCGTCGAGTACCTGTCCGAGTACCTGCACAACCTGCAGGGCAAGTCGCTCGGCGTCGTGACCACGGCCGACGTGTTCGACGCCACGCCGGCGTCGATGGCGATCCACACGTCCGCGCGCGGCAACGGCACCGGCATCGTCGACCAGTTCCTCGACGACCGACACCTCACCGGCCTCAGCGTGCTGATGGGCGGCGGCCGCAAGTGGTTCCTGCCGAATCCATCGAACAGCACCAGCCCGCAGCCGGCGAACGGCTCGCAGCGCCGCAAGACCAACGACTACGTGCTGCCGGCCGACATCGTCGCCGGCTGGGGCGCTTCGCCGGGCAAGCTCGACCCGGAGCGCGACCTGATCGCCGACTTCCAGGCGGCGGGCTTCGCCTACGCCCCCGACAAGAGCGGCCTCGACGAGGCGTTCAAGTTCGGGGCCCCGAAGCAGTTGCTCGGCCTGTTCGCGTATTCGAACATGAACGTCGCCTACGACAAGATCGCCGGCCGCCGCGGCGACCGCACCGTCGTCGATGCGTTCGGTTTCCCCGACCAGCCGATGCTCGACGAGATGACCGACGCCGCCCTCAAGGTGCTGTCGAAGAATCCCAAGGGCTTCGTCGCGATGATCGAAGGCGCCTCGATCGACAAGCAGGCGCACCTGATGGACAGCGACCGCTGGCCGCTCGAAGTCATCGAGTTCGATCGCGCCGTCGCCGTTGCCAAGGCGTTCGCGCAGAAGAATCCGGACACGCTGGTGCTCGTCACCGCCGACCACGAATGCTCGGGCGCGGCGATCATCGGCGCGTCGATGAAGACCGCCGCGGAACTCGAAGCGAACCCGAAGCTCGGCAAGGATGCGGTCGCCGTGTACGAGGCGGCGAAGTTCCCGAAGTACAGGATCGCCGAGGACGGCTATCCGATCAGCACCAACGTCGACCACAAGATGCTGATCGGCTACGGCGCGAACGCCGACCGCTACGAGACCTGGCTGCCGAGCCTGTTCCCGACCAAGGACACGCAGCAGCCGTTCCCGCCGGCACAGTCGCCGGCGAATCCGAACGCGCGCAACGAAGGCGTCGGCGCGTTGATCACCGGCCAGGTGGCCGGCGACCAGGCGGTGCACACCGGCACCGACATTCCGCTGTCGGCGTACGGCCGCGGCGCCAGCCAGTTCACTGGCGTGTTCGACAACACCGACGTGATGTTCAAGATCGGCCGCGCCGCGGTGGCCGGCGAGCGCCAGAACTCGCAGCAGTAGAACGCCGCGATTTGGCGCTTTTCGACGAAACTCCCGGCTCGTCCGGGAGTTTCGTTTTTCCGGGCCGGAAGACTCCGGATCGCCGGGGAGCCGGCTCGCCGGACCTCAGGCCATCGCGCCGTCGAACGGCATGCCGGGCTCGCTCATCAACACGAGTTCTTCCGACGCCGTCGGATGGATCGCCACCGTCGCGTCGAAGTCGGCCTTGCGCGCTCCCGCCTTCAAGGCGACCGCGAAACCCTGCAGCATTTCGTCGACGCCGGCGCCGACCATGTGGATGCCGACGACGCGCTCGTCGTCGCCGACGCAGACGAGCTTCATGAAGGTGCGTTGCTCGCGTTCGGCGAGTGCCGCCAGCATCGGCCGGAAGCGGGTGCGGTACACGCGCACCGAATCGCCGTGCAAGCGACGCGCGTCCTCCTCGCCCAGCCCCACGGTCGCCAGCGGCGGATGCCCGAACACGACCGTCGGCACGTTCGCGTAGTCCAGCCGGGCTTCCGGCTTTCCGCCGAACAGGCGGTCCGCCAGCCGGCGACCCGCAGCGACCGCCACCGGCGTCAATGCCAAGCGACCGGTGACGTCGCCGACTGCATACACGCCGGCGACGTTCGTGTTCTGCGCCTCGTCGACTCTCACGTATCCGTGCCGGTCGCTCCGGATGCCGGCGGTCCCCAGCGCCAGCGCATCGCTGTTGGGCTTCCGTCCCGTCGCCCACAGCAGTTCGTCGAAGCCACGCATCTCTTCTCCGTCGTCGAGCGTCAGCACGTAGCCGTCGTCCTCGCGACGGGCGCCGGCGATGTCGCGTCCGATCCGCAGGTCGACTCCGCGCGCGCGGACGGCCCGGCCGAACACGGCGACGGTCTCTTCATCAAACGCCTTCAGCAGGCGGCTGCGCACGAACAGGCTGGCTTCCACGCCGAGCGCCTGCAGCACGCCGGCGAGCTCGACCGCGATATAGCCGCCGCCGACGATCGCCGCCCGGCGCGGCGCCGCGCGCAGCCCGAAGAAGCCGTCGGAATCGATGCCGAGCCCGGCACCGGGCGTATCGGGCCGCTGCGGCGCCGCACCGGTCGCGATCAGCACGTGCGGCGCGGCGAATTCCGCATCGCCGGCGAGGATGCATCCCGGCGCGACGAAGCGCCCGCGTGCAGCGACCAGCTCGATGCCGAGCGACTCGAATCGTTGCCGATAGCTGGCATGGATGTTCTCGATGTAGCGTTCGCGCCGACACACGAACTCGATCCAGTCGAGCCCGCCCGGCGACGCGTCGAAACCGACCTCGCTTGCCAGTTCGCGAGCATCGGCCAGTTCGGCCGCGAGCCACATCGCCTTCTTCGGCACGCAGCCGACGTTGACGCAGGTCCCGCCGATGATCCCGGATTCGATCACCGCCACGCGGGCACCGTGCCGTGCCGCACGCACCGCGGTGGCGATGCCGCCGGAGCCGGCGCCGATCACGACGAGATCGAAGTCGCGTTTGCCCATGCCGTCATTTCTCCTTCGGCACCGACGACACGGCCGCCACCGGAAGCGACAGCGCGCTCGGGTGCGAGGCATCGTGGTACAGGGTGACCGTCACGGTGCGCGCGTCCTTGCCCGACTCCTCGGCCACGACGCCGCCCGTGTTGTAGTTCTTCTCCGCGTACATGGAGTTGACCGGTGCGATGGCAAGCCGCAAGCGGCTGCCCGCGGCGACGCGTCGCGCGACGAAGCTGAATCCGTCGAAGTCGTAGCGCTCGATCGCGCCCGGCTTGACCGGATGCGCCTCGCGCAGGCTCTTGCGATAGCGCGCGCGCATCGCGTCACCGGCGAGGAAAACGACATCGCCATCGGGATCCACCTCGTGCACGGAAACCATGATGTCGGTATCGGGCTGGTCCAGCTGGATCCACGCGGCGAACTGGAAGAAGCCGGCGATGTCGGTGTCCGCCGCGAACGGCGGCGTGTGGTAGAAGAGCGCCTTGCCGCCGGCGCGCAGGGCGGCGCGCTGGTCGGCCAGGCCGCCGTCGGATTCCTCGCTTTCCCACGACGCCGAACCGACGTCGAGCGGATCGTAGACGTAGCGGTCCGGCGTGCCGCGCCCCGGCCGGTCGCGCCGCAGGTCGCCCGAGGCGAACACGTCGTTCGCGCGCGAGGCGACCGAATCCAGATGCCAGGTCTCGACCCGCGCGGTCACGGCCGCCAGCGTCGGCGCATAGCGCCAGGCTTCCTCTCCCGTCACGTAGAACGCGACCTTGTCCTTCAGGAACGGCGGCTTCGCACCGTCCTTCATCGTCCAGTCGTACCAGGCCTTGTGCAGCGCGTTCATGTCGAGCAGCGAGGCCTGCCCGAAATGGAGTCCTCCGACGTCGGCCTTCGGCGTGCGCGTGCCGGCATGATCCCAGGGGCCGATGACGAGATGGTGCTTCGCCCTGGCCGCCGCCGATCCGTACCGCATGTGTTCGCGATGGAACGCCAGAGCACCCGGCTGGTCGCCGTCGTACTGTCCCGTGACGCTGAGGATCGGCAGCTCCAGCCCGGCGTATTGCTCCGGCGTCGGCTTGAAGCGGTCCCAGTACGCGTCCTGCGCGGGATGCTCGATCCAGGTCTGGAAGATCGGCGACGGATTGCCGACGTGGCGATCCAGTTCGCGGAACGGCCGCTTCGCTTCGTACCAGCGCCGGAACTGGGCGCTCCACAGCTTCGCGTCGCCGAAGATCTTGTCCTGCGCGGTGACGCCGCCGACGAGGGTCAGCCACTGCATCGCGTAGGGATAGAACATGTTGTGCTGCATCGGAAAATCGACGCCCGGCATCGGCGAGGCGACCGGCACGATCGTCGCGAGATGCGGCGGGAACTCCTTCGCGGCCGCCCACTGGTTGTAGCCCGCGTACGAACCGCCCCACATCGCGACCTTGCCGTTGCAGTACGGCTGCGTCGCCAGCCACTCGACGACGTCGTGCGCGTCCTGCGCCTCCTGCAGCAGTGGCGTGAACGTGCCTTGCGAATTGCCGCGCCCGCGCACGTCGACGCCGAGGAACACGTAGCCGTTGGCCGCGAAGTACGTGCCGCGATCGTGGTAGCTCTGCGCGACGTACGGCGTCAGCGTGAACACGCAAGGCAGGGGCTCGCTGCGGCCGAGCGGCTTGTACAAGGTGGCGTTGAGCTCCACGCCGTCGCGCAGCGGAATGCGCAGCCCCCATTGCATGCCGGCTTCCGCGGACGGCTCTCCCGCGTGGGCGGCGGCCATGCCGCAGGCGGCCAACGCGGCGATTCGAAGACGTTGCAGCATCACTCCCGATCTCCCTGTGGTTCCCGCAACGTCCCCTACGGACCCTGCGAGCGTGTGGTCAGGCGCGACCGAAACGCGCCGGCGAGAACGGCGCGAGGTCGAACGACGGCGGCGCACCGGTGACGACGTCGCCGACGATCCGCGCCGTCACGGCCGAGAGGCTGATGCCAAGCATGCCGTGGCCGGTCGCCATGACGACGTTCGATACCTCCGGCACGCGCCCGAGCAACGGCAGGTCGTCCGGCGTCATCGGCCGCCAGCCGTACCATTCTTCGACCACGCTCTCCCCTTCGGGCTCGTGCAGGAACTCGGCGGCTCCGCGCCGCAATGCGTCGAGGCGCGTGCGGTTCAGCCGCGTGTCGTAGCCGGCGAACTCCATCGTGCTGCCGAGACGATAGCCCGAACCCCAGGCGGTCACGCAGACACTCGGCTCCTTCAGGCTCAGAGGAATGCGCGGACAGCGCTCCGGCCGCGTGTAGGTGATCGAGTAGCCCTTGCCGGGCTGGATCGGGATGCGTACGCCGAGCGGCTTCGCGAAAGCCGGCGACCACGCGCCGAGCGCATAGACGATGTCGCGGGCCTCGTACGCTCCCGCGTCGGTCGCGACCGACGCGATGCGTCCGCCGTCGCGCACGAGGCCGTCGATGCGCGTGCCCTCGGCGATCGTGCCGCCGCTTTCGCGCACCAGGCGCGCGAGTTCGGCGACATAGCGATCCGGCCTGAGCTGGCCGTCGCCGGGAAACAGCACCGAGCCGGCGACACCCGGTTTCAGGGCCGGCTCGTAAGCCAGCGTCGCCGCACCGTCCATGGCCTCGGCGGCGATTCCGTATTCGGCCAGCACCGCCACTTCCTGGCGCAGGTGCTCGAAGCCGCGCGGGTCGCGGAACACGTACAACGTCCCGAGCGCATCGAACTCGCAATCGAGTCCACGCTCGCGCACCAGCGCTTCGATCAACTGGCGCGAGCGGACGAGCAACGGGGCCTTCGCCGCGGTCGCGCGCAGGCAATCGCGCAGGTTGCAGCGCGCGGCGAAACCGAGCAGCCAGCGCCACAAGGCCGGATCGAAACCCGGCTTGATGCGCAACGGCGCATCCGGCTTCATCAGCCAGCGCAGGGCGGTGGCGACCATGCCGGGCTGCGCCAGCGGCATCGCGTGGCTCGGCGTCAGCGTGCCGCAATTGCCGTGCGAGCTGCCGCCTCCGACCCGGCCCTGGTCGAGCACCGTGACGCTGCGCCCGGCCTCCAGCAAGGTCAACGCGCAGGCCAGACCGATCGCACCGCCGCCGAGAACCAGGACATCCGCTTGTTTGCCGTTCATCCAGCGATTGTACGGGCTGCCGCCGAAACCCCGAAGGCCGCGCCGGCGCGTTGAAGCCACTCCATGACGACCACGGAGACTCCTTCCGGAAAGGCCGCGCCGGCGTTCCCTCCGGCCGACGCTCCGGCCTCGCCTCCACTGCTCCCGCACCCGCGCGCCGGGTCGCCGATGGCGCGCGCCCATATCGCGGAAGCCTCGAAGCTTTTCGAGACGCCCGTCGTCCGTTTGACGTACCCTTCGGCCGATATGGAGGCCGAGAAGACCGACGAGGAACTGATGCTCGCTTACGCCGGAGGCGACCTGCTCGCTTTCGAGATGCTCTACCGGCGCCATCGCGGCATGTTGTACCGCTTCCTGCTCCGCAACTTGCGCCAGCGCGCCGATGCCGACGAACTGTTCCAGGAAACCTGGAGCCGGCTGATCGGCGCGCGCGAGCGTTACCGGCCCGAAGCGAAATTCACGACCTGGCTGCTGCAGATCGCGCACAACCTCGTCGTCGACCGTTTCCGCCGCCAGCGCCCGCAGGCCTCCGTCGAGGAAACCGAGGCGGTCATGCGCACGCTGGACGCGCCCGAGTCCGAGCAGCCGGAACGCGCGCTCAGCGAATTCGAGCAGCGCCGCCGCCTGCAGCTCGCCCTGGAGGACCTGCCGGAGGAGCAGCGCCTCGCCTTCCTTCTGCGCATCGAAAGCGGCCTCGGCCTGGAGGAGATCGGCGAGATTACCGGCGCCGGGCGCGAAACCGTGAAGTCGCGCCTGCGCTACGCATTGGCGCGCATCCGCGCGAGGTTCGCGACATGAACCGCCGCTTCGACCACGACCTCGAGCGGCTGCTCGCCGACGACGGCGGCGAACTCGGCAAGCTCTACCGGCGCCTGCCGCGGCCGGAACCGCCCCGACGGCTCGACCGCAACGTGCTGGCCGAAGCCGCACGCGCCGTCCACGGGCGGCGTCCGCGCAAGCAGCGTTGGCTGATCGGTGTCGGCTCGGCAGCCGGATTCGTGCTCGCTGCCGGCGTGGCGTGGCACATCGGACGCGAGGCCGTACACGCGCCGGCACCTGCCGCGAACCACAGCGCGCCTTCGTACGTGCCGGTGCATCC
>DBMH01000041.1:987-3903 GCA_002297645.1 Rhodanobacteraceae bacterium UBA703 | reverse complement strand
GCGGGCCTTCGTCGTTCCGGAGTCCGGATCCGCGGACTACTTCTTGTCCTTGTGCGAGGACTTGCCGCCCGCCTTGCTGATCGTGAAGTTGCCGACGCTGACGCCGAGTTCGATGCCCTCGCCCGCGCCCGCCAGGGCCAGCGACACCGTGCCCTTGGTCAGCACCTGCGCCGTACCGGCCTTGAGCGCACCGGCACTGGCATCGGCCTTGGCGTACGTGCCCAGCACGTCCTCCATCCTGCGCACGTCGGTGAAGCGGCCGGTGCCATTGTCGATATGGGACTTGCCGGCGGTCAGGCCGCCCCCCTTGGATTCGATCTTCACGCGCATCGACTTGCCATTCGCGCAGGTCACCACGCCGTTTCCTTCGGCATGCTTGTAGATCAGCGACCATCCGGTCAGCGAGAAACGGAGCTTGCAGTCGAGATCCGCCTCCGCCGCGCTCGCACGCTGCGGAACGGAAACGGCGACACCCAGTGCAACAGCCACAGCCAGTATCGAAAGCGACGATTTCATGGGCCTTCCTCCTTGCTCGTTGGGGGTGATGCGGCTCGGAAGCCTGTTCCAGCGTAACTGAACCTCGCGAGACTGGCGTGAAAAATCGTGGCCCCCGCCTCAGTCCGGCCTGCGATCTTCCGGCACCCAGCGCCGCAGTTCGCGCCACCGCTCGAACTTGACCGCGCGCGGAATCGAGGCGTTGGCCGGGCTGGTGGACGGCAGGGCCAGCACCGCCAGCCGCCCGCGCCGTTCCGCATCGATCCGCGGCTCGATGCGGCGCGCGAACACCTGCTGCGCCTTGGCGCCGTTCAGCGCGATGGCGGCGATGGTCGGGTACGAGCGCAGGAGTCCGGGGATGTCGTTCGCCACCTCGCTGGCGGCCACGATGCCGCTGTCGAGGCTGCCCGGACGCTCGCAGCGCTCGAGCACGTCCCAGATGCCCACGCCCAGCGCCTGCAGCCGCTCGATGCGCTCGGCATAGGGCAGCTCCGGGCCGGCACCGTAGAGTTCGCCCATGAACGGCCAGAACAGGTTGTGCGGATGCGCGTAGGACTGCCGCTTCGCCAGCGAGGCGAGGCTCGGTACGGTGCCGAGCAGCAGCAGCCGGCAGCCCGACGCGACCTGCGGCGGGAAGCTCTCGACGACGGCGGAGACCGACGCCTCCGCCGCTGCGGAGGACGAGCGTCCGCGCGGCACCGGATCGGTCCCGCCGCGCTTCGATGCCGCCACGCGCTCAGCCCTTCGATGCCTGCAGCGTCGCGAGATCGGCCAGCACCTGCCTGGAGTTCTCCTTCGGATCGACGTCCTTGTAGCGCTTCGCCACCTTGCCCTCCGGGTCGATCAGGAAGGTCTCGCGGCGCGCGTACTGCATGCCGGGCTTGGACGCGAGCACGCCGTAGGCCTTGGCGACGCCCGAGTCGGCATCGGACAGCAGGCGGAACGGAACCTTGTACTTCGCGGCGAACTCCGCATGCGACTTCACGTCGTCGAGGCTGACGCCGAACACGTCGGCTCCGGCCTTGCGCAGCGCGATGATGTCGTCGCGGAAGGCGCAGACCTCGGTCGTGCAGCCGGGCGTGAAGTCCTTCGGATAGAAGTACAGCACGACCCACTTGCCGCGCTCGCCGGCAAGCGTATGCCAGTCGCCTTTCTGGTCCTGCAAGCGGAAATCCGGGGCAGCCTGGCCGATCGCGGGTCCCCCGTCAGGCTCGTCGGCGGCAACGGGCAAGGCGAACGGCAGCAACAGGAACAGGCAGAGCAGGAGACGTCTCATGGCGGCCTTCCTCGGATGCGGAAGCGATGGGAATCGCAGTGTAGCGCCGAGCCTCGCAACCGTTGCTAACATCGCGTCATGCCGTCGTCGTCCGATGCCCCCATGGTGCTGAAACGCCTGTACCACGCGCACGGCAGCGACGGGGAGGACTACGAAGTGCACGTCTACGTCGAACCCGCCAGCCACACCAATGCGCACATCGAGCGGCTCGCCAAGGTCTGCCTCGCGGACGGCGGCGGGCTGCGCGTGCTGTCGAAGGGACACTACGAGATCGTTGCGACGGGCGTGCGGCTCGAGGCGGACGACCCGCAAGCGGTGTGACGCCGCGCCGTAGGACGCCCGCGACGCATTCGTCGCCGGGCAGCCCGGTGCCATCCCCCTGCATCAACGGAAGGACCGCGCTCAGCGCCGGCGGGCGCGTTCGTGACCGGCGATGAGATCGGCCACCGGCGTGCTCGCGATCAGCTCGCCGATCGCCTCCAGCGGCACGTCTTCCAGCGTGCGGAAACGCACGCAGGACTTGCCCAGATCGAGCCTCCTGCCGGCCTTCGCGAAGGCCGTGCGCAGCGCGGCTTCCTTGTCCGCGTTCACGGCGAGGTCCATCAGGTACAGCGACCAGCCGCTCTTCTGCGCCGCGAACGCGACGTAGCCGAGCGGCTGACCGTTGTAGGTGTCCGCGTGGCGCGACAGCGGCACCTCGTAGCACGGCATGCCCCAGTTCATCGATTCCACGTAGCCCTCGGGCAGGTGCGCCAGGATCATCCGGCGCAACGTCCGCGCCGCCGCGCGTCGCTCCGGAGGCAGCTCGTCGAGATAGGCGTCCACCGTCACCGCCTTGCTGCGCGCCATGGCCGATCTCCTGGGGTCCGCCCGGGATCGTCCCGAACGGATCGGATTGCATATGCGTCTTTGGTCGCCCGATCGCCACCGCGGAATGACGAAGCCTCGCCGGGCAACGGCTCGCGGAAGCCGGGTGACGAACATCTCTGGCCGCACTTCCGGTTTCCTCGTGTCATCGTCCTTGATCGCTGCGGCTCGTGCGACGGCGGAAGACCGTCGTCGCAATGACGCCGATGGAATCCACCGGCGGCCATCCGTGGCCGCACTTCCGGTTTCCTCGTGCGATCGTCCTTGATCGCTGCGGC
>DBMH01000041.1:0-982 GCA_002297645.1 Rhodanobacteraceae bacterium UBA703 | reverse complement strand
GCCATCCATGGCCGCACTTCTCATCACTTGCTCTTCTTCAATGGCGGGAACTTCGAGGCGTCGTAGCCGCCGACTTCGAACTTCAGCGTGCGGGGGGCCTTGCCCTTTTCCGTCACCTTCACGGTGAAGACCTTCGCCGCGGCCATCTTCGCGATGAATGCCTTGTCGTCCTTGATGAAGATCGCCGGCTCGCCGGTGTCGGGCAGGTACGCGGCGAGCTTCGTCGGCTTGTCGTCGAAACTTGCATCGAGACTGCACAGGCCCTTGCACTCGAAGCCCTTGCCGCTGCCGAACAGGTACACGCTCTGCCCCCATTCCGCGTGGCGGCGCAGGATCAGGCGCACGCGCGCGTCGGCGGCGACGTCGCTGCTGTAGATCGACGCATGGATCTGCTCCGCGCCGGATTCCTTGCTGGCCTGGTACGACCACAGGCGCTCCAGGCGCCGCCGCGCCGCGTCCTCGCCCGCCTTCGCGGTAATGTCGGCCAGCGTCTGCTGCACCTCCTTCGCGGCGTCGCTCTGCGGGAACTTCTGCACGATCTCGGCACCGATCGGCGCCGCGAGCTCGTAGGACTTCTGTTCCAGCAATTGCCGGTACAGCTCCAGCTCCTTCTTGCCCTGCGTCTGGGACGCCGGCGGGCCGGCGGGAACGGCAGCCGGCGGCGGCTGGGATTGCGAACAGGCGGCCAGGATCGTCAAGGCCAGGGCCAGCGCGGGACTGCGGAAATTCGGTTGCATCGATCTGTCTCTCGGAACGCCGGCTGCATCTTAGATCGAGTCGCGAAGGCCGACGCAAGTCGCCGCGGAAATCGAGGCGTACCGGACGGTGGTAGTGCGGCCTCCGGGCCGGCGGTCACGGCCGGCGACACGGATCCCGCCCGAGATTGCGCTCGTAGGTCGACGCGCGTTCGTCGCGGCTGCGGCCGGCTCGGCCGCGCTCCGCCGCCATGCGTCGGCAGGCTTCGTCGCGCGGCAGCGGCGTC
>DBMH01000234.1:8831-22845 GCA_002297645.1 Rhodanobacteraceae bacterium UBA703 | reverse complement strand
CGGGCGCGGCTTCCTCGACAGCCGCCGCTTCCACGACGACCTGCTTCGCCTCGTCCTCGGCGCGTCGCGCTTCTTCCGCGGCGGCACGGCGCGCGTCTTCCGCGGCGCGCTGCTTCGCGTCCTCGTCGTGGCGACGACGTTCGGCCTCGATGCGCTGCTGCTCCTCCGCCTCGCGCTTCTGCTGCGATTCGTTGAGCTTGCGCAGCGCGTCCTCGCGCTCCGGGTCGATCTGGGCGCTGGCCTCTTCCTCGACCACGCTGCGCTTGACGTAGGTGCGCTTCTGGCGCACCTCGACGTTGACCGTCTTCGCGCTCGCGCCGCGCTGTCCCGGAGCGACGGTGATTTCGCTCACCGTGCGCCGCTTCAACGTGATCTGCCGCGGTGCGGAACTCGTCTCGATGGCGGCCTCCTCCTTCTTGCCGTGCGTACGGCGCAGGAAGCCGAGCAGCTTCACCTTCTCGGTGCTGCTGATGACCTGATCCGGATCGGTGAACTTCATGCCCGCCTCGCCCAGCTGCGAGAGCAGCTTGTCGACAGGCGTGCCGAGAACCTTGGCCAGTTGCTTGATCGTGACGTCCGACATCGATTGGGTACTCCGTGGCCCGTGCGACTTTCTGCAACCACCAACGACGCTTCGCACGAGCGGCCGTTCCTGCTCCATCCCGCCGGCGCCGCCGCGACCGCGCCGGCGCCTGTCCGCCCCGTCGGGGCTCCGTATTCCGCCTTATGAATCCGCGCGCGCGGCCATGATCAGCGCCGCCGCCTGTTCTTCGTCGATGCCGTCGAGGCCGAGCTCCATGAACTCGTCGGTGGCGAGGTCGGCGAGGTTCTCGCGCGTGACGATGCCGTGCGAGGCCAGCTCGAACGCCAGCGCCTCCTGCATGCCGTCGACGGCGAGCAGGTCCTCGGCCGGCTGATGCTCGTCGATGCCTTCCTCGACCGCCAGCGCCTCCGTCAGGAGGGCGTCGCGCGCGCGGGCGCGCAGCTCCTCGACGATGTCCTCGTCGAAGCCTTCGATGCCGAGCAGCTCGGCGGTCGGGACGTAGGCGATCTCCTCGACCGTCGAGAAGCCTTCCTGCACCAGGATCTGCGCGATCTCGTCGTCGACCTCGAGCTTGTTCGTGAACAGCTGGCGCGCGGCCTCCTGCTCGGCTTCGCTCTTCTGGCGCACCTGGTCGGCCGTCATCACGTTGAGCTGCCAACCCGTCAGCTTGCTCGCCAGGCGCACGTTCTGGCCGCCGCGGCCGATCGCCTGCGAGAGCTTGTCCTCGGCGACGGCGATGTCCATCGAGTGCTTTTCCTCGTCGACGATGATCGACTGCACTTCGGCCGGCGCCATCGCGTTGATGACGAACTGGGCCGGCGCCTCGTTCCACAGCACGATGTCGATGCGCTCGCCGTTGAGTTCGTTCGACACCGCCTGCACGCGCGAACCGCGCATGCCGATGCAGGCGCCGATCGGATCGGTGCGATGATCGTGCGCGATGACGGCGATCTTGGCGCGGTCGCCGGCGTCACGCGCGCAGGCCTTGATCTCGACCAGGCCCTGGCCGACTTCCGGCACCTCGAGCTTGAACAGCTCCATCATCAGTTCCGGTGCCGTGCGCGAAACGAACAGCTGCGGGCCGCGCGGTTCCGACTTCACTTCGTACAGGTAGCCGCGCAGGCGGTCGCCGGCGCGCACGGCTTCGCGCGGAATCGCGCGGTCGCGCGGCACGAAGGCTTCGGCGTTGCCGCCGAGATCGAGGTAGACCGCACCGCGCTCCACGCGCTTGACGATGCCGGTGATCAGCTCGCCGACGCGATCCTTGTACGCGTCCACGACCAGCGCGCGCTCCGCTTCGCGCACGCGCTGCACGATGACCTGCTTTGCCGCCTGCGCCGAGATGCGGCCGAAGTCCGGATTCTCGATCTGCTGCTCGACGAAACCGCCGACGTCGACGCCCGGCGCCTCGTCGGCCGCGTCCATCAGGCGGATCTGGCGATCCGGCGACTCCATCACGATGTCGTCGGGCACGACTTCCCAACGCCGGAAGGTCTCGTACTCGCCGCTGTCGCGGTCGATCGTGACGCGCACGGCGACGTCTTCCTCGGCATAGCGCTTCTTCGCGGCGGACGCGAGCGCGGCTTCCATCGCCTCGAAGATCACGCTTCTCGGGACGCCCTTTTCGTTTGCGACCGCATCGACGACCAGCAACAGTTCTTTGCTCATTCCCAACTCCTTCGCGCCTGCTTCGTGCGGGCGGAATGGTTCAAGATCCCGTTCCGCTCGCCGCGCCGACCGCGCGAGATGCGGAATCCACCAATGGCTTTCAACTCTTCGTCTTGCGCGGTCCCGGTCCGGCAGGCTTCTTCCCGCCCTCGCGCGGGGCTGGGGCGAGGCCGAGTGCGACGTAGTCCGGCACCAGGCGCGCCTTGGCGATGTTCGCATGCGCGATCGCCACCGGCTTGCCGTCCTGCTCGATCGTGATGCGGTCGCCCTCGACGGCCTCGATCCGCCCCTGGAAGCGACGCCGGCCGTCGATCGGCAGATTCACGCCGATCTTGACCTGCTGCCCGAGGAAACGCTCGAAGTGATCCGTCGTGAACAGCGGCCGCTCCAACCCCGGCGAGGACACTTCCAGCGTGTAGCGACCGGCCACCGGGTCGTGGACGTCGAGCAGCGCGGAAATCTCGCGGCTGGCCCGTTCGCAATCCTCGATCGAAACGCCGCGTTCCGGCTCGTCGATATAGACGCGCAACAGGCTGCCTCCCCCGCTCTGGGCGAACTCGATGCCGACCAGTTCGAGGCCGAGGTCGGCGATCACGGGGGCCAGCAGCTGATTCAGTTCCGCGTCCAAGGGCGAGTATTTTTCCAGAAGACAGAAACAAAAAAAGGGCGCGAGGCCCATTCCGTAGTTCGCCGTTGTGTCGCATCCAACATCGGCGAGCTGCCCCGCAAGGCAGCCGGCGCACTCCCTGCGCCTAGCCAGTAAAAAGGCCGCACGAGGCGGCCTTTTCCTTGTGACCTCGGTGAAGCTGGTAGCGGGGGCAGGATTTGAACCTGCGACCTTCGGGTTATGAGCCCGACGAGCTGCCAGACTGCTCCACCCCGCACCGAGTCACTTAATATATCCGCAACTTCGAAGAATGTCGAGAGTCCGAAGATATTTATTTCGCGACGATGGCGAAGGCGCCGTAGCACCACTCCAGCAGCGGGCTCCAGGCGACGCCGAGCACGAGCAGGGCGAGGCCGTTGAGCGACAGGCCGACGCGGAACGCGAGGTCCTTCGGCAGCGCCAGCGGACCGTGGTCCTGGGGCTCGTCGAAGTAGATGACCTTGACCACGCGCAGATAGTAGAAGAGGCCGATGATCGCGAACGCGATCGCGACGATCGCCAGCCAGAGCTGGCCGGCGTCGATGGCTGCCTTCAGCACCATCAGCTTGGCGAAGAAGCCGAACAGCGGCGGCACGCCGGCGAGCGAGAACATGGCGAGCGCCATGACCGCGGCGTACCACGGATTGCGCTTGTTCAGTCCCTTGAAGTCGTCGATCTCCTCGGCCTCGAACCCGGCACGCGCCAGCAGCAGGATCATGCCGAACGCGACCGCCGCCATCAGCGCGTAGCTGATCGCGTAGAACATCGCCGCGGCGTAGCCGCTGGTCGTGCCGTTGACGAAGCCGAGCAGCAGGAAGCCGATGTGCGAGATCGTCGAGTACGCGAGCATGCGCTTGAGGTTCGACTGCGCGATCGCGAACAGGTTGCCGATCGCCAGCGACAGGACTGCGAGCACGGCCAGCATCAGCGACCACTGCCCGCTCATGCCGCCCATCGCGCCGTCGAGCAGGCGATAGGCCATGCCGAATGCCGCCAGCTTCGGAGCGGAACCGATGAACACGGTGATCGCCGTCGGCGCGCCGTGGTAGACGTCCGGAAGCCACATGTGGAACGGCGCCGCGCCGAACTTGAACGCGATGCCGACGACCAGGAAGACGAGGCCGAACGCGAGCAGCATGTGGTGCGGGCTGTTGGCCGAGAAGTCGGCGACGGCGTGGATGCGCGCGAGGTCGAGCGTGCCGGTCGCGCCGTAGATCATCGACATGCCGTACAGGAGCAGGCCGGACGCCAGCGCACCCAGGACGAAGTACTTGATCGCGGCCTCCGACGAGGCGCGCGAGTCGCGGTTCAGCGCCACCAGCGCGTACGAGCTCAGCGTCAGCAGTTCCAGGCCGAGATAGATCGTGACGAGGCTTCCCGCGGACACGAGCAGCATCATGCCCAGTGTCGCGAACAGCAGCAGAAGATAGAACTCGCCGATGAACAGGCCGCGGTCGCGCAGGTAGCCACGCCCGTAGAGGAAGACGAGGCCCGTCGTCAGCAGCACGAACACCTTCAGCACGGTGGCGACGCCGTCGCGGATGAACATGCCGTTGAACGCGGTCACGCCGTGCTCCTGCGGCGCACCGCAGCAGACCAGCACCGCAGTGACGGCGAGCGCGGCCAGCGAGAGCCAGTGCGTGACGTTGCGCTGCGCCGGCTTCAGGAACAGGTCGATCAGGAGGATCGCGCAGGTCGCGCCGAGCAGGAACAGCTCCGGGCGCAGGGTCGCGAGGTCGGCTGGGTTGAATTGGATCATCGCGGACGACCTATGCCTTCGCCAGGGTCAGAGACTGCACGATCTGCTGGACGGCTGGCTCCATCAGATCGGTGAGCGGTTTCGGGTAGACGCCGAGCGCGAGCACGGCGATCGCGAATGCACCGAGCACGATCCACTCGCGCGCATCCAGGTCCTTCATCTTCGCCACCTTGTCGTTGCCGACTTCACCGAACACGACGCGCTTGACCAGCCACAGCGTGTACGCCGCACCGATGATCAGCGTGAACGCGGCGACCAGGGCGATCAGCGGGCTGTCCTGGAACGCGGCGAGGATGACCATGAACTCGCCGACGAATCCGCTGGTTCCGGGCAGGCCGCAGTTGGCCATCGCGAACAGCACCATGAACGCGGCGAACCACGGCATGACGTTCGCGACGCCGCCGTAGTCGGCGATCTGTCTCGTGTGCAGTCGGTCGTACAACACGCCGATGCACGAGAACATCGCGCCGGACACGAAGCCGTGCGAGATCATCTGCACCATCGCGCCCTGCACTGCGAGGCGGGCGCCGGCGGGGTTGCCGTGCGTGCGCACCAGGGCCAGCGCGATGAACAGGCCGAGCGTGACGAAGGCCATGTGCGCGATCGACGAGTACGCGATCAGCTTCTTCATGTCCTCCTGCACCAGCGCGACGTAGCCGATGTAGACGATCGCGATCAGCGACATCGCGATGACGACCCACGCGTACTCCTGCGAGGCGTCCGGCGTGATCGGCAGCGAGAAGCGGATGAAGCCGTAGCCGCCGACCTTCAGCATGATCGCGGCCAGGATGACCGAACCGCCCGTCGGCGCCTCGACGTGCGCGTCCGGCAGCCAGGTGTGCACCGGCCACATCGGCACCTTGATCGCGAACGCGATCAGGAAGGCGAAGAACAGCCAGCCCTGCTCCTTCGTGCTGAGGCTCAGCTGCGCGAAGGAGGCGAGCGAGAACTCGCCGGTCTTCATGTGCAGGTAGATCAGGCCGACCAGCATGAAGATCGAGCCGAGGAACGTGTAGATGAAGAACTTCAACGTGGCGTAGACGCGCCTCGGGCCGCCCCAGATGCCGATGATGATGAACATCGGGATCAGCATGCCTTCGAAGAACACGTAGAACAGCAGCGCGTCGGTCGCGGCGAACACGCCGATGAGGAAGCCTTCCAGTGCCAGCATCGCGGCCATGTACTGCGACACGCGCGTCTCGATCGGTCCCCACGAACCGAGGACCACCAGCACGCTGGTGAACGTGGTCAGCACGATCAGCGCGACCGAGATGCCGTCCGCGCCCAGCGCGTAGTTCGCCTTCAGGGCCGGGATCCACGACAGATGCTCGACGAACTGCAGGCCGCCGACGGCCGTCTGGTAACCGGTCCACAGCGGGATCGAGACCACGAAGGTGAGCAGCGCCACGCCGAGCGAGAGCCAGCGGGCAGTGTTGGCCTGGCGGCCGAACGCGAGTACGACGATCGCGCCGACGATCGGCAGCCAGATCAGGAGACTCAAAAGATGCGAAGCCATGTCCTATGCAATCCCCAAGTCGATCAAGGCGCGGCCTGCGCAATCCACCACAGGCCACCGAGCAGCGCGATCAGGCCGAGGATCATCGCGAACGCGTAGTGGTAGAGGTAACCCGATTGCAGCCAGCGCACCGTCGCCGACACGCGGCCGACGACTGCGGCAGAACCGTTGACGACGGCACCGTCGATGAGCCCGACGTCGCCGGCCTTCCAGAACCCGCGTCCCAGCGCGATGCCGCCGCGCGCGAACAGGGCCTGGTACAGCTCGTCGATCCAGTACTTGTTGACGAGTACGTCGTAGATCGGACGCAGCGCGCTCTTCGTCCGTTCCGTCAGCCCCGGATTGAACAGCCAGATGTAGGTCGCGACGGCGAATCCGGCGAACGCGATCCAGAACGGCGCCTGCGTGAAGCCGTGCAGCACCATCGCCATCGGGCCGTGGAACTCGTGGCCGAGCTCCGTCAGCACGTCGTTCTGCTCCGCGACGCGGATCGCTCCGCCGAACCAGCCCTCGAACAGCATCGGCCCGATGGTGAACCAGCCGATCAGCACGGACGGGATCGCCAGCAGCACCAGCGGCAGCGTGATGACCCACGGCGACTCGTGCGGGGCGTGCGCCAGATGGCCCGGTTCGTGATGGTCGTCGCCGTGGTCGGCATGGCCGTGCCCGTGGTGCGCGTCCACGACGAAGCGCTCGGGGCCGTGGAAGGTCTTGTACAGCAGGCGGAAGCTGTACAGCGCGGTGACGAACACGCCGGCCAGCACGCAGAAGTAGGCGTAGCCCGCGCCGAAGCGGTGCGATTCGCCGACCGCCTCGATGATCGCGTCCTTGGAGAAGAAGCCCGAGAACGCGGGTGCCCCGGCGAGCGCGAGCGAACCCAGCCACATCGTGATCCAGGTGATCGGCATGTACTTCTTCAGGCCGCCCATGTAGCGCATGTCCTGCTCGTGGTGCATCGCGACGATGACCGAGCCGGCGCCGAGGAACAGCAGCGCCTTGAAGAACGCGTGCGTCATCAGGTGGTAGACGCCGCCCGCGTAGGCGGACACGCCGAGCGCGACCGTCATGTAGCCGAGCTGCGACAGCGTCGAGTACGCGACGACGCGCTTGATGTCGTTCTGCACGACGCCGATCAATCCGGTGAACAGCGCGGTGGTGGCGCCGATGACGAGCACGAAGCTGAGCGCGGTCTCGCTCAGCTCGAACAGCGGCGACATGCGCGCGACCATGAAGATGCCGGCGGTCACCATCGTCGCCGCGTGGATCAGCGCCGAGATCGGCGTCGGACCTTCCATCGAGTCCGGCAGCCACACGTGCAGGGGCACCTGCGCCGACTTGCCCATCGCGCCGATGAACAGGCAGATGCAGACGATCGTGGCCACGTGCCAGGGATGGCCGGCGAAGATCTCGACTGTCTGCGTCGCCGCGGCGTCGCCCAGCGTGTTCTGGAACACCTGCGCGTAGTCGAGCGAACCGAACCAGTACAGCACGCCGGCGATGCCGAGCAGGAAGCCGAAGTCGCCGACGCGGTTGACGAGGAACGCCTTCATGTTCGCGAAGATCGCGCTCGGGCGCTTGAACCAGAAGCCGATCAGCAGGTACGAGACGAGGCCCACCGCCTCCCAGCCGAAGAACAGCTGCAGGAAGTTGTTGCTCATCACCAGCATCAGCATCGAGAAGGTGAAGAGCGCGATGTAGCTGAAGAAGCGCTGGAAACCGTCGTCCTCGGCCATGTAGCCGATCGTGTAGATGTGCACCATCAGCGAGACGAACGTCACGACGACCATCATCATCGCGGTCAGGCGGTCGACGAGGAACCCGACGTGCGCGCCGAACGGCCCGACCTGGAACCAGGTGTAGAGGTTCTCGTTGAAGACCGGCGCCCCGCCCCAGGCGAGCTGGTACAGCACGTGGAGCGACAGGGCGCACGACAGGGCGACGCCGGCGATGGTGACGCCCGCGGCGCCGACGCGACCGACCTGGCGACGGAACAGGCCGGCGACCGCGGCGCCGAACAGCGGCGCCAGCACGATCGTCAGCAGCAGGGTTTTCGACAAAGGCATCGGCTCAACCCTTCAGGCTATCGATTTCGGTGACGTTGATCGTCGCGCGGTTGCGGAACAGCACGACGAGGATCGCGAGCCCGATGGCGGCCTCGGCCGCCGCGACGGTCAGGATGAAGAACACGAACACCTGCCCGGACGGATCGCCGAGATAGCGCGAGAACGCGATGAAGTTCGTGTTGACCGCGAGCAGCATCAACTCGATGGCCATCAGCAGCGTGATGACGTTCTTGCGGTTGATGAAGATGCCGGCGACCGCGATGCAGAACAGGATCGCGCCGAGCGTGAGGTAGTGCGACAGGGGAATCATGGCGCGCTCGACTCCTGGTTCGGGAGGGTCCCGTTCTGGACGGCGGACGTCTCGGCCGCCATCTTGACGACGCGGATGCGGTCGCGCGGGTCGACGCGCACCTGGCGCGCGGGATCCTGCGCCTTCACGCCCTTGCGGTGGCGCAACGTCAGAGGAACCGCGGCGATGATGCCGACCGTCAGGATCAGCGCGGCGACCTCGAAGGGCAGCAGGAACTCGCTGAACAGGGCGGTGGCGAGCCATTCCACGTTCGACAGGCCGGCCGCGGCGGCGGGATCCGCCGGCGCGACGATGTCCATGGAGCGCACGCCGATCAGCGCCAGCATCTCCGCCAGCATGACGACCGCGACGATCACGCCGAACGGCAGCGCGCGGATGAAGCCCTCGCGCAGCGGTTCGAGGTCGAGATCGAGCATCATGACGACGAACAGGAACAGCACCATGACCGCGCCGACGTAGACCAGCACGAGCGCGATCGCCAGGAACTCGGCATCGGCCAGCAGCCACACGCAGGCGGTCGTGAAGAACGTCAGCACCAGGCTGAGCGCCGCGTGCACCGGGTTCTTCACCGTGACCACGGCCAGCGCGGCGCCGACCGCGATCGCGGCGAAGGCGTAGAAGCAGATCAGTTGGAAGCTCATGCAGCCATTCCTCTTTTCCCCCTCTCCCGCTTGCGGGAGAGGGCCGGGGTGAGGGCGGACCTTGCGAATGCGTCGCACGCATTTCCCTCATCCGGCCCTTCGGGCCACCTTCTCCCGCAGACGGGAGAAGGAAAAACAACCATGTCCACGCGTCCGTTCATCGGTACGCCGCGTCCTGTGCCCGCGCCGCTGCGATGTCCTTCTCGAAACGGTCGCCGATCGCCAGCAGCTTCGGCTTGGTCACGATGTTCTCGCCGCGCTGTTCGAAGTGGTATTCGTGGATGCCGGTCTCGACGATCGAGTCGACCGGGCAGCTCTCCTCGCAGAAACCGCAGAAGATGCACTTGAACAGGTCGATGTCGTAGCGCGTCGTGCGGCGCGTGCCGTCCTCGCGCGGAGCGGAGTCGATCGTGATCGCCAGCGCCGGGCACACCGCCTCGCAGAGCTTGCATGCGATGCAGCGCTCCTCGCCGTTCGGATAGCGGCGCAGTGCGTGCAGACCGCGGAAGCGGTTCGACTTGGGAATGTGCTCCATCGGGTAGCGCACGGTGTACTTCGGGCGCCACAGGTACTGGAACGTGAGCTTGAGGCCGGACAGCAGCTCCAGCAGCAACAGGCTCTTGAAATAGGAGGTGACTCGATTCATTGCTCTGGCCTCAGGCGCCCGCCGTGACCCAACCGAAGTACTTCAGGCACCCGGCGACGAACACCCAGACGATCGTGATCGGAATGAAGACCTTCCAGCCGAGCCGCATGATCTGGTCGTAGCGGTAGCGCGGGAAGCTCGCGCGGAACCAGACGAACGCGGTGGCGAAGAAGAACGCCTTGGCGACGAACCACCACCAGCCCGGCGCGCCGAGCACGCCCCACGAGGCCGGGAACGGCGACAGCCAGCCGCCGAGGAACAGGATCGGCGCCAGGAACGAAATCAGGATCATGTTCGCGTATTCGGTCAGGAAGAACACCGCGAACGGCGCCCCCGAATACTCGACGTGGAAGCCGGCGACGATTTCCGACTCGCCCTCGGCGACGTCGAACGGCGCGCGGTTCGTCTCGGCCACGCCGGAGACGAAATAGATCACGAACATCGGCAGCAGCGGGAACCAGAACCAGTCGAACAGGCCCTTGGCGCCGGCCTGTGCCTGCACGATCTCCGACAGGTTCAGGCTGCCCGCGAGGACCAGCACGCCGACCAGCGAGAAGCCCATCGCGATCTCGTAGGAAATCGTCTGCGCCGCCGCGCGCATCGCGCCGAGCATGGCGTAGCGCGAGTTCGACGCCCAGCCGGCGAGGATGATGCCGTACACGCCCATCGAGGTCATCGCGAGCAGGAACAGCAGGCCCGCATTGGCGTCCGACCACGCGACGTGCGGGCCGATCGGGATCACGGCCCAGGCCGCGAACGCCGGAATCAGCGCCCACAGCGGAGCGATCAGGAACAGCTTGCGGTTCGCGCTGCTCGGGTAGATGACTTCCTTCAGCAACAGCTTGAACACGTCCGCGAAGGTCTGCGCGAGACCGAACGGACCGATCTTGTTCGGTCCCATGCGCACGTGCATCCAGCCGATGACCTTGCGCTCCCACCACACGTACATCGCCACCGCGATGATCAGCGGCAGCATGGGGAACAGGAACAGGCCGACCGCCATGGTCAGCGTCGGGAAGGTCGTGGCGCACCAGTGATAGGCGTCGAGGATCCAGTTCATGTCGTCGTCACGCCTTCACGATGTCGAGGGTGGCGCCATACGGCGGCAGGCCTGCGGCGGCGGAATGCCCCGCCTCGATCCAGGCCGCTCCGCGCGGGACGCGCACGGACGTCTCGACCGGCAGCACCGCCGAACCGGACACCTTCGCGCTCGTGCCGGCACCGAGGCCGAGCGCGAGCGCATCTTCCGGATGCAGCACCAGCGCGACCGGACGCGACAGCGGATGCGCCTGCAACGCGGGCGAGCGGCGCAACACGGCGTCGGCGCGGTAGATCGCGGTCGTTGTGACGCGGGCGAGGCGTCCGGCGGCCGGCTCCTTGCGCGGCGCCGGCGAGCCGGCGACGGGCGCGGTGATCTCGCTCATCTGCGCGCGCACTTCGTCGATCTCGGTGAAGCCGAAGCCGTCGATCGACAGCGCCGAACCGAGCGCACGCAGCACCTTCCAGCCCGGACGCGCGTCACCCGGCAGCTTGGTGGCGGCGGCGACGACCTGCGTGAAGCCGTCGACGTTCGTGTAGCTGCCGTCGATTTCGGGCGGCAGGCCGATCGGCAGCACGGCATGCGCCGTGCGCTTGACTCCGCTGCAGGCGAACGCGCCGATGTAGACGCAGAAGTCCGCCGTGCTGCGCGCATGGTCGAACGCGGCCGGTGCCGAGGTGTCCTGCGAACCGGCGTGATAGACGACCAGATGCTTCGGCGCGCTCGCCAGCATGCCCCCCGCATCGCGCCCGTTCGTCTGCGGCTGCGCGCCGGCGCGGGCGAGACCCAGCGCGTTCGCACCGGACGGAATCTCGTTGCAGGCCGAACCGGTGGCCTTGGCGATGAAACGGGCCGCTGCGCGCAGCCAGGCCGCGGACGGGTGCTGCACGGCGCCCTCGCCGAGGATCACGACGGACGACGCGGCATCGGCCAGTGCCTTGATCCACGCACCGGACGCCGCACCGGCGTCGAGACCGGAGATCGCCTGCGCCAGCGCCGAGGATTCCGGCAGATGGCCGAGATCGTTCGCGGCCTTGGCCAAGGCTAACACCGCGTCGAGCATCGCCGATGGCGTCGCGATCGTCTTGCCGGCGAGGTCGAAGTTCAGGTCGAAGTCGACCGGGTTGATCGCATAGACCTTTGCGCCGCCCTTCACCGCCTTGCGCAGGCGATGGTTCAACAGCGGCATTTCGTGGCGCGGATTGCAGCCGACGAGCAGGATCGTCTTCGCCTTCTCGATGTCGGCGACCGGCATCTCGAAGGTAGGCGCGAATGGCGCGTCGGAGAAATCCAGCGTCCGCAGGCGATGGTCGATGCTGTCGCTGCCGAGGCCGCGCAGCAGCTTGCCGAGCAGATGCCCTTCCTCGTTCGAGGCCAGCGGCGCGAGCAGCGCGCCGACGTCGCCGCGCGCGGTGCGCAGGTGGTCGGCGACGAACGCGAGCGCCTCGGCCCAGGTGGTCTCGACCAGCTCGCCGTTGCGACGGATCATCGGCTTCGTCGCGCGGTCGTCGGCGCGCAACGCGTCGTTCGAGTAGCGGTCGCGATCCGACAGCCAGCACTCGTTGATCGCCTCGTTGTCACGCGGCACGGCGCGCAGCGCCTCGCCACGGCGCGTGTGCAGCCAGAGGTTCGAGCCGAGCGCGTCATGGTAGCCGATCGACTCGCGCGCGATCAGTTCCCAGGCGCGCGCCTTGAATCGGAAAGGCTTGTTCGTCAGCGCGCCGACCGGGCACACGTCGATGACGTTGCCGGACAGTTCGCTCATCAGCGGCTTGCCCACGTAGGTGCCGATCTGAAGGCGTTCGCCGCGCTCCATGCCGCCGAGCTCGTAGGTGCCGGCGACTTCGCTCATCACGCGCACGCAGCGTGTGCACTGGATGCAGCGCGTCATCTCGGTCTCGACCAGCGGGCCGAGGTCCTCGTCCGGGATGGTGCGCTTCTGCTCGACGAAGCGGCTCACCGAACGGCCGTACCCCATCGAGAGGTCCTGCAGCTCGCATTCGCCACCCTGGTCGCAGATCGGGCAGTCGAGCGGATGGTTGATCAGCAGGAATTCCATGACATTGCGCTGCGCGGACAGCGCGCGCTGCGACTGCGTCTGGATCTTCATGCCGTCGGCGACGGGCGTCGCGCAGGCCGGCTGCGGCTTCGGCATCGGCCGCCCGCCCATCTCGACCTCGACCATGCACATGCGGCAGTTCGCGGCGATCGGCAGCTTCTCGTGGTAGCAGAAGCGCGGGATCTGGATGCCGGCCTTGTCGGCCGCGGCAATGATCATCGAGTTCTTCGGCACGACCAGCGACTGGCCGTCGATCTCGACCGTGACGTGGTCCGGCGGCACGGCCGGTGCTGCAGGCTGCGCATTCATGCGGCCACTCCCGTCGGAGCCGGGAATGGGAAATGGGAAATGGGGAATGGGGAGAGCAAAAGCCGAGGCTTTGCCGATTCCCGATTCTCGATTCCCGACTCCCGACGCGCGGATCGATACGTCACGTTCATGCCGCAACCTCCAACCGCGCGTCCACGATCGAGCGGCCGTTCTTGATGTAGTACTCGAACTCGTCCCAGTAGTGGCGCAGGAAGCCCTGCACCGGCCAGGCGGCGGCTTCGCCGAACGCGCAGATCGTATGGCCCTCGATCTGGCCGGCGGCGGCCTTGAGCATGTGGAGATCGCCGAGCTCGGCCTTGCCGTCGACGATGCGCGACAGCATGCGGTACATCCAGCCGGTGCCTTCGCGGCACGGCGTGCACTGGCCGCAGCTTTCCTTGAAGTAGAACTGGCTGATGCGGCGGCAGGCGCGCACCATGCAGGTGGTCTCGTCCATGACGATGACCGCGCCCGATCCGAGGCCGGAACCGGCCTTCTGGATCGCGTCGTAGTCCATCGTGAGTTCCATCATCGTCGCGGCCGGCAGCACCGGCATCGACGAACCGCCGGGAATCACGGCCTTGAGCTTGTTGCCGTTGCGCACGCCGCCGGCCATCTCGAGCAGGTCCTTGAACGGCGTGCCGAGCTTGATCTCGTAGTTGCCCGGCCGGTTCACGTGGCCGGAGACCGAGAAGATCTTCGGGCCGCCGTTGTTCGGCTTGCCCTGCTCCATGAACCAGTCGGCGCCCTTGCGCAGGATCGCCGGTACGGAAGCGTAGGTCTCGGTGTTGTTGATCGTGGTCGGCTTGCCGTA
>DBMH01000234.1:0-8821 GCA_002297645.1 Rhodanobacteraceae bacterium UBA703 | reverse complement strand
AGCGCGGTTTCCTCGCCGCAGATGTAGGCGCCGGCGCCGAGCGCCGCGTGGATGTCGACGTCGATGCCGCTGCCGCCGATGTTCTTGCCGAGCAGGCCGGCTGCGTAGGCGTCCTTCAGCGCCGCCTCGAAATGCTCGAACGGCTCGTGGTGGAACTCGCCGCGCAGGTAGTTGTAGGCGACGGTCGAACCGGTCGCGTAGCAGGCGATCGCGAGGCCCTCGACGACCGCATGCGGGTTGAAGCGCAGGATGTCGCGGTCCTTGCAGGTGCCGGGCTCGGATTCGTCCGAATTGCAGAGGATGTACTTCTGCACGTCGCCCTTGGGCATGAACGACCACTTGAGGCCGGTCGGGAAGCCCGCGCCGCCGCGGCCGCGCAGGCCGCTCTTCTTGACCTCGTCGACGATCGTCGCCGGATCGGGCTTCTCGGCGAGGATCTTCTTCCACGCCTTGTAGCCGTCGACCTTCAGATAGTTGTCCAGCGTCCACGGCTGCTCGAAATGCAGCGTCGTGTAGACGACCTGGTGTTCCTGCGGTGCTGCGCCGTATGCCATGGTGTGTCTACTTCAATTCGTCGAGGATCGTGTCGACCTTCTCGATCGTCAGCTTCTCGTGGTAATGGCCGTTGACGACCATCATCGGCGCGCCGCAGCAGGCGGCCAGGCATTCCTCTTCCTTCTTGAGGTAGATGCGGCCGTCCGCGCTGGTCTCGCCGAGCTTGATGCCGTACTTCTGCTCGCAGTGGCGCACGATGTCCTCGGCGCCGTTGAGCCAGCAGGAGATGTTCGTGCAGATCGCGACGTTGTGGCGGCCGACCGGCTGCGTCTCGAACATCGAGTAGAACGTCGCGACCTCGAAGCCCCAGATCTGCGGCAGGCCGAGGTATTTCGTCACCGCGACGATGAGGTCGTCGGTGAGGTGGCCGCCGTTCTGCTCCTGTGCGGCCCACAGGCCCTGGATCAGCGCGGAGCGCTTGCGGTCCGGCGGGAACTTCGCGACCCAGTGGTCGATGTGCTCGCGCGTGTGCGCGTTCAACGCGGCCAGCGGATCGACGTCCTTGACCTCGTCCCAAGTACCCGTCGCTCTCATCGGTCGACCTCTCCGAAAACCACGTCGTAGGTGCCGATCATCGCGACGACGTCCGGCAGCATGTGTCCGCGCACGATCGCGTCCATCGACGACAGGTGCACGAAGCTCGGCGCGCGGCACTTCAGGCGGAACGGCTTGTTCGCGCCGTCGGACACGAGGTAGATGCCGAACTCGCCCTTCGGCGCCTCGACGGCGGCGTAGGTCTCGCCGGCCGGCACCGAGTAACCTTCCGTGAACAGCTTGAAGTGGTGGATCAGCGCTTCCATGTCGTCCTTCATCTCGACACGCGAAGGCGGCGCGACCTTGAAGTTGCGCACCATCACCGGCCCCGGGTTCTTCCTGAGCCAGTCGACGCACTGCTTGATGATGCGGTTGGACTGGCGCATCTCCTCGACGCGCACGAGATAGCGGTCGTAGCAGTCGCCCTTGACGCCGACGGGGATGTCGAAGTCGACCTCGGCGTACTTCGCGTACGGCTGCTTCTTGCGCAGGTCCCATTCGATGCCGGAACCACGCAGCATCGGGCCGGACATGCCCCACGCCAGCGCCTGCTCCGGCGGAACGACGCCGATGTCGACCGTACGCTGCTTCCAGATGCGGTTGTTCGTCAGCAGGGTCTCGTATTCGTCGACGCGGCGCGGGAAGTCCTGCGTGAACGCGTCGAGGAAATCGAGCATCGAGCCGCCGCGCCACTCGTTCAGGCGCTCGAGATCCTTGCCCTTGTGCCACTTCGACTCGGCGTACTTCGGCATCTGCTCGGGCAGGTCGCGATAGACGCCGCCCGGGCGGTAGTAGGTCGCGTGCATGCGCGCGCCGGAGACCGCCTCGTAGCAGTCCATCAGCTCCTCGCGCTCGCGGAACGCATACAGGAACACCGCCATCGCGCCGAGATCGAGCGCGTTCGAACCGAGCCACATGAGGTGGTTCAGGATGCGCGTGATCTCGTCGAACATCGTGCGGATCCACTGCGCGCGGTCCGGCACCTCGACGCCGAGCAGGTTCTCGATGGCGCGCACGTAGGCGTGCTCGCTGCACATCATCGAAACGTAGTCCAGGCGGTCCATGTAGCCGATCGACTGGTTGAACGGCTTGGATTCGGCCAGCTTCTCGGTCGCGCGGTGCAACAGGCCGACGTGCGGATCGGCGCGCACGATGGTCTCGCCGTCCATCTCCAGCACCAGGCGCAGCACGCCGTGCGCAGCAGGATGCTGCGGGCCGAAGTTCATCGTGTAGTTCTTGATTTCCTGCATGGCCCTACTTCGCGCCTCCGGCCTTGCGCTCGGCATCCGCCTGCTCGTAGCGCGAATCGTCGCGGATCGTGCGCGGCACCAGCACGCGCGGCTCGACCGAGGTCACCGGCTCGTACACGACGCGCTGCTTCTCCGGGTCGTAACGCACCTCGACGTTGCCGATCAGCGGGAAGTCCTTTCGGAACGGGTGGCCGACGAAACCGTAGTCCGTCAGGATGCGGCGCAGGTCCGGGTGGCCCTCGAACACGATGCCGAACAGGTCGAACGCCTCGCGCTCGAACCAGTCGGCGCTCGGCCAGAGGCCGACCAGCGACGGCAGTACCGGAAGCTCGTCGTCCGCGCAGTGCGCGCGCACGCGCAGGCGACGGTTGTACTTGAGCGAGAGCAGGTGCACGACGACGCCGAACCGGTGCGGGATGTGCGCCGGATGCGGACGGTTGGCCCAGCTGAAGCGGCCCGGCCCGGCCCCTTCGACGCCGCGCGAGAAGCCTTCCGAGGAGACGTCGGTGGTATCCCACTCGGCATCGCCCCAGGACAGGTAGTCGACGCCGCAGAGGTCGACGAGCTGCTCGAAGTGCAAGCCGGCGTCGTCGCGCAGCAGGGCCGCGGCGGCGAGCCAGTTCTCCGGCAGCACCTCGATCGTGGTTTCGCCGCGCTCCTCGGACAGCGTCGCCAGCTTCTGGCCGAGCAACGCCTCGAGTTTCTGCGCGAATTGTGATTTGGCTTCGCTCATCGCTCTATCACTGTTCAAGTGCACCCGCGTCCCTGCCGCGTCCCGCCGTCGGCGTCGTGCCTGATCCCGACCCGCAGCCTAGGCCGTCGCAGGCGTCGGCGATGCGAGGCAAGTCCGAATCTCAGCGAGCAATCGTGTTCGTGCGGCGGATCTTCTTCTGCAACTGCAGAATGCCGTGGATCAGCGCCTCCGCCGTCGGCGGGCAGCCCGGCACGTAGACGTCGACCGGCACGATGCGATCGCAGCCGCGCACGACGGCATAGGAATAGTGGTAGTAACCGCCACCGTTCGCGCACGACCCCATCGAGATGACCCATTTCGGGTCGGGCATCTGGTCGTAGACCTTGCGCAGTGCCGGCGCCATCTTGTTGACCAGCGTACCGGCCACGATCATGACGTCGGACTGGCGCGGCGACGGACGGAAGATCACGCCGTAGCGGTCGAGGTCCAGGCGCGCGGCGCCGGCGTGCATCATCTCGACGGCGCAGCAGGCCAGGCCGAACGTCATCGGCCACATCGAGCCGGTGCGCGCCCAGTTGACGAGCTCGTCGAGACGCGCGGTGGCGAAGCCGCGCTGGATCAGGGGATTGTCGTCACCGGGGCGCAGGATGTCGTCGACGACGTTGACCGGCGCCGGGTTGTGCATCGACTCGCCGATGCGCTCGATCACTCCCATTCGAGGGCTCCCTTCTTCCAGACGTAGACGAACCCGAGCACCAGCAGCGCCAGGAACATGCCCATCTCGACCAGACCGAGCAGGCCGAGCTTCGAGAACACCGTCGCCCACGGGAAGACGAACGCGATCTCGAGATCGAAGATGATGAAGAGGATGGCGAACAGGTAGTAGCGCACGTCGAAGCGCATGCGCGCGTCCTCGAACGCCGTGAAGCCGCATTCGTAGGCCGAGTACTTCTCGGCTTGCGGGCGCCTGGGCCCGAAGAGATTGCCGATCAGGATCAGCGCGATGCCGACGATCGCGGTGACGACGAAGAACAACAGCACCGGAAAATACTCGGTGAGCACACACACCTCCGCGCCTGGCAGCGCATCAGCGATCGCTCCGGACGGAACCGGGCGACGACGGTAAAGAAGACCAGCCGGATTCCGCTTCGGCAGAACCGCACCGAAGCGCAACCGACCGATCAATTGGTGCCCAGAAGAGGACTCGAACCTCCACGACTTGCGTCGCTACCACCTCAAGGTAGTGCGTCTACCAATTCCGCCATCTGGGCACAGCTTACTTTCCGTCCTTCCCCCCATCCTTCGGCGCATCGGCGGCCGGCTTGCCGCCATCGGTCGCCGCGGGCTTGTCGGCCGCCTCGTTCGCCGTCGGCTGCGGCTTCTCGGGCGAAGCCGCCGGAGCCGCTGCCGGCTGCGGAACTTCGCCGTTCGACGCAGGCGCCGCCGCGGCATCCGGCTTCGCCGGGGCGGCGACTCCGGACATGAGGCCCAGATCATCCGCCGCAATGGACGGAGCGCCCGAGCGACTGGCGTAGATGCCCATGCCGAGGCTGAGCAGGAAGAACAAACCTGCGAGTACCGCCGTGCTGCGCGACAGGAAATTCGCCGAGCCGCGCGCACCAAAGACGGTGGCCGACGCGCCGCCACCGAAGCCCGACCCCGCCGCGGCGCCAGCGCCGCGCTGCAGGAGGATCAGGACGATCATGGCGATCGCGATCAGCACATAAAGAATGTTAGCAACGATGGACAGCATGATCCGGAGACTCGTTACACCTGGGCGGCTTCACAGATGGCGATGAAATCCGACGCCACCAGCGAAGCTCCGCCGATCAATCCGCCATCGACATCCGGTTGTCCGAACAACTCGACTGCATTGGCGGGTTTGACGCTGCCTCCGTAAAGGAGCTGCAGCGAGTTCGCTATTGTAGCATCGAGCCGAACGAATTTGTCACGGATGAACGAATGAATTTCCTGCACCTGCCCCGGCGAGGCGGTCAGGCCGGTACCGATCGCCCATACCGGCTCGTAGGCGACCACGGCCTGGGCGAACGCGGCGATGCCGGCACGCGCGACGACCGCATCGAGCTGGCGCGCGATCACCGCCTCGGCCGTTCCGCCCTCGCGCTCGGCGCGGGTCTCGCCGACGCACAGGACCGGCACCAGCCCGGCGGCCTGGGCGGCGACGAACTTCGCCGCGACCTGCCCGTCGGATTCGGCATGGTACTGGCGCCGCTCGGAATGCCCGACCAGCACGTAGCGGCAACCGATGTCCTTCAGCATCGCACCGGCGACCTCGCCCGTGAACGCACCCTGCGCGTGCTCGCTCAGGTCCTGCGCGCCGAACGCGATGCCGCTGTCGCCGTGCAGGGTGACCAGGCCGTCGAGATACGGGAACGGCGGCAGCACCGCGACGTCCACGCCACCGGGCAGCGCAGCGGCGACAGCGCCGACCAGCTCGGCCGCGCTCGCGCGCGTTCCGTGCATCTTCCAGTTTCCGGCGACCAGGGGGCGACGCATGGCTATTCCGTACCAGCCCAAAAAGGCGCGCAAGGATAGCCACGCTCGCCGCGGGCGACAACTCCGGCGCCGTGAATGCGCTCGTACGGGACGCCATGCGCTGCAGGCCAGGCAGGAACGCATCGTCGCCACCAGGCGACTCGCGCTCACCCGCGCGGCGGCGTCAGGCTCCCGCCTCCCGAGCCATTGCATCGTCCGTAGCGATCCGCTTGTCCAGGCGATGGTGCTCGCGCATCTCCATGGCCGTCTTCAGCAGGCCGATCATGCCCAGCCCGAAGGCCACCAGCCCGAGCGAAAGCTGCGCCAGCATGGTCGACTCGGCCAGCAACGTACCCAGCAGGCCCAGCGTGATCGACGACAGCGTCTGCGCCGCCAGCAGCCACACCATCCAGTACCCCTTGCGCGGGTCTTCCCACACTTTCCGCGACATCGTGTTCTGGGTCCGGCTCGGGTCCTGCAGCGACGACATGCCGATCCCCACACCGGCGTACAACAGGGACGCGTTGTAGGCCTCCGCCATCCCCTGCATGTTGTGCAGGAGCGGCTGGAAGGCATGGAACAGCGCCACCAGCAGCGCCGGATACTGCAGGTAGCTGAGCCACTGGAATACCTGCCGCGGCTCGACCCTAGGCATGCGCGAAACCACCATCCGCCCCTCTCTTCCGGTTTCCCGTCGTCATTGAACATCGCCCGCAGGCATCGGTGACGACATGGCCGCCTGCGACACTGCCCGCGCCCTGGGGGACAGCGATGAAGCCGGCGGCCGCCTCCGATGCGCTGCCGGCATGGCCCGGCATCCCGATCGCACCGATCAGCGCGATGCCGCGGATGAAGCCGGTGCCGGGCATGCGCAGGATCATCGGCACGCGGGAGATGACCACGTGATCGGCCATCGCCGCCAGCAGGAAGACGCATGAGGTCGCGAACCCGCCGCTCATCGCCGCCCTCTGCCAGCCCGGAGCTGTCCGTCCCGCATCATAACCACGCAAGAACGCCGGCGTGGTCGTCGTGGTCGCCCCGCCCTCCACACGTCATCTATCGCCAGCATCGACCGGAACGCTACCCTGTGCCGGTTGATCTGCCCGCCCCGACGTCCCCTTGCCCTGCCCGCCCCGCCCGAAGTCCTTCGGGGATGACGGAACGTGCGATCCGCCAACCGGAGACCCGATGGAAACCACGCACGCACTCGTCACCGGCGCCTCGGCCGGCATCGGCGCCGCTTTCGCGCGCGAACTCGCCTCGCGCGGCCGCGCCCTCGTGCTGACCGCCCGGCGCGGGGACCGCCTCGACGCGCTCGCCGACGACCTGAGGACGCGCCACGACATCGACGTGCAGTGCATCCCCTGCGACCTCGCCGATCCGGATGCGCCGCGCTTCCTGCACGAACAGATCCGGCAGCGCGGGCTGCACGTCGACACGCTGGTCAACAATGCGGGATACGGCGTGCCCGGCAGTTTCGTGTCGCGCCCGTGGCAGACGCACGCCGACTTCATCCAGGTCCTGATGACGGCCCCGGCGGAACTCTGCCACCGCCTGCTGCCGGACATGCGTGCCCGCCGCAGCGGACGCATCGTCAACGTCGCCTCGCTGGCCGGCATGATCCCCGCGCCGGCAGGCCATACGCTGTACGCCGCCTCGAAGGCGTACCTGATCCGGTTCTCGCAGGCCCTGGCGCTGGAGAACAGGCCACATGGCGTGCGCGTCTGCGCGCTCTGCCCCGGCTTCACGTATTCGGAGTTCCACGACGTCACCGGCACGCGCGAGGAAATGCGCCGGCTGCCGCGCTGGATGTGGATGGACGCCGAACCGGTCGTGCGCGAGGCGCTGGCCGCCGTCGAGCGCGGCGACGTCGTGCACGTCAGCGGTCGCGTCAACCGCCTCATCAAGGGCTTGCTCAAGATCCTGCCGGACCGGCTCGCCCTGCGCCTTGTAGAGCGCAGCGGCAAGGATTTCCGCGATTCGGCGGATGCGCCGGCGGAAACGTCGCCGTAGCGGCGCTTGCGCCAGCCGGGTCCCGGCCGCATGGTAAGGCGCCGGATCACTTCGGAGCCCGCAATGCCCAATCCCCTGACGGGCGCCCTGCTGCGCAGGGCGCAAAACCTGCGTTTCCCGCGCCTGGCCGCGCTGGTGGCCACGCTGTTCGTACTGGACCTCCTGATTCCCGACGTCATCCCGTTCATCGACGAGATCCTGCTCGGTCTCGCCACGCTGTTGCTGGCCAACCTGCGCAAGCGCCGCACCCCGCTCGGGGAAGTCTGAGGCATGCGCTACCTGATCTGCCTGGTCGGCGGCGCACTGTTCGGCGCCCTGCTCGCGATGACCGCCGCCAGCGCACTGCAGCGCAGGCATGCGTGGCCGCGCGCGCTCATGGTCGTGATGCAACACGAACTCGGCGAGGCGCGCGAAGCTTCGCGGCGCGATCGTTGCGATCCCGCCGCGATGCGCGGCGCGCAAGCCCACCTGACCTTGCTCGCCGGCGACCTCGAGCGGGCGCTGCTGGCCAGCGGCGCCAAGGATCGCGTCTTCGAGAAGTACTCGCAGGACCTGCGTTCGTCGATCGCGGCCTGGGATCCGTCCGCCACCTGCCCGCTCCAGGCCGAGGCGCTGTCGAAGGTCTCGCAAGGGTGCGACGCCTGCCACCGCGACTATCGCTGAACGGCTATCGCTGAACAAAACCGGTCCGGTCGACGGAAGGCCCGTTGCCGGGAATTACAGAACTGGCTAGTATCGTTAAGTTCGGCGCCGGCCGCGCCGCCTCCACGATCCCGACCTGCCCGATGACCCGCGTCGCCTGCCGCCTCGCTGCACTGACTGCTGCGCTCGCTCTCGCGAGCTGCTCGATTCCCCCCAAGCCGGACCTGCCCGCGCTCCGTGACGAGGCGCCGCTCGCCGGCGTCGACGTGGCCCGGAACGGCGCGTGGCCCGGCACCGAATGGTGGAAGCGCTACCAGGACGACCAGCTCGATGCGCTGGAGCGGAAGGCCCTCGCCAAGGCGCCGTCGCTGGACGAGGCGCGCAAGCGCTTCGGCACCGCCCTGAGCGCGATCGAGATCGCGCGCGCCGCCGGCGGCGCGTCCGTGCAGGCGGGTGCGCAAGTGCAGCGCCAGCGCATGAGCGACCACGGGTTGATTCCGGCGCAGTTCCTCGGCTTCAACTGGTACAACCAGGGCGACCTCAGCCTGCAGTTCCAGTACGACTTCGACTTCTGGGGCAAGACCCGCGCCGCGGTCGCCGCCGCCGTCGACGAGGCGCGTGCGGCCGAGGCCGAGCG
>DBMH01000016.1 GCA_002297645.1 Rhodanobacteraceae bacterium UBA703 | reverse complement strand
CGGCCTCGATGCGCAGTTGCGCGGCGATCCGCTGGCCGCGAAGAAGTACTTCTCGATCTGCCTGGACCACGATCCCGGCCTCGCCTGGCCCCGTCTCGGACTCGCGCAGGCGCAGGCGCGCAGCGGAGAGCCCGACCAAAGCCGGGACAATGCGCTCAAGGTCGCCGCCGCGGCACGCGAACGCGGCGACACCGGGCTGCTGGTTCCGGCCCTGAAGCAGCTCGCCTGGCTCGCCTTCGCACGCGGCGACCTCGACGGCTCCGCGGCACTGCTCGACCAGGCACTGGCCGCCCTGCCCGAACGCCAACCCCTGCCCTCCCGGGTCGACCTGCTGATCGCCTACGGCTCGATCGAAGACGAACGGGGACGCTTCGCCGAAGCACGCCGTTGCTTCGAACAGGCCCTGGCGCTGGCGCGCGCCGCCGGCAACCGCCGCGACGAAGCGTCGGCGCTGCTCAATCTCGCCAGCCTAGACAACGGCGGCGGCGATGCGAGCGCCGCCGCCGCGACGCTGCGCAACGGCCTCGACGCCGCCCGGGCGGCCGGCGACGCCTATCTCGAGGGCGCCATCCTGGGCAACCTCGGCGCGACCGAAGCCAACCAGGGACACCTGATCGACGCGATGGCCCTGTTCAAGCAGGCGCTTGGACTGGCCCGCACCCGCGGGGACCTGGACCTGCAGGTACTGAACGGGACGCAGCTGGTCTGGATGCTCGCTCCGTTCGAACGCCACGAGGAAGCGCAGCGCTTCGCCGCGCAGTTGCTGTCGGCCGCCGAGCGCGAGAAGAATCCGTACTGGCAGGCCGAGGCCCGCTGGGCGCTGGCCGGACTGCTGGCGCGCCGGCACGACTGGCAGGGCGCATTCGCCGAACTGGACCGGGCGCGCCGCCTCTACGACGAGGCGTCGATGGAACGGAATGCCTCCCAGGTACTGGTGGAGACCGTGGCGGTCGCCGCGCAGGCGGGCGACGCGGCGCGCGCGCATGCCGCCGCGAACGAATTCCGCCGGCGCACGGCCGAGGCCGAAGCCCGGCATTGGCGCGACTGGATGCCGTTGATCGACGCGCTCGAAAACGGCGCCGACGGCGACCTCGCCGGCGCCGCCGCCGCGCTCGAACGGATCCTCGACGCCGACACGCGCTCGAACGGAGCGGTCCTGCAGGCCGCCCTGTTCCAGCTCGGCCGCTGGCAGCTCGTCCTGGGCCGCCCGGCGGACCTGCTGGCGCGGGCCCAGTGGAAGCCCTGGCTGCAACAGCATCCGGAAGCGATTGCCCTGCGCATCGCCGCCTTGCGCGCCAGCGAACGACACGACGAGGCCGAGGAAGAGCGGCGGCGGCTCGACCGCCTCGCCCAGGCGCCCGAACTCGAACTCGACGCGCGCTGGCTGGCCGCGTTCTGAGCGCCCGGCCGTCGATCCGCCCGACGTCACGATTGGTCCGGCCGACGTCAGGAATCCGTCATGACTCCCGCGGCCGTTCCGGGCTGCAATCGGGGACGCCTCACACGGAGATTTCCCGCATGTTCCGCACCTCGCTCGCCATCGCCCTCGCCCTGGCGCTCGCCGCCCCGGCCAACGCCGAGATCCTGGTCCGCCGGACCGATTTCCCGGACACGGCCAGCTACGAATTCATGTTCGGCTACTTCGGCGACGAGAACGGCCCGATCACCGGCCGCATCATCGGCACGACCCTGGTCATCCACTACACGACGAGCGGCACGCAGGACGCGGCCGACTTCCACTACACGTTCGACGTGCCGGTGCTCGACGCCGCGGAATCGCACATCGGCCTGTCCGGAGCCGACCTCGGCTGGTCCGGCCAGGGGACGTTCCACTACGTGATCGAGAATTCGGACCTCTACAACGGCACGATCCGCCCGGGACGCTTCGCGACGGAGATGGCCGGCGGCGGCGCCTTCACCGACTCCTACATCGAATTCACCGTCGACGCCGATCCGCGCGATCCGATCTTCGACGACGGCTTCGAATCGGACGAGTAGCCGTATCGACGCGTCTCCGGCCGCGGGCGCGCGCCGGGGACGCGGAACGAATGCGAAGCATCGACGGCGACGCCATGCCTTCCATCGCGATCACGATGCGCCTCGCTCGCGACCGAAGCGCCGCAGCAATTCGCCGGTCTCGTACAGCGGCAGCCCCATGACGCCGCTGTAGCTGCCCTCCAGGTGACGGACGAAGGCGCCGGCACGCCCCTGGATGGCATAGGCGCCGGCGCGACCGAACGGCTCGCCGCTGGCCACGTAGGCGGCGATCGCCGCGTCGTCGAGCACCATGAACTCGACCGTGGAGAGGCTCGTGGCGTGTTCCTCCCGGCCGGCGCCGACCAGCCAGACGGTCGACACCACGCGATGCCGGCGCCCGGAAAGCCGTCGCAGCATCGCCGCCGCGTCCGCCGCATCCGCGGGCTTGCCGAAGACCTCGTCGTCCAGCACGACCTCCGTGTCGGCCCCCATCACGACTGCACCGGGTACGGCGGCGAGCTGCAACAGGCCGGCACCGGCCTTCTCGCGCGCGACACGGCTGACGTAGTCCTCGGGCGGCTCGCCCGGCTCGCGACGTTCCGGCACGTCGACGTCGACGACCTCGTAGTCGACGCCGATCTGCCGCAGCAGTTCGCGGCGGCGCGGCGATTGCGAGGCGAGGAAGAGCCGGGTCGTCATGGTCGGGCATCCGGAAGCGTCGTGGGCCGGGCAGCCTGCCGCGATGCGCCAGCGGATGCAACGCGGCGCCGGCTCGCGAAGCGGCGCCGTTCCCGCTCCGCGGCAAAACGACTCGCGTCATCGTTTTCGCATCGGCCGCCCGCATACTGATCGGGCACCGCGCGACGCGGCGGCGTCCTCGATCGACCGGCTACCCGCATCCACGCCGGGAACTCTGTGAAAAAGGCGCGCCGAAATGAAACGAATTGAAATCCGGTGACACGGGACCGAGTCGTTTTCACACAGAATTCACGCGGAAACCAAGGCCTTCCCTCGCTGGCCGATCCCAAGGAGAGAACCATGATCGCCGTCGTATTCGGCCTGCTCGCGGCCACGTCGCTCGAAGCCGTGCGCTTCGGCCCGTACCAGAACGTCGTCGTCGAGCGCATCGGCGACCAGCCCACGATCTCCGCCTACGGGGACGCCCACGTGGTCCGGCTGCACGTGTCCAGGGCCCAGCTCGCCGATTGCGCCGCCCTCGTCGGCAGGGGCGGCACCGTCGAGTGCGCCTTCCCGCACAGCGGCTCGCTGGATTTCCGTCCGCTCGCCACCGGCGGCTACGAGTTCCGCTTCAGCGACACCCTGAAGGCGAATGTCGTCGAGTTCGTCGTCGACGACAGTGGCCTGGAACGCGCCCTCGACGCGCTGCGCACTCCGATCTGACCCCGCTCCAGCCCGGCGGCGCGGGCGCCGCCGGCGTCAGCCGGCGCGATGGTACGGATGCCCGGCGTTGATCGACATCGCGCGGTAGATCTGCTCGACCAGGATGAGCCGCACCAGCATGTGCGGCAGGGTCAGCGGCCCCAGGGACCAGCGCTGGTCGGCGCGTGCCAGCACCTCGGCGGCGTGGCCGTCGGGACCGCCGACGAGGATCGCGAGGTCGCGTCCGGACATGCGCCAGCGCGCCAGTTCGTCGGCGAGCTGCTCGCTCGACCACGGCTTGCCCCGACCGTCGAGCGCGACGACATGGGCGTTCTTCGGCAGCGCCGCGAGGACCGCGGCGCCCTCGTCGGCGATCGCACGGGCGGGATCGCGCCCCTTGCCGCGCGCGCCCAGCGGAATCTCCAGCAGGTCGAGCGGCAGCTCCCGCGAAAGGCGCTTGCGGTATTCGGCGAAGCCGTCCGCGACCCAGGCCGGCATGCGTTCGCCGACCGAGATCAGGCGCACCTTCACCAGCGGCCTCCCGTGGCGGCCCGTACCGAGAGGCGGCCACGCAAAGTGGCCGCGCTGCTCGCCGGGAGGCTCACGTCACGCCGCGACTTCGTTGCCGTGGCCGACGCTCCACAGTCGTTCGAGACCGTAGAACTCGCGCGTCCGCGGCAGCATCACGTGCACGATCACGTCGCCGAGGTCGACCAGCACCCATTCGGCCTCGCGCTCGCCTTCGACGCCGATCGGCGGCTGTCCGGCCTGCTTTGCCTTGCGGACCACCTCTTCGGCGAGGGATTTCACGTGACGCGTCGAGGTTCCGCTGGCGACGACGAGCAGGTCCGCGACCGAGCTCTTGCCGCGCACGTCGATCTCCGCCACGTCGTTGGCCTTGAGGTTGTCCAGCGCCTCGCGCACGAGCGCGCGCAGGCGTTCGAACGGATCCAGCACCTTCGGCTTGGTGCGGGCGCGCGGCGCGGCGGCCGGCTTGGCCGTCGTTTTTTTCGCGCTGCGCGGGGCGGCGGCTTTCTTCGCCGGCGCTGCCTTCTTCGTCGCAGCGACCTTCCCGGCGACGGCGGTCTTCTTCGTCACCGTCGCCTTCTTGGCCGGGACCGCCTTTCCGGCGGTGACGACTTTCTTCGCTGCGACGACCTTCTTCGCTGCGACGACCTTCTTCGCGGCGACGGTCTTCTTCGTGGCGGCGGATTTCGCCGTTGCGGATTTCGCGGATGCGGCGGTCTTCTTGACCGGGGCGGCCTTGGCGGCCGCGGGGGTAGCGGCCTTGCGCGGCCGGGCGCGTTGTTCCGACGTAGCCAAGCGGAGGCGACCTCGATGGTTCCAGGCGCCGGGATCGGCGCGCACCGAGTATATGCGCAATTCGGCGCGCAAGCCGCGCGCGCGGTAAACTGGGCCGCCCTCCTGCCGCGGCACCGCCGCTCCATCCCATGTCGAACGCGGACCGCGAAGTCGCTCCCGAAACTGTCTCCTTTTCCGATCTCGGCCTCGCCGACACGCTGCTGCAGGCGCTGTCCGCGGTCGGCTACGAGACTCCCTCGCCGATCCAGGCCGCCACGATCCCGCCGCTGCTGGAAGGCCGCGACGTGCTCGGGCAGGCCCAGACCGGAACCGGAAAGACCGCCGCGTTCGCGCTGCCGGTCCTGTCGCGCCTGGATCTCTCCAGGACCAAGCCGCAGGCGCTGGTGCTGGCCCCGACGCGCGAACTCGCGATCCAGGTCGCCGAGGCGTTCCAGCGCTACGCCACGCACCTGCCGGGCTTCCGCGTGCTGCCGATTTACGGCGGCCAGAGCTACATACCCCAGCTCGGGGGACTCAAGCGCGGCACGCACGTCGTCGTCGGCACGCCGGGACGCGTCATCGACCACCTCGAGCGCGGCTCGCTCGACCTGTCCGAGCTGACCACGCTGGTGCTCGACGAAGCCGACGAGATGCTGCGCATGGGCTTCATCGAAGACGTCGAGACGGTATTGAAGAAAACCCCGGAGACGCGCCAGGTCGCGCTGTTCTCCGCGACCATGCCCGCGCCGATCCGGCGCATCGCGCAGACCTACCTGCGCGAGCCGGCCGAGATCACGATCAAGGCGAAGACGACCACCGCGGCGAACATCCGCCAGCGCTACTGGTGGGTGAGCGGCGTGCAGAAGCTCGATGCGCTGACGCGCATCCTCGAGGCCGAACCGTTCGACGCGATGATCGTGTTCGCGCGTACCAAGCAGGCCACCGAGGAACTCGCCGAAAAGCTGCAGGCGCGCGGCTTCGCCGCCGCCGCGATCAACGGCGACCTCGCGCAGGCGCAGCGCGAGCGCACGATCGGGCAGCTCAAGGACGGCAAGCTCGACATCCTGGTCGCCACCGACGTCGCTGCTCGCGGCCTCGACGTCGAGCGCATCAGCCACGTGCTGAACTACGACATCCCGACCGACACCGAGGCCTACGTGCACCGCATCGGCCGCACCGGTCGCGCCGGCCGCAGCGGCGAGGCGATCCTGTTCGTCGCGCCGCGCGAGAAGCGCCTGCTGATGGCGATCGAGCGCGCCACGCGCCAGCCGATCGCCGAGATGCAGCTGCCCAGCGTCGAGGCGGTCAACGACCAGCGCATCACGAAGTTCAAGCAGCGCATCGCCGACGCGCTGGCCTCCGACGACCTCGGCCTGTTCCGCCAGTTGATCGAGCAGTTCGAACAGGAACGCAACGTGCCGGCGATCGAGATCGCCGCCGCGCTGGCCCGGCTCGCGCAGGGCGACCGGCCGCTGCTGCTGGAACCGCCGTCGCGGCCGGAACGCGCGCCCTTCGAGCG
>DBMH01000004.1:28469-31327 GCA_002297645.1 Rhodanobacteraceae bacterium UBA703 | reverse complement strand
CGTTGCGACCGGCGGGGGTGGCGCGTAGCCGGGCAGCCGCAGCGCTTCCTGGCGGGTGGCGGCGCGGCAGGGGTGATCCTGGAAGCTGACCGAGCCGTCGGCGGCCGTGCACTTGAACGCGTCGGCCGCCGGCGCGAGGCACGGCAGCAGCAGGAAGCCCAGCGCGGTCGGCAGGCGGTGGCGCATGGAGCCAGTCTACGCCGCCGCCTGCGGGTGCGGAATCTACCAGGGCAGGACCTGGCCGAGATGCGAGAAGCTGCCGCTCGGGCCGTCCGCTCCGATCAGCGCGAGTTGCACGCTCGTCTTCGCGCCGGTCGCGACGTCGAGATCGCCCTGTGCGTTCATGTCGGTCCTGACCGAGCCGGGGTGGATCGCGTTGACCTTGATCGACGTGCCGCGCAACTCGTGCGCGAGATGCACGGTCCAGCCGTTCACCGCCGTCTTCGACACGTTGTAGGCCGGCACCTTGACGTCGTAGATGCCGGAAGACGGTTCGGCGTGCAGCGCGTTGGAGCCGAGGATGCTCGACACGTTGACGATGCGGCCGGCGTCCGACTTCTTCAGCAAGGGCAACAGCGCCTGCGTCACCGCGACGACGGCGAACAGGTTCGTTTCGAAGGTGTAGTGCCAGGTGTCGAGTGTCTGCTCGGATGGCTTCTTCGCCCAATCGTCGGCGAGGACGCCGGCGTTGTTGACGAGGATGTCGAGGCGGCCGTGGCGGCGCTCGATTTCCTCCGCGGCCGCCGCGATGCTGGCGGCGTCGGTCACGTCGAGGGCGATCGGCTCGACGTCGAGGCCGGCGTCCTTCAGCGCGCGCGCGGCTTCCGCCGCCTTGGCGCCGTCACGGCCGGCGAGCAGCACGTGGACCTGGGCCTGCGCGAGCTGCCGCACGGTTTCGAGGCCGATGCCGCGCGTGGCGCCGGTGACGACGGCTACTGCATTTGCGAGATTCGGCTTTGCCGGCATCTGTTCACCTCACGTTAATGATCACCAGAACCGCTGGGGATCAAGAGAATGNNGTTGGGATGAGGCGCGCGGACGCGCCGAGTCGTCGGGGGCAGGTCCGCCCCCGGTCAGGGATCGCAGGGGGTCGCTTGCGGACCGGCGATGCCGGCTGCTACGGGGGCCGTGCCGGGCGCGTCATCGCGCCGGCGCCCCGGCGCACCGAAAACGAAACGGCTCGCCGCCGCCAGCGCCAGGACGCCGAGGCCGCCGTACAGCAGCACCCAGTCGAAGCCGTGCGCGAGCGCGGCGTGCGCGTACGCACCGGACGTGCTTCCCGCGGCGATGCGCTCGGCCATTGCGGCCACTTGCGCCGCGTCGGACGTGCCGTCGAGCGCATCGAGGAGATGCGCGCGCACGCCTTCCTGCAGCAGCAAGCCCATCACCGCGATGTTGATCGCCAATGCGATCAGGCGCGCGCTGACGTCGATGCCGGAAGCCATGCCGGCGCGATCGCCGGATACCGCGGCCGTCGTCGTGTTCGTGACCGGCGTGTTGGTCAGGCCGATGCCGATGCCGGCGAGCAGGGTTCCGGGGAGCAGGGTCCAGCCGCTCGCCTGCTGGGCGTTGCTGCCGAGGAACATCAGCAGGAAACCCGTGCCGATCACCGAGAGCCCGAACGAGACGGCGAAGCGCGCGCCGAAGCGCCGCAGCAGGTGTTCCGCCACCGGCGTCGCGACGAGGAACGGCAGCGTGTAGGCGAGCAGGAACAGGCCGGACGTCGTGCTGTCGTAGCCGAGCACGCCCTGGAAATAGATCGGCAGGTAGATCATCAGCGGCCAGTAGCTGAAGTTCATGCCGACGCAGCCGACGATCGCGCCGGCGAACGCGCGGATGCGGAACACGGAGAAGTCGAACATCGGATGCGGATGCCGGCGTTCCACGCGCACGAACGCGGCGAACGCGAGGACGCTGGTCGCGACGATCGCGAGCGTGGCCGGGCTCGCGAAACCGAGATCCGGTCCCTGCGTGATGGCGAAGGTCAGGGCGAACACGGCGACCGACAGCGCGGCGATGCCGGCGAGATCGAGATGCGTCGCATTGGGATCGCGCGATTCCTGCACGTGGACCCGGGCCAGCAACAGCGCGATCGCGGCGAGCGGTACCTGGATCAGGAATACCCACTGCCAGCTCGACACGGCGGCGATGGAGCCGCCGATCAGCGGGCCGAAACCGAGACCGATGCCGCTGATCACGCCCCAGGCGACGAAGGCGCGGCTGCGCTCGGCGCCGTCGCGGAACTGGTGCGAGAGCACGGCGACCGTGCAGATGAACATCGCTCCGCCGGCCATGCCCTGCAGGAAGCGGCCGGCGATCAGCACGGCGACATTCGAGGCGAGCCCGCAGAGCAGGGAGGTCAGCCCGAACGCCGCGATGCAGAGCAGGAACACGCGCTTGCGGCCGAAGCGGTCGGCCAGCGTTCCGGTCGCCATCAGCACGGTCGTGCAGGCGATCGTGTACGCGTTCATGATCCACTGCAGGTCCTTGAAATCGGCCTGCAGGACCTCCTGCAGCGTCGGCAGGATCACCGGTACGCTGGAGATCTCTAGGCCGAACATCAGCGACGCGAGGCAGACCGCGGCGAGGGCGATCGAATTGCTGCGGGAATCGGACGAAGCCATCGGAGTGTCCTGAGAGAGGGCGGCGTGATGGTGTCGAGGCGCGTGCCCGGATGCTGGCCGTTTCCGGCTGCCGACCCTGCGGTTCCGCGGGGCCGGCGCGCCGATCCGTTCAATGACTCGCCAGGGACTCCACCGGCGTGGGTGCCGGCGCGGGCGCGACGCGCTTCGCGCGCCGGCGCCGCACGAGCAGGTAGAACACCGGCGTCAGCAGCAGGCCGAAGAAGGTCACGCCGA
>DBMH01000004.1:0-28435 GCA_002297645.1 Rhodanobacteraceae bacterium UBA703 | reverse complement strand
TCATCAGGATCGGGCGCAGGCGCAGGCGGCACGCGTCGAGCACGGCCTGCCAGACCGATTCGCCCTGTGCCTCGCGGTCCTTGGCGAACTCCACGATCAGGATCGCGTTCTTGCAGGCGAGGCCGATCAGCACGATCAGGCCGATCTGCGTGAAGATGTTGTTGTCGCCGCCGGTGGCGAGCACGCCGAGGATCGCGCAGAGCAGGGTCATCGGCACGATCAGGATCACGACGAGCGGCAGCGACAGGCTTTCGTACTGTGCCGCGAGCACGAGGAAGACGAGCAGCACGACGAGCGGGAAGATGACGAGCATCGTGTTGCCGGCGAGGATCTGCTGGTAGGTCAGGTCAGTCCACTCGTAGGCGAAGCCGTTCGGCAGTTCCTGCGCGAGCACGTCCTCGATCGCGGCCTGTGCCTGCCCCGAGCTGTAGCCCGGCGCGGCGCCGCCGTTGAGTTCGGCCGCGAGGTAGCCGTTGTAGTGCGGCACGCGATCCGGCCCGGACGTCTCCTTCGCGGTGACAAAACTGGCGAGCGGGATCATGTCGCCGCGCGCGTTGCGCGTCTTCAGCCGGCCGATGTCGTCGGCGTTGGTGCGGAATCCCGGCTCGGCCTGCGCGTTGACCTGGTAGGTGCGGCCGAAGCGGTTGAAGTCGTTGACGTAGAGCGAGCCGAGGTACATCTGCATCGTGTCGTAGACGTCGTGCAGCGCGACGCCGGCGGCCTTGGCCTTCTCGCGGTCGACCTCGACGTCGATCTGCGGCACGTTGACCTGGAAGCCGGTGAACACGCCGGCCAGTTCGGGGCGCTCGCCGGCCTTGGCGATCACGTTCTGCACGACCTGGTACAGCTCGTCCGCGCCGCGGTTCGCGCGGTCCTCGATCTGCAGCTTGAAGCCGCCGATCGTGCCGAGGCCCTGCACGGGCGGCGGCGGGAAGATCGCGATGAACGCGTCCTGGATCTTCGCGAACTGCGCGTTCATCGCCGTGGCGATCGCGCCGGCCGACATCGACGGATCGCGGCGCTCGTCGAACGGCTTCAGCGGCGTGAACGCGATGCCCATGTTCGGCGCGTTGGTGAAGCCGTTGATCGACAGGCCCGGGAAGGCCGGTACGGATTCGACGCCCGGCGTCGCCAAGGCGACCTCGCCCATGCGCTGGACCACGGCGCTGGTGCGGTCGAGCGTCGCCGCGTCGGGCAGCTGCGCGAAACCGACGAGGTATTGCTTGTCCTGCGCCGGCACGAAGCCGGTCGGCGTGTGCGCGAAACCGAACGCGGTGACCGCGATCAGCCCGGCGTAGAGGAACAGTGCGATCGAGCTGCGGCCGAGCACGCGGCTGACGGTGCCGACGTAGCCGTTCGAGGCGCGCGTGAAGAAGCGGTTGAACGGACGGAAGAACCAGCCGAGCGCGAAATCGAGCAGGCGCGTCGCACGGTCCGGCGGCGCATCGTGCGCCTTCAGCAGCACGGCGGACAGCGCCGGCGACAGGGTCAGAGAGTTGAACGCGGAGATCACGGTCGAGATCGCGATGGTGATCGCGAACTGCTTGTAGAACTCGCCGGACAGGCCGCTGATGAACGCCGTCGGCAGGAACACCGCGCACAGCACGAGCGCGGTCGCGATGATCGGGCCGGTCACTTCCTTCATCGCCTGGACGGTCGCCTCCAGCGGCGCGAGGCCCTCGCCGATGTTGCGCTCCACGTTCTCGACCACGACGATCGCGTCGTCGACGACGATGCCGATCGCGAGCACGAGGCCGAACAGCGACAGCGTGTTCAGGCCGAAGCCGAGCAGGTGCATCGCGCCGAGCGTACCGATCAACGACACCGGCACCGCCAGCAGCGGGATGATCGAGGCGCGCCAGGTCTGCAGGAACACGATCACGACGAGGACGACGAGGACGATCGCCTCCAGCAGCGTGTGCAGCACGGCGTCGATCGAGCCGCGCACGAACACGGTCGGATCGTAGGCCGGGTCGTAGTCGATGCCTTCGGGGAAGGACTTCTTCAGCTCCGCCATCTTCGCGCGCACGGCGTCGGAAATGCCGATCGCGTTGCTGCCGGGCCGCTGCATGACGCCGAGGCCGACCGCGGTGCGGTTGTTCAGCATCGCGCGCAGCGCGTAGTTGTCCGAGCCGAGCTCGACGCGCGCGACGTCGCGCAGGCGCGTGATCTGGCCGGAACTGCCGGTCTTGATGATGATGTCGGCGAAGTCCGTCTCGTCGACGAGGCGGCCCTTCGTGCTGACGGAGACCTGGAAGTTCGGCTTGCTGGAGCCGTCGGAAACGGCCGGCGTGGCCGGCGAGCCGAGCTGGCCGGCGGCGACCTGCACGTTCTGCTCGCGGATCGCGCCGGCGATGTCGCCGGCGGTCAGTCCGCGCGCGGCGACCTTTTCCGGGTCGATCCAGATGCGCATCGAATAGCTGCCGCCGCCCCAGACCTGCACTTCGCCGACGCCGTCGATCTTGGCCAGCTCGTCCTTGACGTAGAGCGTGGCGAAGTTGGCGAGGTAGTTGAGGTCGTAGCGGCCGTCCGGCGAGATCAGGAAGACGCCCATCGTGATGTCGGGCGTGGACTTGTTGACCGTCACGCCGATGCGCTGCACGTCCTGCGGCAGCTTCGGAGTCGCCTGCGCGACGCGGTTCTGCACGAGCTGCTGCGCCTTGTCGACGTCGGTGCCGAGCTTGAACGTGACGGTCAGCGTCATCACGCCGTCGGCGGTGGCCTGCGAGAACTGGTACAGCATGTCCTCGACGCCGGTGATCGCCTGTTCGAGCGGGCCGGCGACGGTGTCCGCAATGACCTTCGGGTTCGCACCCGGGTACGTCGTGCGCACGACGACGGTCGGCGGCACGACTTCCGGGTATTCGGAGATGGGCAGTTGCGGTATCGAGACGAGGCCGGCGATCAGGATCAGCGCCGACAGGACGCCGGCGAAGACCGGACGCGTGATGAAGAACTGGGAGAGGTTCACGAGAGCGAGTCCTTTTCTCTTTTTCTTTCTTCCTTCTCCCGCATGCGGGAGAAGGAACGCCGGGTCAGTTCAATCCGGAGCGCGCGCTGGCGGCGGTGGTCGAGGCCGTGCGGTTCGCTGGCGCGAGCTGTCCGAGCGCGGCGCTGGCCGGCATTTCCACCCGCGTCGGTTTCACCGCGCCGCCGGGACGCGCGTGCTGCAGTCCGTTGACGACGATGACGTCGCCGGCGGCGAGTCCCTGCTGGACCACGCGCAGGCCGCCGAGCGAAGCGCCGAGCTCGACGAAACGCCGTTCGAGCGTGTCGTCCGGCTTCAGGACGAGCACGTACTTCTTGCCGAGGTCGGTGCCGACGGCGCGGTCGTCGATCAGCACGGTCTCGCGATCTTCGCCGCCGACCAGCTTGATGCGCGCGAACAACCCGGGAGTGAAGCGTCCTTCGGGGTTGTCGAACACGGCGCGCCCGCGGATGGTGCCGCTCTGCGCGTCGACCACGTTGTCGAGGAAGTTCAGCCGCCCTTCGTGCGGATAGCCCTGCTCGTCGATCAGTCCCATGAACACCGGGCTGTCGGCGCCGAGCGAGGCCTTGTGGGCGAACTTCAGGTAGGTCTGCTCGTCGGCGTCGAAGTAGGCGTAGACCGGATCGTCGGAGACGACCGTGGTCAGCACGCTCGCGCTGGAGACGAGGTTGCCGGCCGTGATCAACGCGCGCGAGACGCGGCCGTCGATCGGTGCGCGCACCTCCGTGAACTCCAGGTTGAGCTTCGCCGCATCGAGCGCCGCCTGCGCCGCGCCGACGCCGTCGGCGCCCATCGCCTCGGCCGTCGCGAGCTGGTCGAAGTCCTGCTGCGAGATCCAGTGCTGGCCGAGCAGGCGCTTGCCGCGCTCGTGGTTGGCGGCGGCCAGCTGCTGCTGCGAGCGTGCGCGCTTGAGCTCGGCGCCGAGGCGGTTGACCTCGGCGCGGAACGGTCGCGGATCGATGCGGAACAGCAGGTCGCCCTTCTTCACCCGGGTGCCTTCGGCGAAGTTCACCGAGTCGACGAAGCCGCTCACGCGCGGGCGAATCTCGACGCTGTCGACCGCTTCGAGGCGGCCGCTGAATTCTTCCCAGTCGCGCAACGGCTGGCTGATGACGGTGGCAACGCTGACTTCCGGCGGGGGCGGTGCGGCGGTGCCGGTCGCCTGCGAGCGGGTGCAACCGGCCACGACGAGGGCGGCGAGCAGCGGAAGGACGGCGAGACGGAAGGCGTGCATGACAAGGATCCTTGGGCTGGCGGTTGGCCGGATGCGAGAATCCGGTGGCGGCAGCGGCGCAATCAGGAGGTTCCGTTGCGCCGCGACTTGACCGGAAACCCGAAAGCCGCAATGTTGTTGTGTGAGTTACTGGTAAGTAACATCGGTGCGAAAAGTTACTGACCAGTCACTCACGTGTCAAGAGGAGTCGTGTCATGACCACAAAATCCGCCCTTCCGACGGGCACCCCTCCCCCCGCCAAGCCGCGCGTGCGCGACCGCATCCGCGATTCCGCGGCGGACCTGTTCTATCGCCACGGGATCCGCGGCGTCTGCGTCGACGCGATCGTCGAGGACGCCGGCACGAACAAGATGAGCTTCTACCGGAGCTTTCCGTCGAAGGACGACTTGGTCGCCGAGTACCTGAGCGACCAGGCGTGCGAGTACTGGAGCTGGTGGGACGCGGCGGTCGCGCCGCATGCCGGCGACCCGCGCCGTCAGGTCGAGGCGCTCATGCAGGCCGTCGTCGACCTGGTGAAGAGCGGGTCGAAACCCGATTGCGGCTGCCGTTCGAGCCGCGGCTGCGCGCTCGGCAACGCGGCGGTCGAGATCCCCGAAGAGAACGAGAAGCTCGGCGCGATCGTGCACGAGTACAAGACCGAGATCCGCCGCCGCCTGCGCAAGTACGCGCGCGAGATGGGGGCACGCGAACCGGACGTGCTCGGCGACGCGCTGATGCTGCTGATCGAGGGCGGCTACTACACGCGCTTGACCTTCCCGGGCAACAGCGGCCCGGTCACCGCGATCGCCAAGGCCGCGCGTGCGCTGATCGACACCCATCTGGGCTGATTCGGCGGAGGGCGGCCCGGCGGCGTTCGCGAGCCGCTTCCGTGCGGGTCGCTCGACCGGAAATCCGCGTGGAATGAGGTTTCTCCCGACCGTTCCGGACCGATCCGGGCGAGGCGACGAAGCCCGACCGGCCTGCGTCCTTCCGGCGCCATCGGAGGCCGGTTCCGGCACAATAGGCGCCGTGGTTCGCCGATACGCCCATCTCGTCGCATGGCTAGCGATCGCGCTGCTGGTGACCGCGGTCGGTGTGCATGCGCAATCCGTCGGCGTCGTCGTCGAACGGTTCGATCCGCACGGCGTGAAGGTCGAGGCGAGCCAACTGGTCGCCGGCGCACGCGACCACGATTTCGTCGCCCAGGCCTACGCCGCGATCACGCCGCAGCCGGATCGCCCGATCTGGTATCGCGTGAGGCTCGCCGAGGACTGGTCCGGGAACGACCTGCCGCTGCTGTCGATCTTCGATCCGCAGGGACTGGACGTCGCCGCCTACCTGCCGCCCGGTTATGTCGAGACGCGCCATTCGATCTACGGCGCCGACGAGAATGCCGGCTTCACGCGCCACGCGCTGGTGTTCGACCTGCCGCCGGCGCTGCGTGCGGGCGTGCCGCTCTACCTAGAGATCGGTCCGGACAAGGCGGTTCCGCGCCGCCTCGAAATCGAACCGATGACCGGCGCGCTGGTGCGGGACCTCGCGCGAGCGCGGCTCGACGTGCTGTTCCCCGCGATCCAGATCGCCACCTTGCTGGTGATGGCCGCGTTCTTCCTCGCCCTGCGCGAGCGCATGTACCTGTACTTCGCGGGACAGGTCGCCTTCGTCGTCCTGTACGAGCTGTACCTGTTCGGCATCGGCTACGAGTACCGGCCGTTCAACTGGCTGGCGCCGCTCGGCGCGCGCGCCGTCTGGTTCAACGCGGCGATCGCCGTCGCGCTGCTGATCGAGTTCTCGCGCCGCTTCCTCGAGTCGCCGCGATTCTCGCGCCGGCTGGACGTCGGCCTGCGGGTCGGATCCTGGTTCGCGCTCGGCATCGCCGCGCTCGCGCTCGTGCCGCCGCTGACGCCGGACTGGGCGGTCGAATATGCGCTCGCCGGATTGCTGCTCGTCGAAGCGCCGCTGCTGGTGGTAGCCGGCCTCGTCGCGTGGCAGCAAGGCAGTCGTCACGCCGGCTTCTTCCTGAGCGCCTGGGTCCCGGGACTCGTGCTGGTGATCCTGCGCGCGCTGCAACTTTTCCTGTACTGGCCGCTACCGGTATGGCTGGAATTCGCGCTGCCGGCCACGTTCGCGTACGCGAGCCTCGTGATCGCGTACGGCCTGGCCGACCGTACGCTGTCGATCCGTCACGAACGCGACGTCGCCCACCGGCTCGCCGAGCACGATGCACTGACCGGCATGCTGAATCGCCGCGCGATCCTCGCCCGTCTGCGCGCGGGATTCCTGGAGGCGCGCGCGACCGGCGAGCCGCTGTCGCTGCTGTTCCTCGACCTCGACCACTTCAAGCGCGTCAACGACAGCTACGGCCACAATGCCGGCGACCGCTGCCTGCGCGAGATCGTCGCGCCGATCAACATCGAGCTGCGGCAGGGCGACGCGCTCGGCCGCTACGGCGGCGAGGAATTCCTCGTCGTATTGCCGGGCGCCGCGGCCGACGACGCGGCGGTCGTCGCCGAACGCATCCGCCGGCGCATCGAGGAGATGCCGATGCTCGTCTCCGGTCGCCGCATCGGATTGACGCTCAGCATCGGCATCGCCGCGATGGACGACGACGTGCTGACGCCGAACGAGCTGATCGAGCGCGCCGATGCCGCGCTCTACCGCTCGAAGTCGAGCGGGCGCAACAAGGTGAGTGCGCACGCGGCCGTGATTCCGGCGCTCGAGGCGAGCGCGCTCGACGTCCGTCCCTGACCCGGGGCGCGACGGAAGGGAGGCGAAGGCGACTCCTCGCGGCTCACGGGGGCCGAGGCACGTTCCGGCGCTTGCCGCACTCGCGTCGCCGGTGCTGTACTTGGACGACGGCCGCCCGCTCCAAGTTTCCGGTCGCGACAGTGGTGTGGTCGTGACGGCTGCGGGGCTACCCCGCGGTGGAGAGGACAACCGGCATCCCGTGGCATGAACGCCGCTGCGCTCGCGCGCAGTCCTGTTCATGCGGAGCAGGCGTTGGAGCGGGTGGCCGCCTGCATTCTTTCGGAGACTCCTGCGACCATCCTCGATCGCGGGAATCAGGAGGCGGTCCACCGCGGCGGTACGGTTTCCATCGGAATGCCCTCGAATCGAACGCGCGACTTCGCCCGCCACTTCGTCCGCGTCCTCTTCGATGGCGCGCGTGACGAAGAGGCCGTGCGCCAGCGCCTCCTGCACGCCTACCGGCCGATCACGCCATGGCTGGCGGACGTCGCCCTGCACCTGCTGGGCCGGGATGATGTTCCCGATGCCTTCGACGAAGCGGCCTGGGTCGGGCGCGTGCTCGCCGATCCGCGATTCGAGCACGCCGTTTCCGTCCGCGGCCTGCCGCGTCCGGTGCGCTGGCCACTCGCCGAACGGCCTTCATCGCCGCCGCGATGGGTCGTGGCGGGACTGCCTTCGCTCGAGTCCCCGTCCGCCCTGGCGCGTTGGCTCGGCCTCGATCCCGGCGAGCTGGCGTGGTTCGCCGACACCTGGGGGCAGGAGGCCCGCCGGGCCGACGGCGCACTCCGCCACTACCGCTACCGCTGGCACGCGCGCGACTACGGTGCCGACCGCCTGATCGAGATGCCCAAGCGCCGGCTCCGTGCCCTGCAGCGCCGATTGCACGACGAACTGCTCGTGCGCGTCCCCGTGCACGAGGCGGCGCACGGCTTCGTGCGCGAGCGGTCGGTGATCGGCCACGCGCGTCTGCACGCCGGTCGGGCCTGGGTGCTGCGCGTGGACCTCGAACGCTTCTTCACCGGCATCACGGCGGCTCGCGTGCGTGGCGTGTTCGAGTGCCTGGGCTACCCTCTCGACGTCGCGCGCCTGCTCGCCGGCCTTTGCACGAACCGGGTACCGGACGACGTCCTGCGTTCCGCTCCGCACGGAGCGTTGCCGTGGACCGCGCGGCAGGATTTCCGCCAGGCGCATCTGCCGCAGGGGGCGCCGAGTTCGCCGGTGCTGGCGAATCTCGTCGCGTGGCGGCTCGACGCCCGGCTGGCCGGTTGGGCGGCGCGGCGCGGATTGGCCTACAGCCGCTATGCGGACGACCTGACGTTCTCGGGCGACCTGCCGGACCGTCGGGCGATGGCGACCTGTGCGCGGACCGTCGCGCGCATCGCCGAGGACAGCGGCTTCCGCGTCAACCATCGCAAGACCTGCGTATTCGGTGCGCATCAGGCGCAGCGCGTGACCGGGCTGGTGGTCAACGAGGCGCCCAATGTCGCGCGAGCCGAGTACGACCAACTGAAGGCGATCCTCACGCGCTGCGTCCGCCACGGCCCTTGCGACGAGAACCGCGAGGGGCGCGCCGACTTCCGGGCCTGGTTGCGCGGACGCATCGGCTGGTGCGCCAGCGTGAACCCGGCGAGGGGCGCGAAGCTCGAAGTGCTCTACGCGAGGATCGTCTGGCTGTGACGTGACTCAGCGCGCACGTTGAACGCCGGGCAGCACGGCGATACGCGCGTACTCGCCGGCCGCGAAGCACGTCGGATCGGCCAGCCAGTCCTCGATCATTCCTGTCGCGTCGTCGCCCCAGAACAGTTCGCCCCCGGCGTCCAGCGTCGGCACGCCGAAGACGCCGCGTGCCAGTGCGCGTTCCGTGTTCGCGCGCAGGGTCGACTTCGTCGCGTCGGCGGCGATCGCGGCGCCGATGTCGTCGATGCCGAAGCGGCGTCCGACGTCGGCGAGCTCCTCGGCCGTCGTGCCGGCTCGACCGTCACGCCAGAGATGGTCGAAGATCGCTCCGATCGCGTCCCAGCCGCCACCGGCCGCGATGCACAGGCGCAGCGCGGCGAGCGAGTTGAACGGGTGCATCGGAGGAAAACGCAGCGGAATGCCGCTGCGTGCGGCCTTCCACTGCACGAAGCGGTAGGTGAACTCGCGCTTGCCCGGGATCTCCGCCGGACCGAGCTGGCCGTGGTGCTTGAGCACCGCGCCGAACACGATCGGCACCGGCACGACGTCGATGCGCCCGCGCAGCGCGAGGATCTTCGGCCGCTGCAGGTAGGCGAACGGGGAGATGAAATCGAAATACCAGATGGCAGAAGGCATGTCGGTGGCTCCAGGATTCGGAAAACGCCCCGGACGCGGTCCGGACCGGAATGTCAGTCGAATGCAGCCTACCCGCGTCGCTTCGGTACGCGCACGTGCGGCATGGCCGAAGGGGGACTCTTCGCCGTGCGCGATGACTTCGGCATGCATTTTCACCGCGATTGCATCGTTCGTGCGTCGAAGAGTGCGTATGTCGAAGAGTGCGTATATGGATAGGGAAATCAATCCCGCCGGTGATCGGCAGGTCCGCGCTGCTGCCGCGCGTGAATATCCGCCTCGGCCCGTAGGACGAATGAATCCGCCATCGGCCATACGGATATATATAAAATTATATTTGTTGCGATTGGACGATTTTGGACCTAGCTTTTTACGCCCGGGGAGAACGTGGCGATGCCGCACCGCCGCAGCGCAGGCCGTTATGGCGGATTGGACCGACCCGTGACGCCCCGGATGCGCCGGCACGAGCCGCGCAGTCCATCCATGTCGACAGGAGAGCAAGATCATGAAGATCACACGCTCGGGCGTGTTCGCAATGGCCGCCGCACTGGCCGCGTTCGCCGGCAGTGTCGAGGCAGGACGGTTCCCGGACTTCGGCTTCCAGCCGCCGACCTCGCAGTATTCGGGCCCTCTGTTCCAACTCAGCCAGGACTATCCGCAGACGCTCGAAAAGCCGGCCATCCCGGCTTTCTTCGAATTGCTGCCGAAACCGTTGAGCAACGATTTCGAGAAGTGGCGGGCCTATGCCGACGCGGCCAAGGCATATTGCCTCGAAGGCAACGTCGAAACCGACTGGAACGTGCAGAACAACCGGATCCGCCGTTGGTACCACGCGCCCTGGCAACACTATGGCCCATCGGGTCGCGAGGGGATCCATGGCCTGACGAAGGAAGCCCAGATCCAGTCGAAGCAGCTCGCCCCGACGCAGACGACGACCGGCCAGACCTACGCCGTCGGCGTGTACAACGACATCGGCGGCTACACCTTCGGGCGCGTCTGGCAGGATGCGCAGAATCCCGACCCGAGCCACACCAGCGACCCGAACAGCTTCGGCAACGGCACCGTGGTGTGCAAGCCGCTGTTCGCCGACGTCGACCGCAGCCAGGTCCCGTTCCTCGCCAATCCGGTGCTCTGGAAGGGCTACATCACCGAAACCTTCAAGTCCGAGAATCGCGTCGTGCGCGAGGTCGCGCTGATCCAGATGGATTTCGCCGTGCGCGATTCGCGCGTTCCCGGCACCGGCTGGATTTTCGGCACGTTCCAGTACAACGGCGCGCACACCGGAAAACCGGGCTGGGACAACCTCGTTCCGGTCGGTGTGATGTGGGGCAATGATCCCGAGAACAACGGCGACAGCTACACGAACAAGCAACCGACCGTGACGAAGATCAATCCCGAATTGAAGCAGACCGCGATCAACGCGAAGCCTGAGCTGCCGCCGACGCACCTCGGCTGGAACGGACGGCTCAACGGGCCCGTCGACAACCCGGTCAGCTCGTGCATGAGCTGCCACATGACCGCCGAAAGTCCGCAGCTGTCGCCGATGAATCCGACCTTCCAGGCCAATCCGCCGCCGGTCGGTTCGCCGGCCTGGATGCGCTGGTTCCAGAACGAGGAGGCCGGTCATCCGTTCGATCCCGAGGCGCTCAGCACCGACTACAGCCTGCAGCTCGCCGCCGGCATCGCGAACTTCTACGACTGGAAGTGCCAGCAGGGCGGTGTCTTCGTCGACGGTGGCAACGCCTGCCAGCAGGGCGCCACCAAGACGACGCTGAAGCTGATGAAGACGGCCACACCGCCGGCGAAGGTATTCCGCATCGAGCGCGACGCCTCGCTCGACGAACTGCATTGACGCAACCCGCACGCGCCCGCCGCCATGGCGCGGCGGGCGCTGCACCGGCGGCTCCGGGGTCGGAGTCGGGATGCCTGGGCGCGATCGAGGAGACGGATTCTGCCGACGGTGGCGCGAACGGTTTCCGTGCGGCAGGTTCAGTGCAGCGTCTTGTAGACCTCGGGTTCGAACGCGTCGACCGCGATGACTTCGTCGCGCGCGTCGCGTGCTTCGTTGAGCAGGTCGTACTCGTCGCCCGTGATGATGCCGGCGGCGATGCCGAGGTCGTCGAGCAGGTAGCCCGGCGCGCGGTCGAGTTTGCCGGCGCGGACGGCGTCGCGCAGCTTGGTCTCGATCGGGATCGCGCGCACGGCCTTGTCCAGCGCCGCTTCGAGCGAACCGAGGCCCGGCTCGTGCGGGGGCGGAACGAATACATCGGCGGTCAGCGTGCGGCGCGCCTCGCGATCCTCGAGGATGTCGCGCGCGACTTCGCTGCCGAGCCGGTCCGACGGCGGGCGGAAGCGCGCGCCGAGCGGGAAGATCGCGAGCTTCATCAGCGATCCGATCCAGCGCATCGGCAGGTTGTCGAGGACGCCGAGCAGGGCCTCCTGGATGCGGAACAGGCACAGTTCGACCGACCAGCGCGCCAGGGCGTAGTTCGGCCGCGTCTTCGGTTCGTCGTGGTAGCGCTTCAGCGCGCTGCTCGCGAGGTAGAGGTACGCGAGCGCATCGGCGAGGCGGCCGGAGAGCTTCTCGCGACGCTTCAGCGAGCCGCCGAGCGTACCCATCGCGGTGTCCGACAGGATCGTGAACGCCGCCGAGAAGCGCGACAGGTGCTGGTAGTAGCGGCGCATGTCCGGCGTGCGCGGCGCCTCGGCGAGGCGCGCGCCGGTCCAGGCGAGCAGCTTCGTGCGCACCGCGCGCGTGACGAACAGGTTCAGGTGCCCGAAGATCGCGCGGTCGAAGGCGTCGAGGTTGTCGTGGGCGACGGCCTCGATCTCCCTCTGCACGAACGGATGGCAGCGGATCGCGCCCTGGCCGTAGACGATCATCGTGCGCGTGAGGATGTTCGCGCCTTCGACCGTGATGCCGATCGGCACGGCATCCCAGGCGCGCGCGAGCGCGTTGCGTGGTCCTCGCTGGATCGCGCTGCCGGCGCGGATGTCCATCGCGTCGGCGATCACCTGGCGCATGCTGTCGGTGAGATAGGCCTTGCAGATGTTGCCGATCACGGCCGGCTTCTCGCCGGCGTCGAGCGCGCCGCAGGTCAGCGTGCGCGCCGAGGTCATCAGGTAGGTCAGGCCGGCGATGCGCGCGAGCGGTTCCTCGATGCCCTCGAAACGCCCGATCGGCGTGTCGAACTGCTCGCGCACGGTCGCGTAGGCACCGCAGATGCGCGTGGCGAGCTGGGCGGCGCCGATCGACAGGGCCGGGAGCGAGATGGAGCGGCCGGCGGCGAGCGACTCCATCAGCATGCGCCAACCCTGGCCGATGCGCTCGCGACCACCGATCACGGCCTCGTCGAGCGGCACGAACACGTCCCGGCCGACGATCGGTCCGTTCATGAACGGGACGCCCATCGGGTCGTGGCGAAGTCCGATCTCGACGCCGGCGACATGGCGCGGAATCAGCGCACAGGTGATGCCGCGATCGACCCTGTCGCCGATCAGCTTGTTCGGGTCCTTCAGGCGGAACGCGAGGCCGATCAGCGTAGCGATCGGCGCCAGCGTGATGTAGCGCTTCTTCCAGTTCAGGCGCAGGCCCAGCACCTCGACGCCGTCGATCGTGCGCGTCTCGACGATGCCTTCGGACTGCGTCGCGGCGGCGTCGGAACCGGCCTCCGGACCGGTCAGCGCGAAGCACGGGATCTCCTCGCCGCGCGCGAGGCGGTCGAGGTACTTCCTCTTCTGCTCGTCGGTGCCGTAGTGCAGCAGCAGTTCGCCGGGACCGAGCGAGTTCGGCACCATGACCGTGACCGCCGCCGTGACCGACCGGCTGGCGAGACGCGTGACGACGCGCGAATGACCGAGGGCGGAGAAGCCGAGGCCACCGTGCTCCTTCGGGATGATCATGCCGAGGAAGCGCTCGCGCTTGATGAAGTCCCAGATCTCCGGCGGCAGATCGCGTTGCTGGTAGACCTCCCAGTCGTCGAGACGGCGACACAGTTCCTCGACCGGCCCGGCGAGGAAGGCCTGCTCTTCCGCGCTCAGCCCTTGCGGCTGGAAGGCGAGCAGCTTTTCCCAGTCCGGCATGCCGCCGAACAGGTCGCCGTCCCACCAGACCGTGCCGGCTTCGAGCGCGATGCGTTCGGTGTCGCCGAGGCGTGGCAGCACCTTGGCGAACCGCGGCATCACGAAGCGCGACACCAGCTCGCGTCGCAGCGGCGGCAGTCCGAATACGGCGGCGAGCACGGCGAGCACCCCGATCGTCGCGACGAACAGATTCGGCGAATGGACGCCGGTGACGCGCCAGCCGACGAGCCACACGCCAGCCGCGGCGATCCAGGCCAGGAAGCCGAGACCGCGAAACGCGAGAGCGGTGAAGACCAGCAACGCAAGGACGAAGGTGATCAGCATCGCTGCATCTCCTCGGTGAGCGGCGTGGAGGCTGTGTGCCGGCGCGCCTCGTTATCGCGTCGCATAGTGGCGATAGAATTCGTTCGACAGCACATCGTCCGGATCATACTGTCGCTTGAGCGCGAAAAAACGTTCCGCCTGCGGGTAGGCGCGGTGGAACTGCTCCGGACGCGCGTGCAGGCGGTACGGCAAGTAGTAGCGGCCGCCGTGATCCAGGGCTGCGTCGGTCAGTTGCTCGTTGACCGCGCGCAGGCGCGCATCGCCGGCCTCGCTGCGTTCGACGTGGAAGTACATGACGATGCAGAACATATCGCGGTCGGCATAACGCAGAAATGAATCCCTGTCCGCGGCGACGTCGCGAAGGGTGACGTTGAGCAGATCGACGCCGCCGTCGCGCAGGATCGGCCGGATGGCATCGACGAACGCATTCAGCGATTCGCGTGGGACGAAGTATTCCTGCAGCACCTCGGCTCGGCGCATGTCGCGATTGGCGTAGCCGGAGATGCCCTCGTCGAGAATCTGGTTGCGCGAGGTCCATCGTTGCCATGGCCTCTCCCCGGCGAACTTCTCCGCGCTCCAGCGCAACTCCTTTCCGTAGGCGCTGCCGATCTGGCCACGGAACAGCAATCGGGCGAGCATGGAGGGGGATTCGTCGATCCGCACCGGTGGCGCCGGGTCGGCGTCGGGGTGGTAGACGGCGAGAAGCGCTTCCTGCAGGAAGCAGGACGGGGCGACGCAAAGCCGGCCGTAGACGAGTCCGGCCTTCGCCGGCTGCGCGGCGACTTCCCGTGCGAATGCCCCTGCGTAGTCCCGGCTGTCCAGTACCCAGCGCTGCCGTTCGTAGCGCTGGTTCGGCACCGTTTCGAGATCGACGTCGAGGATCGCGCCGAACAGGCCGTAGCCGCCCAGCATCAGCGAGAACAGTTCGCGTTCGTGCTCGCGCGACAGCGTGGCGACGCGGCCGTCCGGCAGTACCGCACGCAGGGAGGCGACCGAGCCGGCGAGCGGCGACGAAAGCGGCTGCCAGCCGTGGGCGTTGACGGATACCGAACCGCCGATGCTGAAGACGTTGTTCGACTGCATGACCGCGACGGAGCGGCCGTGGCGATCAAGCTCGCGAATGACGTCGGACCACGGTGTTCCCGAGCGGACCGTGACGATCCTGCGGTCGGCGTCGTAGCGGACGCCGCGAAAGCCGTTCATGTCGAGAACGATGCCGTCGCGCGCGGCGGTCTGGCCGCCCATGCTGTGACGTGCGCCGGCGAACGAGACGGATGTGCGGGTCGCCCTCGCCCGGGCGAAGTTCGCGCGGATCAGGTCGAGTGCCGCCGCCTCGTCGTTCGGGACGACGCGGACCTCGCCGACCGCATAGGATTCCAGGGCGCCGCCGTCGCGCCATTCTCCCGCCGCAAGCGGCGGCTCCGGGACCACGGTGTCGTCCCATGCCGTGTGCAGCAGATGGATCGCCGGGCGTGCGGAGACGGCGACGATCGCGGCGGAGATCGCCACGAGTACGTACCGGATTGCCCGGCGCGGCGGATTTCGAGCGGGCTCGGTCGGCAAACGGTCGCTCTCGGCACGATGCGGCGCCGATTATGCACGGCACGTATCCGTACGGAAGGTGCGGGAGATGCCCCTATACTTCGAGAGTCGCGGAGGATGGCATGAAAGACAAGACCGACATCGTCAACAACTGGCTGCCGCGCTACACCGGCACGCCGCTCGAATCGTTCGGCCAGCACGTCCTGCTGACCAATTTCGGCCACTACGTCGACGTGTTCGCGCAATGGCACGGAGTCGAGGTGCGGGGGCGCGACCGGCCGATGCCGAACGCGACCGCCGACGGCATCACGATGATCAACTTCGGCATGGGCAGCCCGAACGCGGCGACCGTGATGGACCTGCTCTCGGCGATCGCGCCGAAGGCGGCGTTGTTCCTCGGCAAGTGCGGCGGCCTGAAGAAGAAGAACCAGCTCGGCGACCTCGTGCTCCCGATCGCGGCGATCCGCGGCGAAGGCACGTCGAACGACTACCTGCTGCCGGAAGTCCCTGCGCTGCCGGCATTCCAGCTGCAGCGCGCGGTGTCGACGATGATCCGCGACCTCGGCCACGACTACTGGACCGGCACGGTCTACACGACCAACCGCCGCGTGTGGGAGCACGACACCGCGTTCAAGGACTACCTGCGCAAGACGCGCTGCATGGCGATCGACATGGAGACCGCGACGGTGTTCGCGGCGGGCTTCGCCAACCACATCCCGACCGGCGCACTGCTGCTCGTGTCCGACCAGCCGATGATCCCGGAAGGCGTGAAGACCGAGGCCAGCGACCGGGTCATCACGGCCAGCTACGTCGACGCCCACATCAAGGTCGGCATCGAGGCGCTCAAGCTCGTGCGTCGCAACGGCCGCAGCGTGAAGCATCTGCGTTTCGAGGAAGAGATCGAGTAGCCGGAGCATCGAGGGAGCCCCGATGCACAGGGCCGTCGTCGGTGAGATCGTCAGGCTCGGCGGTGATCCGGCGGACGACGTCTGGATCTGGCTCGTGACGTGCGGCCCGCATGGCCCGTCGTTCACTTGGGGACAAGCCCGCCGCGAGCCACCGGGACATGTCGGCGTGCTGCACTTGGAACGGCGTGTCGACGAACTGGCATCGTCCATTCCCTCGTTTCGGCAGCGCGCGCTTGGTGTGGTCAATCTCGCAATGAATTCGCCGCTTCCCGAACTCGCGAGGCGTGCGATCCAGGTCGCTGCGGTTGTCGGTGGCGAAGCGGAGTTGTCCCGGCTCGAACGACTCGCGCCAGGACTGAGTCCTTCAGTCGCCGCCGATGCGAGAGCTTGCCTCTTCTTTCTCAAGCATCGGCGGTGATGGCCCGGGCTCGAACTCCGGGCTTCGGGTATTCAGTAGCGTAGCAACGCATGCAGCGGCGCATCGCCGTTCCAGCGCGCGCGACCGGACAACGCGGCGAGTTCGATCAGTACGCTCGCACCGATCGTCCGCGCGCCGAGCTTCTCGACCAGCGTGCGCGCCGCAGCCAGCGTACCGCCGGTCGCGAGCACGTCGTCGACGATCAGCACGCGGGCTCCGGGTGCGAGCGCACCGGCGCGCGCTTCGAGACGGTCGTGTCCATACTCGAGTTCGTAGTCCGCCGACACCACCGGCGGCGGCAGCTTGCCCGGCTTGCGCAGTGGTACGAAGCCGCAGCGCAGGCGGTCGGCCAGCGCCGCGCCGAAGATGAAACCGCGCGATTCGATCGCGCAGATCGCCTCCACGCCGGCGTCGCGCCACGGGGCGGCCATCAGCTCGAGGCAGCGCGTGAAGCCGTCGGTATCGGCGAGCAGCGGCGTCACGTCACGGAACGTGACGCCGGGTTTCGGGAAATCGGGTACCGCGCGGATCAGCGCATGCAAGGCATGCGCTGCGGCCGTGTCGCCGGAATCGGCCGGTGTCATGTGGCGCCCTCAGTAGCGGGCGACGGTCGGATCGACCTCGCGCGCCCAGGCGTCCATGCCGCCTTCGACGTTCCACAGGTTGGTGAAGCCGTGCTCGCGGAAATGCTCGGCGGCATTGCGGCTGGAAACGCCGTGATGGCAGATGAACGCGAGTGGCGTGTCCTTCGGCAGCGCCGTGAGACGCGCGTGCGTGTCCGGCGCCAGCACGTCGGCGGCGTCGATCCTCGCGATCGCGCGCTCGTGCTCCGGGCGCACGTCGATCAGCGTGACGTCGCCGGCGTCGAGGCGCTGCTTCAGCGTCTGCACAGTCATCGACTTCAGCACCTGCGGTGCTTGCGGCAGGAAGATCGCGAGGCCCTCGCCGTGCGGCGTCTTCGTCCAGTCGATCGTCGCGCCGCGCGCGCGCTGCGCGCTGGCGACGTCGAAACGGATCTCGAGGCCGCCGGCGTCGACGACGATGTCGTTCGCGCCGGCCTCGCGCAGCTGGAACTGCGGATTGAAGCGGCCGTCGACGACCAGGAACAGCTTCATTTCCCCGGCGTCCGCGAGCGCGCCGCGGATGCGTTCGACGGCGGCGTCGGAAACCGTCAGTGTCGGCGGCGTGCGATCCGGCGCGGACACGCCGAGCACGGAATGCAGTTCGCCCGAATCGAACATCGACTGGATGATGTCCGACCCGCCGACGAGTTCGCCGCCGACGTAGAGCTGCGGGATCGTCGGCCAGTTGCCGAATTCCTTGATGCCGGCGCGGATCTCCTCGTCGGCGAGCACGTCGACGGTCGCATAGTCGTCGAGCAGGGCGTTCAGGCGGTCCGCCGCGACGGCGGAGAAGCCGCACTGCGGTGCGAGGCGCGAACCCTTCATGAACAGGACGACGCGGTTGGCGGCGAGCAGCGCTTCGATGCGCGCGCGCGTGGCTGGAGTGAGCGACATGGCGGTTCCGGCTGGAGGGAAAGGCGCAATGATACGCCGCGCCTGCGGCGGCTGCCGGACCTCGCGCGACGCCGCGCCCCTTCGGCCGGATGATGCGCGACGACGTGCCGCATGCGTCCGCCGGGCGCGGCGCATCGGAACCCGGTGTCCGTAGCGGTCGCGCCTTCTACGCCGCCGCGGGAAGCGCCTGCGGCGGCAGGTCCTGCGCGGGATTCAGCGCCAGCGACTGCGGCCGGCCGGTCCAGTGCAGCAGTTCGAGAGCGCCGTCCGCGTGCTCGACCAGCGCCGTGCAGTGCTCGACCCAGTCGCCGTCGTTGACGTAGAGCACGCCGTCGCGGTCCGCGATGCGGCCGTAGTGGATGTGCCCGCAGATGTGGCCGTCGAAACCGGCGCGGCGCGCGTCCTCGGCGACGCGCGATTCGAAGTCTTCGATGAAACGCCGCGCGCGGGCGATCGCCTGCTTGATGCGGATCGAGAGCGGCACGTAGCCGAGGCCGAAGCGGCGGCGCAGCATGTTGACGCGGCGGCTGCCCGAGCACACGACGTTCTGCAGCGCGTCGCCCAGCCGGAGCAGCCACGGCGGCGCATCGTGCTCGCCGTCGAACTCGTCGCCGTGGCTGACGCGATAGCGCCGACCGTCGGCGCCGACGTGCACGGCGGCCAGCGCTATCTCGACGCCGCCGATGCGCTGGCCGGCGAAAAGGCGCACGTTCGCGTCGTGGTTTCCCGGGATGTAGACGACTTTCGTGCCGCGCGCGGCGATGGCGAGGATCTCGGCGACCACGGCGCTGTGGTCGGCGTGCCAGTACGGGCGTGCCGCCATGTTCTCGAAGTCGACGATGTCGCCGACCAGGTACAGGCGCTCGCACTGCATCGAGCGCAGGAAGCCGAGCAGGTAGCGGGCCTGGCAGTCGGCGAGGCCGAGATGGACGTCGGAGATGAAGACGCTGCGGAATGGGGTTCGCGTCATCGCCCAGCCTCGAAACGGGTTGGCGCAACTATGCGGGGCGGCCATCGCGGGCGCGTTGCCGCGGCGTTGCAGCGCGGTGACAGCGCCGGTCCCCGTGCAACACGAGCGTCACTCGCGCGCACTAGCGTTGGCCGGCATTCCGGAGACCTTTCCCATGACTCCCCCGAACCTGCGCGACAAGCTCGACCAGAAGATCTTCGACGCGATCTATTCGCGCAGCCTCGTCTACAACACCTGTTGGGAAGATCCGGCGGTCGACCGCAAGGCGCTCGCGCTCGGCGCCGACGACAGCGTGCTGGTCATCACCAGCGCCGGCTGCAACGCGCTCGACTACGCGCTCGAAGGTCCGCGCGTCGTGCACGCGGTCGACGCCAACCCGCGCCAGAACGCATTGCTCGAACTGAAGCTCGCCGGCATCCGTTCGCTGCCGTTCGACGATTTCTTCGCGATCTTCGGCGAAGGTTTCCACGCCGGGTTCACCGGTCTCTACCGCCGCCGCCTGCGCGAGCAACTGTCTCCGTTCGCACGGGAATGGTGGGACCGGCACGCCGGATGGTTCACCAGCCGGCGCGGCAGTTTCTACTTCCACGGACTGTCGGGCATCGTCGCGCGCGGCGTGCGTGCCTATTTCGCCACGCGCCCGCAGCTGCGCGCGGCGATGGCGGACCTGTTCGACGCGCACGACATCGTCGAGCAGCGCGCCATCTACGACGCGCGCATCGCGCCGCAGCTCTGGAGCCGGCCGGTGAACTGGATCATCTCGCGCCAGTTCGTCATGAGCCTGCTCGGCGTGCCGCACCCGCAGCGCAAGCTGGTCGAGGCGCAGCACGACGGCGGGGTGTCCGGCTTCATCCGCAGCGCGGTGCAGTACGTGTTCTGCGAGCTGCCGCTGGCCGACAACTATTTCTGGCACGTCTACATGACCGGCCGCTATCGCCGCGACTGCTGCCCGGAGTACCTCAAGCAGGAGAACTTCGAGCGGCTCAAGGGCGGGCTCGCCGATCGCATCGCGACGCACACGACGACGGTGACGAAGTTCCTGCAGTCCCACGACGAACCGGTCTCGCGCTTCGTCCTGCTCGACCACATGGACTGGATGAGCTCCTACCATCCCGACGCCCTGGTCGAGGAATGGGAAGCGATCCGCGAGCGCGCCGCGCCCGGTGCGCGCATCCTGCTGCGTAGCGCGCACGAGAAGCCGGCCTATCTCGACGAGATCCGCATCGGGCCGGAGCGGCGGCCGCTGCGCCAGGCGTTCCGCTTCATGGACGAGGTCGCCGACGCGCTGCAGCCGCAGGACCGCGTGCACACCTACGCCGGCTTCGTGATCGCCGATGTCCCGGCTTGAGTCGATCCGCAACGACGCCGCCGTGCTCGCGCGCCTCGTGCGCGGCATGCCGCAGGCGGCCTCGCACGCCGACGCGCTCGGCGCGTTCTACGGGCCGCAGTCGGCGCACTACGACCGCTTTCGCGAGCGCCTGCTCGCCGGCCGCGCCGAACTGGTCGCCAGCCTGCCGCTGCCGCCGCGTGCCGTCGTCGTCGAACTCGGCGGCGGCACCGGGCGCAACGCGGAATTCTTCGGTGAACGACTGGCAGGCATCCAGCGCTTCGACGTCGTCGACCTGTGCCGGCCGTTGCTGGAACGCGCGCGCGAACGGGCGCGGCGTATCCCGCAACTGCAGGCGATCGAGGCCGACGCGACGACGTACCGGCCGTCCGATCCGGTCGATTGCGTGCTCCTGTCGTACGCGCTGACGATGATCCCGGACTGGCGCGCGACGATCGCGAATGCGCTCGCGATGCTGAAGCCGGGCGGCGTGCTGGGCGTGGTCGACTTCTACGTGTCCGAGGCGCGGCCGGCACACGTCGGTGCCGTTCGGCATTCGGCGGTCACGCGTGCGTTCTGGCCGCGCTGGTTCGGCCACGACGGCGTGCGGCTCGACGCAAGGCACCTGCCGGCGCTGTGCGGCGCCCTGTCGCGGCACGAGGTCGTCGAGGCGCGCGCACCGGTGCCGTACCTGCCGCTCGCGCGCGTGCCGTACTACCGCTTCGTCGGATTCAAGCCGCGGGATCCGTCCCGCGTCGCCGGCTGACGGGATCGACTGGAGCCGGGACGGCGGCTCCCACGCTTCACGCGCTGGCGGCGTCGAGCCGGGCGACGTCGTCCGTCGACAACGCGAGGCGCGCCGCCGCGGCGAGTTCCCGCACCTGCGCGACGCTGGTGGCGCTCGCGATCGGTGCGGTGATGCCGGGACGGGCGATCAGCCAGGCGAGGGCGATCTGGGCCGGCGTCGCCCCGTGTCGTGCCGCGACCTCGTCCAGCGCGGCGAGTACGCCGAGACCGCGCGTATGGAGGTACTTCTTCACCGCGCCGCCACGCGCCGCGCTCTTGCCGAGATCGGCCTCGCTGCGGTACTTGCCGCTCAGGAAGCCGCTGGCGAGCGCGTAGTAGGGGACGACGCCGAGACCTTCGCGACGGACCAGCGGCTCCAGCGATGCCTCGTAGTCGCGGCGGGCGACCAGGTTGTACTCCGGCTGCAGCACCTCGTAGCGCGGCAGGCCGTGCTTCGCGCTGACGTCGAGCGCTTCGGCGAGGCGCGTCGCGCTGTAGTTCGACGCGCCGATCGCACGCACCTTGCCTTGCTCGATCAGGCGCGCGAACGCGCCGAGCGTGTCCTCCAGCGGTATGGACGGGTCGTCCTCGTGCGCGAAATAGAGGTCGATTGTCTCGACGCCGAGACGGCGCAGCGAGTCTTCCGCCGCGGCCTGGATGTTCGTCGGAGAAAGCCCCTTGCGATGCGCCCACTTCGCGACCTTGGTCGCGAGGACGACGTCGTCGCGACGCCCGCTGCGCGCGAGCCAGCGGCCGATGATCGTCTCCGATTCGCCGCCCTCGTTGCCCGGCACCCAGGCAGGATAGACGTCGGCGGTGTCGATCAGGTTCAAGCCGGCGTCGACGAAGGCGTCGAGGATGGGAAACGATGCGGCCTCGTCGAGGCTCCAGCCGAACACGTTGCCGCCGAAGGCGAGCGGTTGCACCTTCAGGCCGGATCGGCCGAGTTCGCGTGGTTTCATGGGAGGATTCCGCAGGTCGGGGTCATCGACATGCGGTTGCCGACGGCGGAATCCCAGAGGTCAGGACAGGACGTGCGGACGCTTGGCGCCGACGAAGCGCTTGGCCCAGTAGGTCTCGTTCAGTTCGCTGACGCTGATGCGCTTGCCGGTGGACGGGGCGTGGATGAAGCGACCCTCGCCGAGGTAGATGCCGACGTGCGAGATGCGCTTGCCCTTGATGCGGAAGAAGACCAGGTCGCCGGTCTTCATCTCGCCGCGCGAAACCTGTGAGCCGACGAGGTACTGGCTGGCGGAGTTCGCCGGCAGGTCCTTGCCGAGGACGTGCTTGTAGACGTAGCGGACGAAGCCGCTGCAGTCGAATCCGGTCTCGGGGGCGTTGCCGCCGCGGCGGTAGCGGATGTCGCGCAGGGTCATCGCGAAATCGGCCAGCAGGTGGCGCAGTCCTCCGGTCCTGACGACGGGTTCCGCAGCCGGCTTCGGAGCCGGCGCGACGGCCGTGGCGGGTGCCTGGGCCGGGACAGCGAGGGGAGCGACCGGGAGCGCGTGGGCGGCGGTGTCCAGGCGGTCCATTTCCCAGTTGCTGAGGGAAACATCGACCATCGGGCTGGCGACTGCGGCACAGGGAGAAGCCAAAACAGCGAGAAAAAACAAGGACTTCATCCGCTGGATTGGCATGAGGCGGGCTCCCGGTACGGCATTGGTCGAAAGTCGCCAGCCGTACCGGCGACCGCAGTGGGGCCGGACCTTAGCAAAGGATTTTTGCGAAGTTGTTTGGCTCGCGTTAAGAAAAATCGGTCAGATGAGAAAATCGTGATAGGACGGGGCTTTCCTTTTCGTGCTGCGGCGCAGCGGGCTATGCTGCCGGCGAAAACCCGGAGCGGTCCGGCCTTCCCTGGCCGGTGCCGTGCTCCGTCCACCCGTCCGAGGAATCCCGCGATGCCGCCGTTCCGGAGCTTCCAGCCACCCGCCCGCCTGCTGCTCGGTCCCGGTCCGTCGCCGGTGCCCCGGCGCATCCTCGACGCGCTGGCGCGGCCGACGATCGGCCATCTCGATCCGGCCTTCATCGGCATGATGGACGAGGTCAAGGCGCTCCTGCGCTACGCGTTCCGCACGGAGAACGCGGTGACGCTGCCGGTCTCCGCGCCGGGCTCGGCCGGCATGGAAGCCGCGTTCGTGAACCTGGTCGAGCCGGGCGATACCGTCATCGTCTGCCGCAACGGCGTGTTCGGCGGGCGCATGCGCGAGAACGTCGTGCGCCTCGGCGCGACCGCCGTCATGGTCGACGATCCGTTCGGCTCACCGGTCGATCCCGGCAAGGTCGAGGCCGCGCTGAAGGCGAATCCCGGCGCCAGGGCGCTCGCTTTCGTGCACGCGGAAACTTCCACCGGCGCGATGTCCGACGCGGCCGTGCTGTGCCGTCTCGCCCGCGAGCACGGCGCGCTGAGCCTCGTCGACGCGGTGACCAGCCTCGGCGGCATCCCGGTCGAGGTCGACGCCTGGGGCGCCGACGCGATCTATTCCGGTTCGCAGAAGTGCCTGGCCGCGCCGCCGGGCCTCGCGCCGCTGTCGTTCGGCGAGGCGGCGGTCGCGGCGCTGAAGGCGCGCAGGACGCCGGTGCAGAGCTGGTTCCTCGATCTCGGCCTGGTCATCAACTATTGGCAGGGCAGCGGCGCGCGCGCCTACCACCACACCGCGCCGATCAACATGCTGTATGCACTGCACGAGGCGCTTCTGATGCTGCACGAGGAAGGCCTCGAGGTGGCCTGGGGGCGTCATCGCGCCAATCACCTGCGCCTGCGCGATGGTCTCGCCGCGCTCGATCTGGAGCTCTTCGTCGAGGAGAGCGCGCGATTGCCGCAGCTCAACGCGGTGAAGGTGCCGGACGGTGTCGACGAGGCCGGCGTGCGCCGCCGCCTGCTCGACGAGCACGGCATCGAGATCGGCGCGGGCTTGGGCGAACTCGCCGGCAGGATCTGGCGCATCGGCCTGATGGGCGCCGGCAGCGCGCCGCAGAACGTCGACCGCGTGCTCGAGGCGCTCGGCAAGGTGCTCGGGCGCACGGCGGCGTGAGGCGGTGACGGCGGACGGCGGGCGCGCACAGNNCGCACAGCGCGCCGTACCGCAAAGGGCTTCAGTGGTGCGGAGGCGGTCGTGCGGCGCTCAGGCCACGCGCCGGTTGCCGGCGGACGCTTCCGCCGTACGCACGAGTTCGCGTTCGATCGCGGCCAGTGCCTCGCCGAGTACGGCCGGCTCCGGCAGCATGGTCAGGCGGAAATGGTTGCGCGCGGCGATGTTGAAGCTCGATCCGGGTACGAGAATGATGTTCTCGTTCTCGAGCAGGCTCAGCGCGAACGCCTCGTCGTCGAAGCCGGGAAGGCGCTCCGGGTCGACGCGGGGGAACGCGTACAGCGCGCCCTGCGGCGTCACGAGATCGAGGAATCCGCTGCGCGCGACGCCGTCGACGATCGCCGCGCGTGCCGCGTGCAGGCGGCCGCCCGGGCGGGTCAGCTCGCCGATCTCGTTCGGTCCTTCCAGGGCCGGCTTGATCGCCCATTGCGCGGTCACGTTGCTGCACAGGCGCAGGCTGGCGAGCAGGTCGAGCGCGTGCAGCAGCGGCTGGATGCGCTTGCCCGCACCGGTCACCGAGAGCCAGCCGACGCGGTAGCCGCAGGCGAGATGCACCTTCGACAGGCCGCCGTAGCTGATGCACGGCACGTCGCCGGCCAGCGGCGCCAGCGGCTCGAACGGCGCGCCGTCGTACAGCACGCTGTCGTAGATCTCGTCGCAGAGCAGGACGAGGCCGTGACGCGCCGCGATCGCGACGAGCGCCCGCAGGATCTCGCGCGGGTACACCGCGCCGGTCGGATTGTTCGGGTTGATGACGACCAGCGCCTTCGTGCGCGGCGTGATGCGCGCCTCGATCTCGTCCGGATCGGGCAGATGCGCGCGCTCGGGCGGGCACGGGTAATGCACCGGCACGCCGCCGTTCAGGCGCGTCGCCGCGGTCCACAGCGGATAGTCCGGCGCCGGCAGCAGCACCTCGTCGCCGGCGTCGAGCAGCGCGGTCAGCGTGATGCCGATCAGTTCGCTGACGCCGTTGCCGACGAACACGCGCTCGGCGGCCGCGTCGGCGCCGTGGCGACGGTGCTGCGCGGCGATCGCCTCGCGCGCCTCGACGAGTCCCTGCTGGTGGCAATACGCCTCGCTGTTCGGCAGCTTCGCCGCGATCGCCTCGCGCAGGTGCTGGGGCACGCGGAAGCCGAACAGGCCCGGGTTGCCGATGTTCAGGCGCAGGATGCGCCGGCCTTCCGCTTCGAGTTCGTGCGCGCGGCGGCTCAGCGGGCCGCGAATATCGTAGCGAACCTGATCGAGGCGGGTGCTGACCGCCACCGTCTGCTGCTGCATCGAACGTCCTGGAATGGGGCGATCCGGCGATCCTAGCAGCGCATGTGCGGCGGTGCATCAATCGGCCCTGGCGGCCGTTTCCGGGCCGATCGCCGGTTCTCCAGCGCGTGCATTCGCCCGCAGACACGCGACCCGCTTAGAATCCGCCGATGCAGACGACTCCCGACGACGAATCGCGCCTGGCCCGCATCGGGTGGCGCGCGTCCGTGTCGCCCGATGCCGTCGAGCCGCCGCAGTTCCTTGCGCGCGTCGTCGCGCAGCATCGCGCCGGCTACGAGCTGCACGACGGCGAACAGGCATTCAATGCGCAGCCGGCGGCGAAGTTCCTGCGCCGCGACGTCGATCCGGTCGACCGTCCGGCGGTCGGCGATTTCGTCGTCGTCGCGCCGGGCAAGCCGCCGACGATCGAGCGCGTCCTGCCGCGCCACAGCGAGCTCAAGCGCGGCGCCGCCGGCGAGAGCCATCGCCGCCAGGTCATCGCGACGAACGTCGACACGGTGTTCGTCCTGGTCGGCCTCGACGGCGACTTCAACCCGGCACGCATCGAGCGCTATCTGTTGCTGATCCAGGGCAGCGGTGCGGCGCCGGTCGTCGTGCTGACCAAGGCCGACAAGGTGGCGGAAGCCGACGCTGCCGTGGCCGAATTGCGCCAGCGCCTGACCGACGCCGTCGACGTCGTCGCGATCAACGCGAAGTCGGCCGGAAGCGTCGCGCCGCTCCTGTCCTGGCTCGGTCCGGGCCGCACGGCCGTGCTGGTCGGATCGTCCGGCGCCGGCAAGTCGACGCTGACGAACACGTTGCTGGGCGAAACGCGCCAGGCGACCGGCGCCGTGCGCGAGCACGACAGCCGCGGTCGCCACACGACCACGCATCGCGCGCTGATTCCGCTGCCCAGCGGCGGCTGCCTCATCGACACGCCCGGCATGCGCGAACTGAAGCTGACCGGCGACGAGGATCTCGACGAGGGCCAGTTCGCCGACATCGACGAGCTCGCGCAGGCCTGCCGCTTCGGCGATTGCGCGCATGCGGGCGAGCCGGGCTGCGCCGTGCGTGCGGCGATCGACGACGGCCGCCTCGATCCGGCGCGCTGGCAGAACTACCTGAAGCTGCGCGACGAACTGGCCGCCGCCGCCGACACGCTGGAGGCGCAGATGCGCCGCAAGAGCGAGTCGCGCGTGTTGAGCAAGGCACTCGGCAAGCGCCTCAACGAGAAGTACGGCCGGCGCTGATCCGCCGCGCGGTCGGGCAGGGCGGGGGCCGTTTCCCTCCGCCCGCGGACCGGCAGTATGCTCGGCCACGCATCGACGTGGGGCCATGGCCTCGCCCGTTGCGGAGGGGAGGCCCGGGGACGCTGAACGACGATCTCGGATGGAAGCTGCCCGGCTTTCCATGGCGATGGCTGTTCGTCTGTACAACGGGGAGATACACATGTCCTGCAGATGGAAGACTGTCCGCTTCCGCGCACTGTCGCGCACGCTCATCGGGGCCGCCGCGGCGCTTGCCGCGATCCATGCCGGCGCCGATCCCTTGCTGAGTTCCGAACGACGAGGCCTCGGTGCCCAGCCGCTGGTCGGCGGAGGCGGCACGGTCGTGATCGACGCGCGCAAATCCCTGGCCGTGACCGACAAGGTCATCCTTTCCCGTTTCTCGCTGTTCGAGACGATGGATACCCTCATCGCACGCAGCGGTTCGCCGATCCGGTCGTTCGGGGACACGTCCGATCTCTTCCGGCGCTGGTGGGACACCCAGAACGACCATGCGCATCTGCAGTTCCTGGACGATGCCTGGCTGCGTCATTGCGACGATCCGTCGTTCTCCTCGAGCTTCACGCCGCCCTTCCCGTACGAGTGCCCGAGGGCGGAAGGGGCCGAGGCGACCGCGGCGAACGATCCGTTCGGGAGGATCATCGGTGCCGGGAGGGCGGGGTATTTCCCCGTCGGCCTCTTCAACCGTTTCGATCTGGCGGCCGTGGACGGGGCGGACTGCGGGGAATACCGCATCGTCTTCGCGCGGAATTCCGGAAAGGTCGACGGGGGAAACAGGAACCTGATCATCTTCGAAGCCGTGCTGCCCAATCCGGCTCCGGGTCTGGGCCTCATGGGGTGCCTGCCCGTGGCGCAGTTCTGGCACGACCTCGGGACGATGAGCGCCAGCGCCAGGGCTTCGGCCCTGCACGGGTTCTATTTCGACGGCCTTCCGGGATTCTCCCCGGTCGTGCATCCGGACAACTACGGTGCGGGGCCGGCCGGGCGAGGGCAGATACGCACCAATCAGTTCATGGCGCCCGCGCCGGGCTCCACGGCGGTCCAGGAATGGATGTTGCGCGAGTTCAAGCTCAGGAGAGCATGCCCGACGCCTTCCAGCTGCGAGCTGCGCGTGGTTCCCACGACGGTGAAAACCAATCCGTTCGCCGAACTGTTCGGCAGTGCGCACATGATCTCGGCGGCTTTCCAGGCGGATTTCGTGAACAACCAGGTGGCGCTGCTGGCGGAGCCGGACATCAACCGTTTCAACTATTTCCCGCCGGAGCGCTTCAACGCGCTGGAAAGCCCGGAGACCGGGGCGAGTGACTATGCCGCCCAGGTCGGCACGCTGTCGGCTTTCAAGGCGGCCATCAGTGCGAAGCTGGCTTCGATCCCGGGGACCACGGTGACGGCCGACGACGTCATCGAGCGGGCGCTGGCGCTGTCGTGCGCGGGGTGCCACCAGCTGAGTCCCGGTCGTTCGATCGGCGGTGGCCAGCCCACTTGGCCCGCGACGCTCCGGTTCACGCACGTGTCCGAGGAGACCGAGCCCGGCCCGGACGGGGACCGCTTCCGGATCTCGCCTGCGTTGACCAACGTCTTCCTGCCACATCGCAAGCTCGTGCTGGAGACGTTCCTCGACAATGCGGGTGTTCCGGGGCCGTGACCTCGCTCGCCGCGGAGCCCGTC
>DBMH01000006.1 GCA_002297645.1 Rhodanobacteraceae bacterium UBA703 | reverse complement strand
CTCGGCTGCGGCAGGTGCCGCCGCCGGGGCCGGCGTTTCTTCGGCCGGCTTCTTCCTCTTCCAGAACTTCAGCATCGCGGGCGAACAGGCGAGAATGCGAGCCTTCAATGCTATCACCCGCGCCCGGGGCGCACGGAGGAAGATGACCAGACCGCGTACGCGTTCGGCCGCAGGCACCTTGCGCATCGTCGCCGGAAGCCTTCGCGGTTCGCGTCTCTCCGTGCCGGACCGGCCCGGCTTGCGGCCGACGCCGGACCGCGTGCGCGAGACGCTGTTCAATTGGCTGGCGCCCGTGATCGAAGGTGCCCGCTGCCTCGACCTCTACGCCGGTACCGGCGCGCTCGGCATCGAAGCGCTGTCGCGCGGAGCGGCGAGCTGCATCTTCGTCGAGCGCGATCGCGATCTCGCTCAGGGGCTGAAGGACAACCTCGCCCGGCTGAAGGTTGCCGGAGGCGACGTCGTGCACGCCGACGCCTTCGGGTTCCTCGCTGCTCCGGCTCCGACGAGGTTCGACCTGGCCTTCCTCGACCCCCCGTTCGATGCCGGCCTGTGGACCGAGGCGGCGCGACGTCTGGAACAGGGCGGCTGGCTGTCGGATACGGCCTTCGTGCACGTCGAGGCAGGGCAGGGAGACGAATTCGTGCCGCCGCCGAACTGGCGGCTGCATCGCGAGGGCCGGGCCGGGATGGTGCTCTACGCCTTGTATCGTCGCTCGCAGGCCGATCCGTTAAGCTAGCGCCCCCGCAACCGGAAGACAGTCCGCCCATGGCGATATCGCAGCAGCGCGCGCGCATCGCGGTATATCCGGGCACGTTCGACCCGATCACGAACGGCCACATCGACCTGGTCCAGCGCGCCTCGCCGCTGTTCGACCGCCTCGTCGTCGCCGTCGCCGACAGCGCGACCAAGGGGCCGGCGCTCGGGCTGGACGAGCGCATTGCATTGGCGCGCACGGCGCTCGCCGGGATCGCGAACGTCGAGGTGCGCGGCTTTTCGGTGCTGCTGGCCGAGTTCGTGGAGGACATCGGCGCCGGCGTGATCCTGCGCGGCCTGCGCGCCGTGTCGGACTTCGAGTACGAGTTCCAGCTCGCCAGCATGAACCGCCACCTGATCCCGGCGGCGGAAACGCTGTTCCTGACGCCGGCGGAGCAGTACAGCTTCATTTCCTCGTCGCTGGTGCGCGAGATCGCGCGGCTCGGCGGCGACGTCTCCGGGTTCGTGCACCCGGCCGTACAACAGGCGCTGCGAACGCGCTATCTGCAATCGACCAAACCATGAGGTACCACGCCATGCGCAAGATTCTTCCGATCCTCTTCGTCGCGGCTGCCGCGACGTTCACGCTCAGCGCCTGCAACAAGAACGAGCAGAAGCCGGCGGAAGCCGCCGCCGAGCAGAAGCCGGACACGGTGCCGCTGCCGACCGACCCGTCGGACAAGACCGCGTGGCGCAAGTACCTGAGCACGGTCGTCACCAACAACATGCAGGGCGTCAAGAGCACGCGCCCGTACATGTACTTCGTGCCGGCCGGCGACGACGAGGCCGCGCAGAACGACCGCGCCAACCAGCTCGACAACGTCAAGACCACGGTCGCCCGCGGCGTGCTGCCTGGCAACATGATGGCGTTCGGCGGTCCGGACTCCGCGAAGACGTCCGCGCTCGTCGTCGACGCGTTCAAGGACGCGCAGCCGGGCTCGTTCAAGGACGTGGTCGTGATGTTCGTCGGCAGCGCGGCCGACGGCGAGACGGTCAAGCAGGGCCTCGCGGCCTCCGGCGCCGACGTGCGTATCGTCGAGGCGAAGTAGGAAAGCCGGGATCCGGGATTGGGGGTCCGGGATTGGGTCGGCCTCGATCGGGCCGCATCTCTTTCCTGATCTCCAATCCCGAATTCCCAGTCCCGGCTCCACGCATGTCTCTCAAGATCACCGAACTCTGCGTCAACTGCGACGTCTGCGAGCCGGTCTGCCCGAACAAGGCGATCAGCCTCGGCGCCGAGTTCTACGAGATCGCCCCGGGCCTGTGCACCGAGTGCATCGGTCACTACGAGGTGCCGCAGTGCGTCGAGGTGTGCCCGGTCGAATGCATCATTTCCGACCCGGAGAACGCCGAGTCGCCGGAGCAACTGCTCGCGAAATTCGCGTCGCTGACTCGAAAGGAACCCTCATGAAGCGCATCCGCGGCTTCGCCGTCGCGATGACGGCGCTGTTCTTCGTCCACGTGGCCCTGGCGGCGGACACGCCGCCGCGCGCCGCGATCGCGAGCGCACACTCGCTCGCGACCGAGGCCGGCTTCGAGGTGCTGGCGCAGGGAGGCAACGCGTTCGACGCCGCCGTCGCCGTCGCCGCCGCGCTGTCGGTGGTCGAACCGCAGAGTTCCGGCATCGGCGGAGGCGGCCTGTTCCTGCTGCGCCGCGCGGGCGACGGCAAGGAAGTCATGATCGACGCGCGCGAGACCTCTCCCATCGCGGTCGACATGAAGGACTACGTCGGCGCGAACGGCGAGCCGGACCGGGACCACGCGACCAACGGTCCGCTGTCCGCCGCGATCCCGGGCGAGCCGGCCGGTCTCGTCTGGATGGCGAAACACTACGGCAAGCTGCCGCTCGCGAAGTCGCTGGCGCCGGCGATCCGCATCGCGCGCAAGGGCTTCAAGCCGGATGGCCGCTTCCTCAAGGAACTGGCCATGCGCAAGGAAGTCATCGCGCGCTATCCGGCGTCGGCCGCGTTGTACCTGGTCGACGGCGAAGCGCCGAAGTCCGGCTGGACGTTCAAGTCGCCGGATCTCGCGCGCGTGCTCGAACGCATCGCCGAGAGCGGCAACGACGGGTTCTATCGCGGAGAGCTCGCGCAGGTTCTGGTGGACGGCGTGCGCAGGCAGGGCGGCCGGTGGACGCTCGACGACCTCGCGAAATACGAAGTGAAGGAGCGCGCGCCGCTCGCATTCGACTATCGCGGCTGGCATATCGTCACCGCGTCGCCGCCGTCGTCGGGCGGCATCGCCCTGGCCGAGATCCTGAACGTGCTCGGGGGCTACGACCTCGGCAAGCTCGACCGCGTGCATCGCGTGCACCTGACCGTCGAGGCGATGCGCCGGGCGTATCGCGACCGCGCCGAATACCTCGGCGACCCGGATTTCGTCGGGATGCCGATCGCGCGGCTGATGAGCCCCGACTATGCCGCCGGGTTGCGTGCCTCCATCCACCCCGAGAAGGCGACGCCGAGCGAACTGCTGCCGCCGTACCTCGCGCCGGAGCAGGGCACGCACACGACGCATTTCTCGATCATGGACAAGGAGGGCAACCTCGTCGCCGGCACGCAGACGGTCAACCTGATCTTCGGTTCCGGCTTCGTCGTGCCCGGCACCGGCTTCGTGCTGAACAACGAGATGGACGACTTCGCGCTCGTTCCCGGCAAGCCGAACGCGTTCGGCATGCTCGGCAACGACCGCAACGCGCCGAAGCCCGGCAGCCGCCCGCTGTCGTCGATGTCGCCGAGCTTCGTCATCGGCGAGGACAAGGTCGGCGTGATCGGCACGCCGGGCGGCAGCCGCATCATCACGATGGTGCTCGAAGGCATCCTCGCCTTCATCGACGGCGAATCGCCGGAGACATTCGTCGGCAACCCGCGCTACCACCACCAGTACATGCCGGACGTGATCTCGGCCGAGAAAGGCGCGTTCACCCCGGACGAGGTCAGGGCGCTGGAGGCGATGGGGCACAAGGTCAGCGAGTCGGAGCGCCGCTGGGGCTTCATGAATGCGGTGAGCTGGGACAGGAAGACCGGCGCGATGCACGCCGGTTCCGACCCGCGCGGCGATTCGGGTAGCGGAGTCGTGAAATGAAGCTCTGGTCCCTCCTCGGCAACTCGCAGAAGCTCGACGGCGGCGCGATGTTCGGCAACGTGCCGCGCGGTCTGTGGGAGCGCTGGATCGTTCCCGACGAGCAGAACCGCATTCCGCTCGCCTGCCGCGCCTTGCTGGTCGACGACCTGGATGGAAAGACGGTGCTGTTCGAGACCGGCATCGGCGCGTTCTTCGAACCGAAGCTGCGCGAGCGCTACGGCGTCGTCGAGGATCGGCACGTGCTGCTCGACTCGCTGCAGGCGGCCGGCTTCTCGCACGAGGACGTCGACGCGGTCGTGATCTCGCATCTCCACTTCGACCACGCCGGTGGGCTGCTCGCGCCGTGGCAGGAAGGCGTCGCACCGCGCTTGCTGTTTCCGAACGCGGCCTACGTGGTCGGCGAGGAATGCTGGCAGCGCGCGATGCATCCGCACGCGCGCGACCGCGCCTCCTTCATCCCGGAGTTGCAGCCGCTGCTCGAAGCGTCGGGCCGGCTCGAACGCGTGCGGGGCGATCGTTCGGTGACGCTCGGCGACAAGGTGCGCTTCAGCTATTCGAGCGGCCACACGCCGGGACTGATGCTGGCCGAGGTGGCGACCGCCGACGGCGGCATCGTGTTCTGCGCCGACCTGATCCCGGGGCGTCCTTGGGTGCACCTGCCGGTCACGATGGGATACGACCGTTACCCGGAACTGCTGATCGACGAGAAGCGCGCCTTCCTCGACGACAAGCTCGCACGCAACGTGCGCCTGTTCTTCACGCACGACGTCGGCTGTGCCGCCGCGCGCGTGGCACGCGACGACAAGGGGCGCTATTCGACCGTCGACGAGCGCCCCGAACTCGTCGCGGAGGCGGCGTGACGAGGCGCGCGACCCGCGGTGCGACCACGGGCCAGTGGCTGGCGGGTCTGGTCTTGTCTGCGGGGGCTGCCGCGGGGCTCTGGTACGCATGGCAGAACCGCGCGACGTTGACCGCGCGCCTGCCCGCGGCGGCTTCGGCTCCGGCCGGAGCCGGCACCGCGACGTCGTCACCGGCGCGCAAGGACGTGGCGGCGAAACCTGCCGTGGTCGAGATCAACGATATCGTGCGTGGCGCCTCGCCCCTGCGCGATGCGCAGTTCGGGGTCGGTGTGCCGGCGGGGCCACTGGGGCTCGTGCGCACGGTCGAGATGTTCCAGTGGGAAGAACGCTGCACGAACGGTCGCTGCGGGTACGTGAAGGCGTGGTCCGGCGAGCCGGTGGACTCGGCCGCTTTCCGCGAGCGCAAGGGGCACGAGAACACGGCGCGTTTCCCGTTCCGCAGCGAGACGTTCGCGGCGAAGGAATTCCGCATCGGCAACCTGGCGCTCGATGCTGCGTTCGCCGCGCGGATTCCCGCGGCATCGGCGGCGTCGACGCCGATGCCGGTACGCATCGCGCAGTTGCCGCCGAATCTCGCGGCGACGTTCCGGGAGCGCGACGGCGTACTTTACGCCGGCGATCCGGCGCGCCCGGCCGTCGGCGATCTGCGCGTACGCTATTCCACGCTGGAACCGAACGCCCCGCAGCGCCTCAAGGGCGTGCAGGACGGCGATCGACTGAAGCCGGTTCCACCCTGATATCGGAGGAAGGGCGATGCACATAACGGGAATCTACGCCGCCTTGTCGACCTTGCTGGTGCTCGCGTTGGCGCTGCGCATCTCGCAGGTGCGCCACGCGAACAAGATCGGCATCGGCGACGGCGGGGACCGCGAACTGATCAAACGCATCCGCGCGCACGCGAACGCGCTCGAGAACCTGCCGCTGGCGCTGCTGCTGTTGCTGCTGCTGGAACTGAACCAGACGCGGCCGGGTTGGCTGCACGGCTTCGGCATCGTGCTGATCGTCGCGCGCGTGGCGCACGCCGTCGGCCTGTCGCGTTCGGCAGGCTACAGCCTCGGCCGCTTCGGCGGCACGGCGCTGACCTGGCTGCTGATGGTCGCGATGTCGCTGCTGCTGCTGTGGCAATCGTTCCTCCGCTGAGCCGCGCTCAACGCCTGAACAACGCTTCCCCGTGGTCGAGCAGGTAGAGACCGGCGAACATCTTGGGATCTATCGAGTAGCCGGCGTGCATCTTCTCGACCAGCCACGTCGAGGCTTCGCGGCGCGGGATCTCGTGCACGGTGATGTCCTCGGTTTCGTCGCCACCGCCGCCGTGCACTTTCTCGAGCTCGTAGGCCCGCACGAACGCGAGGATCTCGTTGCTCATGCCGGCCGAGGTCGGGCCGGCCATGAGGAACTCGATGCGCCCGGCGCGCCAGCCCGTTTCCTCGACGAGCTCGCGGTACGCGGCCTCGACCGCGCTCTCGTCGGCACTGTCGGCGATGTCGCCGACCAGTCCCGCGGGCATCTCGATCGTCAGGCATTCGATCGCCGGACGGTACTGTTCGACGAACAGGACTCGGTCCTCCGGCGTGACGGCGACGATCATGACGCCTCCGCCGGGGTTGGTGCGTTCGGCGTATTCCCAGCGCCCGCGTTTCTTCAGGCGCAGCCAGGTTCCGTTGCAAAGCGTCTGGGTTTCGGTCATTTTAGGCGGCTTTCCTGAACTTTTCGATGCACGTCCGGTCTGCGTTCGTCCGGCAAGCTTGCGAGGTATTCCCGATGAAGATCAAGCGGATTCTGGGGGCGCTGCTTTTCGCGTCGATGGCAACGGCCGCATTCGCCCAGCAGGCGCCTGCCGGTGCCCGTCAGGCGATTGATCCCGCCACGCTGACCGAAGCGCAGATCGCCCAGACGAAGGTGCCGCAGGCCCTGTTCAAGCTGGCTGCACTCTACAAGCAGAGCGGCGATCTCGAACGGCTGACCTGGACGCTGGAGCGCCTGGTGGCCCTGCGGCCGAACATGGGCGACCTCAAACTGGCACTGGCGACGACCTATGCCAGGCGCGGAGAGAAATCCAAGACCTACGATCTGCTGCTGTCGATGCAGAAGCAGGGCTTGGGATATGCGCTTTCGGGAAACGAGAACTTCGCCAAGGTCGCCGATACCAAGGTCTGGACGTACATCCTCGAAGGGCTGGACGTGAACCTGAAGCCGTTCGGCCAAGGCAAGGTCGCCTTCTCGCTGCCGGCGGGCGATCACCTGTACGAGTCCCTTGCATTCGATCCGCAGCGCAAGCAGCTGCTGGTCGGAAGCGTTCGCGATGGAACGATCCAGCTCGCAGGCAAGGACGGGAAGCTGACGGACTTCATCGCTCCGAATGCCGAGAATGGCCTGTGGTGCGTCTACGCGATGACGGTCGTGCCCGAAGAAGATGTGCTCTACGTCGCGAGTACGGCCTCTGTCTATTTCAGGAATTTCCGCAAGGAGGACTACGGCAAGGCCGGTGTCTTCAAGTTCAAGCTGTCCAGCGGCAAGTTCATTGAGAAGTACCTGCTCGAGCCGGATTCGGACGCGCGTACGCTGTCGAGCATCGTCGCGGGGAAGGGCGGTCTCGTATTCGCAGCCGACGGCCTGCGGAACCAGATCTATCGTGTCGACGGCGGCGACCTGAAACTCATGATGCAGAATCCGCAGCTGACCAGCGTGCGGGGACTCGCTCTCGACGAGGACGGCAGGAAGCTGTATTTCGCCGACTACGCGCTCGGACTGTTCGGAATCGACCTCGCCGGCGGCAAGGGCTTCGATCTGGAATACGACAGCAAGGACCTCACGCTCGGCGGCATCGACGGTCTGTACTGGTACAAGCACGCGCTGGTCGCGATCGAGGGGGGCATGTCGCCGCCCCGGATCATGCGTCTTTCCCTCGACAGCGGTGGCAACAGGATCACGCGTGCGGCTCCCATCGATGCGGCCAACCCGGAATTCAAGGCGTTGACGGCGGGCGCCATCGACGGCGACAACCTGTACTCCATCGCCAACAGCCAGCGCAACGAGTACGGGGCCTACGGTACGCCGGAAAACGGTGCGAAGCTGAGCGCCGTGAACGTGTTCCGCAGCGACCTCACCTTCAACGATGCCGCGGCTCCTGGGGCATCCGGCGCGGCGCCGATGCTGGCGCCGTCGAAGTCGGTTTCCGGTGGCGGCGTGTTCCAGAACGTCGAGGCCGGATCGTCCACCGGCCCGGCAGGCTGACGTTCGGCTCGTCCCGCCGTCGCGGCCGGACCCAGGCGGGATTCTGTCAGGCCGCGGCTCTGTCAGGCGGGATTCTGCGAGGCGGCCAGTGCGCGAACGCGCGCCCGCGTCAGCGCGCCGAAATTAAGGCGGTCGAGCAGGTCGTCGAGGCCGGTGTCGAAGGCGCGGCGCCGGTACGCGGCCTCGCCGGCCGGCACCGGCGCATCGAGCGCGATGCCGGTGAGCTGGCGCGACAGGCGCGCGAGGTCCGCATGCTCGCGCAGCTTCTGCGAGGCCGCCGCGGCGCCGCGCGTGCGCAGGAACGCGACCTCGTCTGCGCGTGCGAGCAGGGCGTCGAGCGAGCCGAAGTGGTGCAGCAGGATCGCCGCGGTCTTTGCGCCGATGCCGGGCACGCCGGGAATGTTGTCGGTTGCGTCGCCGGTCAGGGCGAGATAGTCGGCGACCTGGTCCGGTCTCACGCCAAGGCGCGTCTTCACGCCGGCACTGTCCCAGCGCTGGTTGCGAGACGGATCCCACTGCTCGTCGTGCAGGCCGATCAACTGGCCGAAGTCCTTGTCGGCGGAGACGATGACGCTGCGCAGCCCCTCGCGGCGGAGAGTCTCCAGAGCGCTGCCGATGAGATCGTCGGCTTCGTATTGCGTATCGCGCAGCACGGTCGCGCCGAGCGCCTGCGCGATGCGGCGGCAGCCGTCGAACTGGCGCAGCAGGTCCGGTGGCGCGGGCGGCCGGTTGGCCTTGTAGTCGGCATAGATCGCGTTGCGGAAGCACGTCGTCAGCGATTCGTCGAAGGCGACGGCCCAGTGGGTAGGACGCACGCGCTCGAGCAGGTCGAGCAGGAAGCGCGCGAAGCCGTGCACCGCGTGTGCGGGTTCGCCGTCGGCATCGAACACGTCCGGCCCCTGTGCGAACCAGGCGCGGCAGACGTACAGGCTGCCGTCGACGAGATGCGCGGTCGGTGTCATGGTGCCGGGCGCCATTCCGACACCACGTCGCCCAGTGCCGGCCGCGTACGTTCCGGAGCGGGTTCCTTCGCGGTGCCGATGTGCACGAACCCGATGATGCGCTCGTGGTCGCCGAGGCCGAGCAGGGTGGCGACGTCGCGGTCGTAGGCGGCCCATCCGGTCAGCCACTGGGCGCCGTAGCCGAGCGCCTGCGCGCCGATCAGCAGGTTGTAGGCGACGCAGCCGGCCGACAGCAGCTGCTCCTGCGCGGGTACCTTCGGGTGGCCCTCCTCGACGCGTGCGACGACGACCACGACGAGAGGGGCGAACGTGTAGCGGTCGCGATCCTTCTCCAGTAGCGAAGGCGGCGCATCGGGGTCCTTGCGCGCATGCAGGTCGGCCAGCGCCGCGCCGAATCGCGGCAAGGCTTCGGCCTGGATCGCGACGAGGCGGAAGGGAACGAGCTTGCCGTGATCCGGTACGCGGATCGCGGTGGCGAGCAGTCGCTCGAGTTCGGCCGCGCCGGGACCCGGCGCGCCGAGCTGGCGCGAGGGCACCGATCGCCGCTGGTCGAGTATGTCGAGAAGGGACATGATTTCCGGATGCGATATGGGAATGAACGACGAGCATAGCGGACGCGTGTCGCCGCCGCCGGCTCGGCGACATTCCGCTCCGGTTCCGCGGAAAGTGCGCTCGCCATGCGTCGTGGAACTAGGCTAGGATCGAAGCTCTTTCCACGGGGCGCGAGAGAAGGGCATGGCGACGACGATCGTGGCTTTGCGCGAGACCGTTCCGGGCGAGCGCCGCGTGGCGCTGACGCCCGAGGTCGCGAAGAAGCTGCGCGCGAAAGGCGCGCGCATCGTGCTGCAGGACGGCGTCGGGGCCACGGCGTACTTCGCCGATGGCGCGTACGCCGACTGCGAGGTTTCGAGCGCGCCGGACGCGCTGGCGCAGGCCGACGTCCTCCTCACCGTGCAGCCGCCATCGCTCGAGCAGATCGCCGCGCTCAGGGAAGGGGCGGTCGTCATCGGCCATCTGCAGCCGCACCTCGCGCCCGAGCGCACGAAAGCGCTGCGCGACCGCAGGATCACGTCGTTCGCGATGGAGCTGCTGCCGCGCACGACCCGCGCGCAGGCGATGGACGTCCTGTCCTCCCAGGCCGCCGTATCCGGCTACAAGGCCGTGCTGATCGCGGCGGAGGCAGCACCGAAGTTCTTTCCGATGCTGACCACCGCGGCCGGCACGATCCGCCCGAGCAAGGTGCTGATCGTCGGTGCCGGCGTCGCCGGCCTGCAGGCGATCGCGACCGCGCGGCGCCTGGGTGCGCAGGTGGAAGGCTTCGACGTGCGCCCGGAGACGAAGGAGCAGATCGAATCGCTCGGCGCCAAGTTCCTCGACCTCGGCGTCAGCGCCGCAGGCTCCGGCGGCTACGCGCGAGAACTGACCGCCGAGGAGCGCGAACAGCAGCAGCGCGCGCTGGCCGAACAGCTGAAGGCGTTCGACGTCGTCGTCACGACCGCGGCCGTACCGGGTCGCAAGGCGCCGCGCATCATCAGCGCGGCCATGGTCGCCGGCATGAAGCCCGGTGCGGTCATCGTCGACATCGCGGCGGAGACCGGCGGCAACGTCGAGGGAACCGAAGCCGGCCGCATCGTCACCAGCGCGAATGGCGTCACCCTCATCGGCACGATCCACCTGCCGTCGAGCGCGCCGGTGCACGCGAGCGAGATGTACGCGCGCAACCTCTACAACTTCCTCGAGCTTTCGCTGAAGGACGGCGCGTTGACCCTCGACTGGGACGACGAGCTGATCGCGAAGACCTGCCTGACGCATGCGGGCGAGATCAGACACGAACCGACGAAGGTGTTGGTTTCGGAGGCGTGACTCATCGTTTCGTTGAAAGGCTCTTCGCGAAATGAAGCCTGTGATCCTTCTTCTGTATTCTGGATTGCTTCTCTCGGGTGAGGCCTTTCGGAGCTTTCCTCAAGACGATCGCCCCTTGCAGAACGGGGCTTCCACTCACGAGCTATTTGCCGCAAGTGGAGAGTATTCGGAAAGTGCGCATACGTTGTATTTGAAGGATTTGAAGGGTTCCAGAGTGGTAAAGGTTGCTTCGTTTGGTCGGCATATCGACGTCGGTTGGTCCAAGGACGGCGTCAAGTTCTTCATGAATGACTGGATGGGAAGCAATCGGGCGGAATGCAAAGTAGCTCGAATCGAGAAGGATGGAGCCATCACATGGTTGAGCCTGAGAACCCGGCAGCGGCATGACTGCGAATCTGTCGATTCCACGGATCACTGCTATCTCACATGCAGCGGATGGTCTGGTGTGAACGAGATTTCAGGATGGTTCGACTACTACGGAGATGGTGGTGACGTAAGAGAGCACGTTACATTTCAGGTTGGGAACTAGAAAAAAGACAGGCTTCCAAGAGGCAGCGAAATGATCGACGGTTTCCTCGCGCTGTACATCTTCATGCTTGCCGCGTTCACCGGCAAGGAAATCATCGGCCGCGTGCCCGTGATCCTGCACACGCCGCTGATGTCGGGCTCCAATTTCGTGCACGGCATCGTGCTGGTCGGCGCGATGATCGCGCTGGCCGAGGCGACCACGCCGCTCGGCATCGCGATCGGCTTCATCGGCGTGATCCTCGGCGCGGGCAACGCCGCCGGCGGCTACGTCGTGACCGAGCGCATGCTCGAGATGTTCAAGTCGAGCAAGAACGAGAAGAAGGGCTGAGCGCGATGGATACCCAGACCCTGCTCGTCTACGCGGCCAAGGCCAGCTACCTGCTCGCCGCGGCGTTGTTCATTCTCGGCATCAAGCGCATGTCCTCGCCGGTCACGGCACGTGCCGGCATCAAGTGGGCCGGCATCGGCATGGTCATCGCGACGCTGGCGACGTTCGCCATCACGCGCGGGCACAACCTCGGCTGGATCGTCGCCGGCATCGCGATCGGCGTGATCCCGACCTGGCTCTGGGGCAAGAAGGTCGCGATGACCGACATGCCGCAGATGGTTGCGCTGTTCAACGGCATGGGCGGCGGCTCGGCCGCGGCGATCGGCGCCGGCGAGCTGCTCAAGTACACGCAGCCGGGCATGAGCGCGCCACCGCTGGCGACGCTGGCGCTGGCCGTGATCGGTGCGCTGATCGGCGCGATCTCGATGACCGGTTCGATCATCGCCTGGGCCAAGCTCGACGGCCGCATGGACAAGCGCTTCACGTTCGGCGGCCAGCAGTTCTTCAACTTCGCCGTGTTCGTCGCGGCCGTGCTCGCGGGACTTGCCCTGGTCTTCTGGAAGCTCGACGCCAGCCTCGTCGTGGTGTTCTTCCTGCTGGCACTGGCGTTCGGCGTACTGATGACGCTGCCGATCGGCGGTGCCGACATGCCGGTCGTGATCTCCCTGTACAACGCGTTCACCGGTCTCGCCGTCGCGTTCGAAGGCTACGCGATGGGCATCGAGGCGCTGATCGTCGCCGGCATGGTGGTCGGCGCCGCGGGCACGTTCCTGACGCAGCTGATGGCCAAGGCGATGAATCGCCCGATCAGCGGCGTCCTGTTCTCGAACTTCGGCGGCGGTGGCGAGGGCACGGCGATCGCCGGTTCGCAGAAGCCGATCGAAGCGGCCGACGCGGCATCGCTCCTGTACATGGCCGAGAAGGTCATCATCGTGCCGGGCTACGGCATGGCCGTGGCGCAGGCACAGCACAAGATCTGGGAACTCTCGCAGGCCCTGATCAAGGCGGGCAAGGAAGTGAAGTTCGCGATCCATCCGGTCGCGGGGCGCATGCCGGGTCACATGAACGTGCTGCTCGCCGAGGCCGGCGTACCGTACGACCTCATCGTCGACATGGACGACGTCAACCCCGAGTTCAAGACGACCGACGTCGCCATCGTGATCGGCGCGAACGACGTGGTGAACCCGGCCGCGAAGACGGACAAGTCCTCGCCGATCTTCGGCATGCCGATCCTCGATGTCGTCGACGCGAGGCAGGTCATCGTCATCAAGCGCGGCAAGGGCACCGGCTTCGCCGGCATCGAGAACGCACTGTTCTACGCCGACAACACGCGCATGCTCTATGCCGACGGCAAGGAAGCGGCGAACCAGCTCATCGCGGAGTTGAAGGCGGTCGAGGGCGGTGGCCACTGATCCGATGAAGAGGTCCTGATTCACGACGACCGCCTCGCGATGGAATTCGCGAGGCACCCGGCGACGCGACACATGTCCAAGGAACCGAAGGCTGCCCGCCTGGCGCATGTCGATTCGCTGCGCGCGATCGCTGCGCTGCTGGTCGTCTGGATGCACGTTTCCGAACGGTTCTACAGCCTCGGTCCGCAGGTCGCACAAAGCCGCTGGGTCTACGATCTCGCGTTGACGTTGGATGTCGGTCGCCTCGGCGTGGTGCTGTTCTTCGCCATCAGCGGATTCGTCGTCCCGTTCAGCATCCGGGCCGACAGTCCCGCGCCCGTGCGGGAGTTCCTGCTGCGACGCGCATTTCGCATCCTGCCTGCGTATTGGCTGTCGATTCCTCTCGGAGCGTTCACCAGCGCGACGCTCTGGGGCGTGCAGTTCCCGCTCTGGGCCATGCTGGTCAACATGACGTTGCTGCAGTACTGGCTGGGGGTCCGATCCGCCATGGGGCTCTACTGGACTCTCGTTCTCGAAATGCTGTTCTACTTCTGTTGCGCGGCACTTCTGGCCATGCGCAGCATCGACAATCATCGCCGCATCGCCGTCATCGCGATCGGACTGGTCGCGATCGAGCTGTTGGGCGTTCTTTCGCCTCGCCTCGGTTACAGCGGGCAGGTCTATCTGACGTCGCTGTGGTTCTTCCACCTGGGCATCATGTTCTGGGGCTGCCTGTTTCGTGCGTGGCAGGACGGTCGGCTGGAGGACCGCTTCGCCCGCATGTCGATGTGGGGGCTGTTCGCCTACCTCGTGCTCGTCTATCCGCTCCTTTGTGGATGGGTCGCCAAGTTTCCGCTGAACTACTACCTGCCGTATTCACTGGCGATCGCATTGTTCGTCGCCGGTACGACATGGATGAAACTGCGCTCGGCCGTATTGGTGCGTATCGGCGAAATCAGCTACTCGGTCTATCTCCTCCATCCGGTCGTGTTCCTGTCGATGCTGTGGCTGCTGATGAGGTTGCCGGTATCATCGTGGTGGCGGAGTCAGCATCTGGCGGCGTATGTCGTGGCGAACATGCTCGTCACGATCGTGCTGGCTACGGTGACGTATCGCTGGATCGAGCAGCCGGGCATCGCCATGGGACGCCGGTTGGCGCACCGCTGGTTCCAGCGGCCAGTGGCCGCCTTGCCGTCGGCGGCTTGATCGGGTGACCCTCGCTGCTTGTACGGATTCATTCGTGCCCCGGGGCAGTGTCACCCACTCCCGATTCGTGGCAATGGAAATCGTCAATGCATCGCAATCCCGCGCGACGCTCGATCCGGTGGCTGGCCCTGGTGATCGTGGTCTTCGGCCCGGCAGTCGCGACGCTGGCCCCGAGGGCTGTATCAGCGGCGTCGTCCGCGACGCGCATCGACGTATCGAAGGCGGCGCGCGAGCTGCGCGTCTATTCCGGCGGCGAGCTCAGCAGGACGTATCGCATCGCGCTGGGCGGAAACCCGATCCCGCCGAAGCGGCGGCAGGGCGACCGGGCGACGCCCGAAGGCCTCTACTACATCTCGCACAAGAATCCGCGCAGCCAGTTCTATCTGTCGCTCGGCATCAGCTATCCGAACCGGGACGATGCCGAGCGGGGCCTGCGCGAGGGCCTGATCACCCGGGCGCAGCGCGACGCGATCGCGCGAGCCATCGCGGCCCGGCGCGCGCCGCCGTCGAACACGGCACTCGGCGGCGACATCTTCGTGCACGGACGCGGATCGGCGTCCGACTGGACCTGGGGCTGCATCGCCCTCGACGATGCCGACATGAAGGAGCTTTACGACGCGATCGACGTCGGCACGCCGATCACGATCCGGCCGTGATCCTTCCGGTTGGCGTCTCGGTCCGCGGCCGGATCCGCGTGGCGATTGCCGCTCCGGCCAGCGCGAGCAGTACGAGGAGTTCACTCCAGCCGGCGAAGTTCGCGCGCGCGATCGCCAATGCCATGCCGGGATCCATCTGGGTGAAAGCCGCGCGCATCGGCAGACCGAGCATCGAGGCCACCTGCGCGACGGCCTGCAGGTAGAACGAATACGCGGAAGCCAATGCCACGCAGGCTGTGGCGGCGATTGAACCGCTCCAGCGCCCGGCCCAGCCATTGCCGCGCAGTTGCCACACGACGACGAGCGCGACGACGAATGCGAACGCGGCGAGGTCGCGGCGCGCATACAGCGACAGCAGGCACCAGACGGCACCGCCGGCGAGCGCGCACATCGCGGCGATGACGAGGCCGAACGGGCGAGGGCGCTGCAAGGGTTTTTCCGCGGACATCGGGACATCGCTCGGGCGCCGATCGCCGGCGCGAAGCGCCCGATGATAGCGCCGCCTTCCGGTGCGTGAAACGAAACGCCCCTCGCACGGGGATCGGCCGCCGGATGCGTGCCGCCACCTACCCCTCGTGTTCGTCGCCCTGGCTACCGACCATTGAGTAGAAATGGAAGGCGGTGGCGACGAAGCCTTCGCGAAAATAGAAGCGATGCGCTTGCTGGCGCTGCGTGCCGGAGTCGAGCGTGACGTGCCTGCAGCCACTGGCTACCGCAACGCGCCGCACGTGGGCCAACAGCATCGCCCCGATACCTTGCGAACGTACCGCCGCTGCGGTGACGAGGTCGTCCAAGTACAGGTGCACGCCGCAGAACGTGTTCTCGTAGATGCGATGGACGGCGACGCCGACGACCCGGTCGTCGACGACCGCGACGGACATGCGGCCACCGCCGGCGAATATGCGCTGCATCGTGGCGGCGTAGTCGGACGGCAGGTGAGGTCGCAGCTCGCGATGCGTGGATTCGGCTGCGGCCAGCCAGCCGGGTGCGATCACCCGGCCATCGGCATCGGTGACGTCGACGATGTGCGGATTCATGCACGCGCCTCCTGTGCGGAGAGCAGCCGCAGGACGGAAGGGGGCAGGGCAGCACCGGCTTCCATCGACGGGTCGGCGAGCGGCGAGTCGCACCGCATCGATTGCGGTACCACGCCGGCCCAGTACGGCAGGGCCAGGTCGGCCGGATCTTCCTTGACGCCGCCGTCGCGTACCTTCGCGCTGGCGTCCTCGATCTCGAAGCGCAGCAGCATCGTCGCGGCGAGTTCGTTGCGATCGGCCGGACGCGACTCGGCGGCGCGACCGGGGATCAGCGCATCGACGAAGCATGCGAGCGCAGCAGCCTTCTCGGCCGTATCGTCGACCGCACGAGCGCGACCGAACAGGACGACCGAGCGATAGTTGACCGAATGGTGGAAGTGCGAGCGCGCCAGCACGAGCCCGTCCACCATCGTCACGCTGACGCAAGCGGCCACGCCGTCGCCGAGCCGCTTCATCAGCCGGCTGGCGATCGAGCCGTGCAGCAGCAATGCGTCGCCGTGGCGGACGTACAGCATCGGAATCACGAAGGGCTGGGGCGGGATCGAGGGAGTTTCCACGGCGAAGCCGATGTGCGCGATCCTGCCGGCGTCGAGGATCGCGTGGACCGTTTCGCGTTCGTAACGCGCACGGGCTTTCGTGCGCCGGACTTCGTGACGGGCATGGGGGCGCATCGGATCACCTCGCCGGGACGGCCGGCAGAAAGCCGACGCCGATATGGTTCCGGGCGTTCATGCCGGCGATCACGAGTCCGAGGTCGACGATTTCCCTGTCGTCGAAGCGTTCGCGCAGACGCGAGAATGCGCCGTCGTCGTGCTCGTGCGTCACCTCGATCCGCGTCGTCGCCTCGGCCCAGTCGAGCGCCGCGCGCTCCCGCACGTCGAACGGCGCCGTCTCGCGCCAGACGCAGAGGCCGTCGAGGCGCTGTTGCGTTTCCCCGGCGGTCCGTGCGTCGTGGATGTGCTTGTCCACGCAATAGGTGCAGCCGTTGATCTGCGAGCCCCGGACCTCGACGAGCAGGCGCAGCTTCGCCTCGATGCGGCACCCGTCGAGGCAGCGGTTGATGCCGGCGAGGGCATCCATCGCGGCCGGTGCCGCGCGGCGGTAGTCGACTCGGGGAGACATGGAAATTCCGGAGCAGCGATCGGGCAACCAACGTAACGTCGCTTATTGGTACCATGGAGTTCCAGATTTCCATGATTCGATGGGGCCATTCATGTATCTCGAGCTGGATGGGCAGGGCGCGCGCTACGCGCAGCTGATCCGGGCCTTGAAGGGAGCGATCCTCGACGGCCGCTTTGCGGCGGGCGCGCGGCTGCCGGCGAGCCGCTCGCTCGCACGCGAGCTCGACCTTTCGCGCAACACCGTGCTGGCCGCGTACGAACAACTGCAGGCGGAAGGCTTCCTGCTCGGCCGTGTCGGTTCCGGCAGCTTCGTCGCGAACGTCGGCAATGCGGCACCGCCGAAGCGTGCCGCGAACGCGTTGATCGCGCCGCTGTCGGCCTTCGCCCGGCGTGCGCTGTCGAACACCGACGGGCGCCGCATCCCCGGCCGCCAGCACCTCGACCTGCGCTACAACCTGCAATACGGGCTGCCATTGGTGAATCCGCTGCTGGCGAGCGTCTGGCGGCGCGAGGTCAGCCGCGCGGCCGAGCATGCCGAATTCGACTACCCGGACGCGCAGGGCCTGCTGGTCCTGCGCGAACAGGTCTGCGACTACCTCTCGCGGCGGCGCGGCGTGCCGGCGAGTCCGGAGGACGTGCTGATCGTGTCGGGTACGCAGCAGGCGTTCTCGCTCGCCGCGCGCGTGCTGCTCGAGCCCGGCGACACCGTGGTACTGGAGGACCCGCACTATCGCGGCGCGCGCCAGGCGTTCGCCACGCACGGCGCGCACGCGCGGGGTTGTCGCGTCGATGCCGACGGCCTCGTGCCGGCGGCG
>DBMH01000010.1 GCA_002297645.1 Rhodanobacteraceae bacterium UBA703 | reverse complement strand
GCCGACATGTCGGCGGCGCCGCGCGCGGTCAGTCGAAGCCGTTGCGGAAGATCAGGTCCGGCAGGTTGAACTCGACCGCGCCGATGTCCGGCGCCGGTCCACGGATGCGCGGAAAGCCCGTGCCGCGCTGGTCGACGGTGGCGCCGGACGCGTTGTTGCCCGCATCGATGACGACGCTGCCGAAGTTCGGCATGTGCGTCAGCGTGGGGCCGCCGTTGTTCGCCAGCGCGCGCAGGGACGGATCCTGCAGCAGGATCGTTCCGCCCGGCGTGACGAGGGACGAGGGGTAATACACGAGATTGGCCGCGCCGCTCGTGGTGGCCGACGCATGACCGCCGAGATCGTCGACCTTGACGCCGTCGGTCAGGGCCGTCGTGTTGTTGGAAATGATCGTGTTCTGCAGCTCCAGGTTGTTCGCGGTGGCGACGCGCACGCCGGCGCCGTACTTCGTGCTGGTTCCACCCCGGGTCGTGTTGAAAGCGATCGTCGAGTCCTCGATGGACGCGTTGTTGCCGAAGACCACCAGGCCCGCCGCGCCGTTGCCGCAATGGGCGACGTTGCCGCTGACGGTGCTGGAGGCGACCGACCACGGCGACGTCACGCTGCCGCTGCCGACGAAGTAGCTGCCGCCGCCGCGGCAGGAGGCATTGCCGGAGATGGTCGATTGCAGGATGGTCGTGTTGCCCGTGAAGTAGGCGCCGCCGCCGAACGTGGCCGACTCGTTCTGGCTGAGGGCGCTGTACTTGAACACGGACGTACCGCCGTCGGTTCCCTGCGTGCGCCTCGATCCGGTCTGCGCGCCACCGCCGGTGGCGAGCGAGCCGGTCGCGGTGTTGCCCGAGATCACGCTGTTCACGACGACCAGGGAACCTGGCGTATAGACGCCGCCTCCGCGAGCCTCGAAGACCGATGAGTGGGCGGTGCTGCCCGTCACGAGCGACGACTGCAGCCCCACACCGGTCTTGCCGTAGACGGCGCCTCCACGGACCACCGTGGTGGTGCCGTTCGAACCGGTGTCGCAGTACTTGGCCCACACGTTCTTCAGCTGCGCCGTGCCGGCGGAGAAGATGCAGGCGCCTCCGGCGTTGCCGGTCGATCCGTTCTGCAGGTACTTGCGGCCGTGCGTCACCGCAAGGTCGTTGACTTTCAACGTGCCCGCGCCGACATGCCAGAACACGCGGTCATTGTCGTTGCCGCTGACTTCCAGCCCGAGCCCGGGACCCTGGATGGTGAGGTCCGCCTGGCCGATCGCGATCGCTCCGCTGGTCAGCGTGATCTTGCTGCACGCCAGGGTGCTCATGTCGACCGTGCCGCCGGTGGTCACGTTGGCGACTGCGTCGCGCAGGCTTCCCGCGCCGGCATCGTTGCAGTTGGTGACGGTGACGGTGTTGGCCGGCAGTACCGGCGGCACGAATGCCGCGATCTCGCGTACGCGGCGGACGAAGAATTCCCGTTCCGCATCCGTCAGGTTCGGCGGCGCTGCCGCGATGATGCGGGCGTCGACGGCGTCGGAGTCCGTCGTGGATGCCGAAGCCGGCAGGAACGCCCCCGCCGTTCCCATCGTCAAGGCCACGGCCAGACAGCTGGCCAGCGGCGTCGGGCGCGGCACGAAGGCCGCGCGCGTTCCCGTGTGTTTCATGGTGCCTCCCGCGTAAGAGTGGAATCCCGGATCGACCAGAACTGCCATACGCACCTGTTGCGCCGGCGCCCCCGGACCGGGAAGCGCCAGTTTTTCCATTATGCGCCCAATGTCCGGAGTCGGCGCGGTGGAGTACAGGTACGGAGCGGCCCGGTTCCGGCCGGGACGGAGCCGGCACCCGCCGGCCCGGCAGGCAATACGTCAAACGGGGAGGACGAGGGACATGGCGGCGTGTCAGGCACGCGACGGCTTGCGGCGGACGTAGAGCTGCTTGCGCACCGTCGCGACGAGTGCGCCGGTGGCGGTCGTGACCGGCGTTTCATACCAGCGCAGGTATTTGGCGCCGCTCGCCGTCGCGGCGCGGATCTCGTCGAGCATCGCATCGTCGAGGCGGAACTCGGCGTAGACGTCCTCCCGGCCCGGCGCCACGAACTCGATCTCGCCGGCCTTGTCCCAGACGATGTAGTCGCGGCCGAGGCAGCGCAGCGTCAGCACGGCCCAGAACGGATCGGTCATCGAGAACAGGTTGCCTCCGTATTGCGTGCCGAACGCGTTGCGGTTGTACCAGCGCTTGCGCAGCACGACGCGTGCGTGGCGCCAGTCGTCGGCGATCTCCTGCACGCGGATGCCGCAGAACAGGAACGGCGGCCACAGGTTCATGAGTCGGCGCATCGTGCGCGGCGTGACGTTCGCGGGCATGGACGGTCGTCGGCAGGTGGGAGAGCGCGAACTTGCGTGCGCGCGAGGGCCGAGTCAACCGCGGGGTATCTATAATCGCGCGCTTCCCGCCGCCGGACCGATCCGTGTCGAACGCCGCTGCTCCGCCCGTCGCCTTCGCCGCCCTGCGCCATCCGGGCTTCCGCGCGTACTTCCTGCTGTCGGCGCTGGCGATGATGGCCGACAACATCGAGCACGTGATCAGCTACTGGGTCATCTTCGAGCACTTCCACTCGCCCGCGCTCGGCGGTTTCGCCGTGGTTTCGCACTGGCTGCCGTTCCTGCTGTTCTCGGTGTATTCCGGCTCGCTCGCCGACCGCTACGATCCGCGCCGCATGATCCAGATCGGCATGGCGCTGTTCATGGGCGTGTCGGTCGCGTGGGGACTGCTGTTCATCACCGGTGCGCTCGAGATCTGGCACGCGGGAGCGCTGCTGGTCGTGCACGGCCTGGCCGGCGTTCTGTGGGGGCCGCCGTCGCAGCTGCTGCTGCACGACATCGTCGGTCGCGAGCACCTGCAGAGCGCCGTGCGCCTCAACGCGACCGCGCGCCAGCTCGGCATGCTGATGGGGCCGGGCGTCGGCGGCGCGCTGCTGCTGTGGCTCGGCCCGAACCTCGGCATCCTCGTCAACGCGCTGCTGTATCTCCCCTTCATCCTGTGGCTGGCGGTCGCGCCGTACGGTCCGAAGTTCCGTGCCGCCGGCGCGGCCGTGGCGACGCGCGCGGTGCGCAGCCTCGGCGATGTCTGGCACGCATTGCGCGAGATCGCGCAGCACCGCGTGATCATGGCGATGACCCTGCTCGCCGGCTGCGCTTCGCTGTTCATCGGCAACGCCTACCAGGCGCAGATGCCGGGATTCGCGCACGACCTCGGCCAGCAGGACGCCAACTTTTTCTACAGCATGCTCCTGGGCGCCGACGCGGCCGGCGCGCTGACGGCCGGATTCGTGCTCGAAAGCCGCAGCCTGCTGCAGCCGCGCGCCCGCACGGCGTGCGTGCTGGCGATGGTGTGGTGCGTGGCGCTGGCCGGCTTCGCGTCGACCGCGAGCTATCCGCTCGCACTGGCGCTGCTGTTCGCCGCCGGCTTCGTCGAGCTGTCGTTCAACGCGATGGCACAGACGCTGGTCCAGCTCGACGCCCCAGCCGAGATGCGCGGCCGTGCGATCGGCGTGTTCAACATGTTCGCGAGCGGCATGCGCATGTTCAGCGGCATCACGGTCGGCCTCGTCGGCGCGCGCGTCGGCATCCACGTGTCGCTGGCGGCGAGTGCCGCGCTGCTGTTCGTCGTGATCGGCCTGCTGCTGCGATTCGGCCTGCGCGGGCCGGTGCGCGCGTGAGGTTCAGTGCGCGGTGCGCGCGGCGCGCTGCGGGAGCAGTGCTATGCACGCGGCGATCGCGAGCAGCAGCACGGCCGACGCGGCGAAGCGGCTGAGGTCGAGGCCGCCCTGCGCGAGCGGCTTGTCGAGGAAGTCGCCGACCACCGCGCCGAGTGGCCGCGTCAGCACGAAGGCGCCCCAGAACAGCGCCGTGCGCGAGATCGCCGTGAAGCGCCAAGCCGCGGCGACCAGCAGCAGGGCGCCGCCGAACACCAGCGCGGCGCCGAGATAGCCGAGGTCCATCGTGTCGGCGGCCCAGTCGCCGAGCGCGGTGCCGAGCGTTTGCGAGAACAGGATCGTGAGCCAGTAGAACGCCTCGGCGCGTGGCGTCGACACGCTGGCGACCGACACCGTGCCGAGCGCGCGCTGCCAGACCAGCAGCGTCGCGAGCAGCGCGGCGAGCAGCAGCGAGCTGCCTCCGGCGTAGCCGATGCCCAGCGAGCGGTCGGCGAAATCCGCGAGCGTGGTGCCGACCGTCGTCGTCGCGATGATCGTGGCCCAGTACAGCCACGGCTGGAAACGCGTCGCCACGATCTGCGCGGCGACGGCGGCGGCGAACACGACGGCGAAGATCGCGGTGCTGGCGAGGTAGCCCAGCCCGAGCGACATCGACAGCGCGTCGCCGCCGGTTTCGCCGAGCGTGGTGGCGAGGATCTTGATGATCCAGAACCCGAGCGTGACCGCGGGAACCTTGCTGAGGACTTCCTTCGTTTCGACGTTCACGTGCGCGCCTTGTCGGCCGAATGACCGCGTTCAGAACAGCAGCGAGGACATCCGGCGCCGGTAGTTGCCCACGAGGTCCTCGTCGTCGATGACGCTGAACGCGGCGATCAGGCGCTTCTTCGCCTGCCCCTCGTTCCACGTGCGATCGGCGGCGAGCACGGCGAGGAACTGATCCAGCGCATCGGCGGTGTCGCCCTGGATCAGCAGGCGCACCCCGAGCAGGTCGCGCGCGGCGTGATCAGCCGGATCGCGCTCGACGCGCGCCGCGAGTTCCGCCGCCGTGGGCGCGTCCTTGAGCGCGTGCGCGAACTCGAGCTGGCCGCGCAGGCGGCGCGCGCGGTCGTCGTTGGCGAGATTCGCGGGCAGCGCGTCCAGTTCGGCCTCGGCCGCCGAAGCGTTGCCGGCCTGCATCTGCGCGACGGCGAGATCGAGCTTGAGTTCCGCCTTGTCGGGTTCCGCGGCGATTTCCTGCTGGATGCGTGCGATCGCCTGCTCCGGCGTTTCCTCCACGCGCGGAGCCTCCGCCTGTGCGTCCTCGGCGGCCTCGCGCGGCTGCACGTGGCGCAGCAGGAATTCGCGGATCGCGCCTTCGGGCAGCGCGCCGTTGAAGCCGTCGACGAGCTGGCCCTCGCGCAGCAGCACGACGGTCGGGATGCTGCGCACGCCGAACATCGCCGCGAGCGCCTGTTCCTTGTCGACGTCGACCTTGGCGAGCCGCACCGCGCCGTTGAAGCTGTCGACCACCTTCTCGAGCAGCGGGCCGAGCGTCTTGCACGGGCCGCACCAGGTCGCCCACAGGTCGACGAGGATCGGCTGGTCGAACGAGGCGTCCAGCACCTCGGCCTGGAACGTGGCCTCGGTCGCGTCGAACACGTAGGGGGATGGGGCGGTGGCGGACATCGGAAAGCTCCAGGAATCGGATCGGCCGTAGATTGTGCCAGCGCGACGCGATCGCAAGGCGACCGGTTTCCCGTGCGAAGGCGGTTCCGTTCCCGCGTGCAACGCTCAGCGTACGACGCGGATTGTCGCGCCGATGCGCCGTTTCACGCCGATGCGATGGACGCAGCGGCGCGCGCCGGCGAGCAGGTGCTGTTCGCGCACGACCTGCGCATCGGTGCCGAGGATGTCGCGTCCGGGTTTCGTCCTGCAGTGCGTGGCGTTGCTCGGCGCGGCCATGACGGCTACGCGAGGCGGCTGTCCGCCGCTCCCCGCGTGGCTATTCTGGCTGGTTGCCATGGCTGATGCCGCGGCATGGTCCTTGCTCTGCCTTCCCTGCATCTGCTGCGCGGCGGCTCGAAGGGCCGGTGATGGGCGGGATCAGCGCACCGTTTCGTTCTTGTACACCCTGCCGTCCTTCATGACGAAGCCGACCTTCTGCAGGCGCTTGACGTCGTCGAGCGGATTGCCGTCGACGGCGATCACGTCGGCGAGCTTGCCGGCCTCGACACTGCCGAGGTCCTTCGACTTCCGCAGCAGTTCCGCCGCATGCGTCGTCGCGGCCTGGAGCGCGACCATCGGCGGAATGCCGGCTTCGACCATGTATTCGAACTCCTTTGCGTTCTGGCCATGCGGATACACCGCGGCGTCGGTGCCGAAGGCGATCTTCACGCCGGCCTTGTAGGCCTTGCCGGCGGTCTGCTGGATCAGCGGCCCGACCTGCTTCGCCTTCGCCGCGACCTGCGCCGGGTAGTAGCCCGGCTTCTCGGCCATCTCCTGCACGTAGCGGCCGGCGATGATCGTCGGCACGTACCAGGTACCGTGCTGCTTCATCAGCTTCATGTCCTCGTCGGACATGAAGGTGCCGTGCTCGATCGAATCGACGCCGGCGACCACGGCGCGGCGGATCGCCTCGGCGCCGTGCGCGTGCGCGGCGACGGTGAAGCCGTAGTCGTGCGCGGCAGCGACGACGGCCTTGATCTCGTCGATCGTCATCTGCGCGTTGTCGACGCTGCTGCTCTCGTCGAGCACGCCGCCGGACGGCATGATCTTGAGCAGGTCGACGCCGTCCTTGTAGTGCTGGCGCACGGCCTTCCAGGCGTCGTCGGCGCCGTTGATGATGCCGTCCTTCGCATGCGGATCGCCCTGCAGGTCGGCGCGGTAGCCGTCGGTGTCGTCGGCATGGCCGCCGGTCGAGCCGATGGCGCCGCCGGCCGTGAAGATGCGCGGGCCCGGTACGACGCCGGCATTGATCGCGTTGCGCAGGGCGATGGACGCGTTCGCGCCGTCGCCGAGGTTGCGCACGGTGGTGAAGCCGGCTTCGAGCGTGCGGCGTGCGTAGACCGTCGAGCGGATCGCGTAGTCGGCGACGTTCCAGCGGAACTGGTCGGTGTATCCGGTCGGACTGGTTTCGCCGGTCAGGTGCGTGTGGCTGTCGATCAGTCCGGGCAGGCAGGTCGCGCCCGTGAGTTCGATCGCCTGCGCGCCGGGGACGTCCGCGCGCCCGGCCCGGACTTCCTTGATGCGTGCGCCTTCGACGACGACCGAGGTCTCGCCGAGCAGTTTGCCGGCGACGGTGTCGAGCAGGTGGCCGCAGTGCAGGACGGTCGACGCCGGGGGCGTCGTCTCTGCGCCGGCCGTCGCGGCAGCGAGGGCAAAGGCGAGGGGAAGGACAGGCAGGATGCGCATGGCTCGGTCTCCGTGGCGATCCGGCCATCGTAGCAGTGCGCCCGGGCGGCCCGCTCCGGCCGTGCGCGGCCGCTCCTCCTGCGGGCATCGCTGCCGGCGGTCGCACGGGAGGCGGGTCCGCCGCGGCGGCTCGTCGGGGCAAGGGATGTAAAAAATACTTGACGTCGGCTCCGTTGAATGTAATTTGTAGATTACATTTTGTCTGCTGGGGAGTACGTCATGCGTGGACTGTTCGTGGGGCTGCTGTTCGTCGCTGCCGTCGCGACCTGGCTGCTGCTGGCAGGTCCGGACCGGGTGCTCGGCATCGACGCCGGCAACCTCGGCGTGGCGGTGCTGATGACGGTGTCCTGGGGTTCGCTGGTCGTGGTGTCGCGCCTGCCGGGCCAAGGCATCGAGACGGCGGTCTCGCCCGGCGAATGGCGCGCCTGGATCGCGTTCGCGTTCACTGCCGTGATCGCCGCCTACGCGGTGACGCATGCCGGCGCATTCCGCGGACCACCGCTGTGGCAGAACCCGGACGCGCAGCGCGTCGGCCGCACCATCGCGCTGATGGTGATCGCCTGGGGTATCGTGTCCGCCGTGCTGCACCAGCGCTGGCGCGACCGCGTGCAACAGGACGAGCGCGACCGCGAGATCGAGGCGCGCGCCGGCGTCTGGGCGCGCATCGCGCTCAGCGTGGCGGCGATCGCGCTGGCGGTGCTGCTGGGATTCACGCCGGGCGACCGGCTCGCATGGGCGCCGCCGCCGATGATCGCGCACCTGATCGTGCTGGCCCTGATCGCCTCCAGCCTCGTCGAGACGGGCTACACCGCGCTCGCGTACTGGCGCGACCGGCACTGACATGGGCGGTACGTCGATCCGCAACGCGATCCGCCGCCTGCGCTTCGAGCGCGGCGAGATGACCCAGCAGGCGCTGGCCGACGCCTGCGGTGTCACGCGCCAGACCGTCATCGCACTCGAGGCCGGCAGGTACGCGCCTTCGCTGGAGCTGGCCTTCCGGCTCGCGCACGCGCTCGGCGTCCGCGTCGAGGACGTGTTCCAGTGGAACGCCGGGGAATGACGCCGGCGCCGGGGGCGTGCCGACCGGATCCTCGACGATCCGGGGCGAGCGCAGCGGACTGCGCCCGCCACCGCCGGTCCGGCGCCCCCGGGCTCTTGGTTGGTTGTGGCTACACCGCTCCGGGAGCCAGGCGGACCGGCGAGCGCGCCGGAACCGGGAAGATGCGGTCGTAGGCCAGGTTGAAGACGAAGGCGTAGACCACGTAGAACACGACGAACGCGAGGTCCATCAGGAAGGCCTGCACCAGGCCGATGCCGAGGTACCAGGCGATCGGCGGGAGCAGCACGAGAAGAAGGCCGCCCTCGAACAGCAGGGTATGAAGGATGCGATGGCCGAGGGTCTTGCTCGTGTGTCCCACGAAGCGCTGCATCGCATGGTCGAAGCCGATGTTGTAGACGAAGTTCCAGAGCGTGGCGACGGTCGCGCTGACGACGCCGATGACGCCCAGCTTGGCTGCCGGCAGGCCGAACAGGTACGCGCCGGCCGGGATGAAGAGAGCGAGGCCGATCAGCTCGAAGAGCAGCGCATGGCGGATACGGTCACGGAAAGTGCGCATGGAAGACTCCTGAAGTCCTTGAACAGGCGCTCTTTTTATCTGAATAATGCGTGGTATCAAGTTGGATACTATCTCTATTCAAGATAGATGGCGGTTTCCCTCGACCAGCTCCAGGCATTCGTCGTGGCGGCCGAACGCGGTTCGTTCTCTGCGGCGGCGCGCGCGTTGAAGAAGGCCCAGTCCGCCGTCAGCACGCAGATCGCCCACCTCGAAGCCGATCTCGGGCTGGCCCTGTTCAGCCGGGAAGGGCGCAATCCCGTGCTCACGCCGGCCGGCGAACGGCTGCTGCGGGAGGCGCGGGTGATCCTCGACCGGCGCGAGCACCTGATCGGCGTCGCCCGCAGTTTCGAGGCGCACGTCGAGCAGCGCCTGGTCGTCGCCATCGACGAGCTCTATCCCGAGAGCGAGCTGGGCGCCTTGTTCGCCGACTTCGCACGGGTCTTTCCGCACGTCGAGCTCGAATTGCTGTTCCCGCTGATGGAGGACGTGACGCGGCTCGTGCTCGCCGGTACGGCCGACCTCGGCATCAGCTGGCGCCAGGAGATCCTGCCGACGGAACTCGGTTTCCAGACGATCGGCTGGGTACCGATCAAGATGGTGTGCGGCAGGAGCCATCCGCTCGCCGGCCAGCGCGTCGACTGGGAGGACCTGAAGCGGCACCGGCAGATCCTGGTCGCCGCGCGAAGCAACGGTCCGGAGAAACACCGCCTGCGCGTGGCCGCGGAGGTGTGGTGGATCGAGAGCCACTGGGTCATCCTGGAGATGGTCCGGAAGGGCATCGGCTGGGCCTTCGTCTCCGACCACGTCATCGCGAGCTCGCCGGCCCTGCCGGACCTGGTCACGCCGGAGCTGCAGTTCGACGACTTCGACCTCCCGGTCGCCCTCGAGATGATCTGGCACAAGCAGCGCCCGTGCGGCCCTGCCGCGCGGTGGCTGCGCGAACGCTTCGCGGCGACGCGGATCGGTGCCGCCGCGACCTAGCGGCGGAGGATGCCGTTGCCGGTTTCGACGTGCCGCTCAGTCGAAGCCGTCGCGGAAGAGGCGGTCGACGTAGCTCGATTCGAGCGCGCCGACGTCGCAATGCGCTTCGCCGTCTCCGTCGCCGTCGAGCGGGCGGGGAACGCCGCGCGCGTCGTAGCCGGTGCAGCGGGCGTCGTCGCCGCCGTCGATCGCGGGTGCCCCGTAGGCCGGCGGCATCACCAGCACGTACTGGCCGAGGTTCGCCGGCGCGCCGAGCCAGTCCATCGGGCCGGTCACGAGGCTGGTCGGGTCGGGATCCGGCAGCGGGCAGGCGGCGTCGCTGTACAGGTTGTGGCTGCTCGTCACCTGGCCCCAGGTGTAGGAGCAGCCGGGACTGTCCGCGCTGCGGTTGTCGACGATGTTGTTGACCAGTTCGAGGGAGCCGACGTTGATCGTGAACGCGCCGCCGTACGGGTTCGCGAAGCCGTCGATGCCGCTGCGGTTCCCGCTGAAGGTGTTGTTGACCATCCTCGCCTGGCAGCAGTTGACGAAACCGACGCCACCGCCCGAGGCGATGCCGCGATTCGCGTGGAAGGTGTTGTTCAGGATGTTCGCGCGCGTCTGGCCGATGTTGATGAACGACAGCGCGCCGCCGCGAAGGCCGGTGTTGCCCTCGAAGAAGTTGCGCTCGACGTTGAACGTGCCGGCGTCGCTGTTCAGCGAGGCCGCACCGCCGTCGCCGGCGCCGTCGATGTCGTTGTTCGTGCCGGGCCGGCGGCAGGCCGTCCGGTTGCCCGTGAAGGTGGAATCGACGATGGAGCCGACCGAGTTCGCTCCGGGAAGGAACAGGTGCACCGCGCCGCCGACGCCGCTGGAACACGACGACGGCAGGCTGTTGGACAGATACACGCGGTTGTCGCGGAAGGTGCTGCGGGCGATCGACACCTCGTGCGCGCCTTCGCTGGACAATGCGCCGCCGTACGCGTCGGCGGTCTCGGCGGACGTACCGACGGTGAGTACCTCGTTGCGCTCGAACACGGAATCGACGACGGCCAGCCGTCCGGCTGCATAGACGGCGCCGCCGCGCGCCGTGTGCGTCGCGTCGACGAAAGCCTTGCACTCGATGAACGTCGCGTGGTCGAGCCGCGTGACGGTGCTCGGGTTCATCACGCTCACGCAGCCGCCCTTGCCGATCTGGCCGCCGTGGCGCAGGGTGAGGTTGGCGATCGTCAGCTTCACGGTGCCGGAATCCGCCGCGACGGTCGCCTGCGTCCAGCCGGCGCCGTCGATGACGACCTTGCCCGGCATGTCGGCGCCGTCGATGCGCACGTCGCCGCCGACGATCGGAGCGACCGGACCGTTGAGGTAGATCGGCAGGGTGCCGGAATAGGCGAAGCGGATTTCCTGCGGCGTGGCGATCGGCTGCAGCCGCGACAGCGCATCGGCGAAGCTGCCCGGCCCGAAATTGCCGTTGTTGGTGACCCAGAGGACGATCGGATCGGCCGCGCGGGCGATGCCGGCGAACGCGAGGGCGAGGATCGAGGCAGCGGCGAGACGGGCGTGCATGCGGATTTTCCTGGGTGTGTCCATCCTGTACGCGGAACGAAGCGGCATCCCCCAACAAGGGAGCCTGGAAGAACGCTCGTCGCATCCCCGCGGCAGCGGGGATGCGACGCCATGGAGGCCGTAGCGAATGGCCCGAAGGGCGCGCAGCGGGATCACTGCGTATCGCTCGCTTCGATTTTCCTCCAGTGCAATCAGGCGCGGATCGGATTCCCGCTTTCGCGGGAATAGCGACGGTCGAGGTTTTCGGCGCTCCCGGATCCCGCCGCGTCACGATGGCGGCGAGGTTGGCGAGGGTGCTGCGCTGCGATACGCTGGCGTATTCCCGCACTCCAAGGATGGCGCGGCCTTGCGGCGCGCCACGAAGCCCATGCAAGAGACCTACGAGCCCCAGGCGGTCGAAGCCGCCGCGCAGACCTACTGGAACGACACGCGCGCCTTCGAGGTGAAGGAAGATCCTTCGAAGCCCAAGTACTTCTGCCTTTCGATGCTGCCGTATCCGTCCGGCGCCTTGCACATGGGGCACGTGCGCAACTACACCATCGGCGACGTCATCAGCCGCTACCAGCGCATGCAGGGCAGGAACGTGCTGCAGCCGATGGGCTGGGATGCGTTCGGCCTGCCGGCCGAGAACGCCGCGATCAAGAACCGGACCGCGCCGGCGAAGTGGACCTACGCGAACATCGACCACATGCGCGCGCAGCTCAAGACGATGGGCTACGCGATCGACTGGTCGCGCGAGTTCGCCACCTGCCGCCCCGACTACTACGTGCACGAGCAGCGCATGTTCGTGCGCCTGTTCAAGAAGGGCCTCGCCTACCGCAAGAACTCGGTCGTGAACTGGGATCCGGTCGACCAGACCGTGCTCGCCAACGAGCAGGTCATCGACGGCCGCGGCTGGCGCACGGGCGCGGTCGTCGAGAAGCGCGAGATCCCGCAGTGGTTCCTCAAGATCACGGACTACGCCGACGAGTTGCTGAAGGGGCTCGACACGCTGCCGGGCTGGCCGGACTCGGTCAAGACGATGCAGCGCAACTGGATCGGCCGTTCCGAGGGGCTGGAAATCCGTTTCGCCGTCGAAGGCGAGGGCGAGCCGCTGGCGATCTTCACGACGCGTCCCGACACGCTGATGGGCGTGACCTATCTCGCCATCGCCGCCGAGCACCCGCTGGCGCAGAAGGCGGCGAAGGACAAGCCGCTGGTCGCCGCCTTCATCGAGGAATGCCGCCACGGCGGCACCGCCGAGGCCGACATCGAGACGGCCGAGAAGAAGGGCGTCGACACCGGGCTGACCGCGATCCATCCGGTCACCGGCGAGAAGCTGCCGATCTGGATCGCGAACTTCGTGCTGATGGGCTACGGCACCGGCGCGGTCATGGCCGTGCCGGGCCATGACCAGCGCGATTGGGAGTTCGCCACGAAGTACGACCTGCTGATCAAGATGGTCGTCGTCAGCGACGCCGTGCGCGACGCGATCCGCGAACTCGGGCGCGACGCGGCACGCAACACGGACGCGATGTCGGCGGCGCTCGGCGAAAGCCGGCCGATCGACGTCTACGAGCCGGCGGCGGCCGAGAGCGTCGTCGAGGAGTTCGAGCGTGGCATCGTCGAGAAGGGCGCCTACACCGACTACGGAACGCTGGTGAATTCCGGCGAGTACGACGGCCTCGACTATCGTGGCGCCTTCGACGCGCTCGCCGCGCGGTTCGAGAAGGAAGGCAAGGGCGCGCGGCGCGTGAACTTCCGCCTGCGCGACTGGGGCGTCTCGCGCCAGCGCTACTGGGGTTGTCCGATCCCGATCGTGTACTGCCCGACGTGCGATGCCGTGCCGGTGCCGGAAGACCAGCTGCCGGTGCTGCTGCCGGAAGACGTCGAGTTCAGCGGCGTGAAGTCGCCGATCAAGTCCGATCCGGAATGGCGCAAGACGACGTGCCCGCAATGCGGTGGCCCGGCCGAGCGCGAGACCGACACGTTCGACACTTTCATGGAATCGAGCTGGTACTACGCGCGCTACACCTCGCCGGGCGCGACCGACATGGTCGACGGCCGCGCGAACTACTGGCTGCCGGTCGACCAGTACATCGGCGGCATCGAGCACGCGATCCTGCACCTGCTCTACTTCCGCTTCTATCACAAGCTGCTGCGCGACGCGGGGCTGGTGCATTCGGACGAACCGGCGACCAACCTGCTGTGCCAGGGCATGGTCATCGCCGAGACGTTCCATCGCGACAACGCCGACGGCTCGAAGGACTGGATCAATCCGGCCGACGTGGAGGTCCAGCGCGACGACAAGGGCCGCGTCGTCGGCGCGGTCGCGAAGGCCGACGGCCTGCCCGTGATCATCGGCGGCATCGAGAAGATGTCGAAGTCGAAGAACAACGGTGTCGATCCGCAGGCCTTGATCGATCAATATGGCGCCGATACGGCGCGCCTGTTCATCATGTTCGCCTCGCCGCCCGACCAGTCGCTCGAATGGTCCGATGCCGGCGTGGAAGGCGCCTATCGCTTCCTGAAGCGCGTCTGGAGAATCGTATTCGAACATGTTTCGGAAGGCGTGGTGGCTCCCTTTGCCGGTGGCGAGCTGACGCCGGAGCTGAAAACCTTCCGTCGCCAATTGCACCAGACCATCGGCAAAGTGGCCGACGATTATGGTCGTCGTCAGCAGTTCAACACGGCGATTGCCGCCGTCATGGAATTGCTCAATGCCTACGCCAAGCTGGACGGCAATTCGCCTGCGGCGCGCGCTATCCGGCAGGAAGCGCTGGAGGCGGTTGCCTTGATGCTCTATCCGATCGTGCCGCACATCTGCGAAGCCCTCTATGCCGAACTCTGCCCGGGGCAACTGGCCGGTAATGCGTCGTTTCCCATGGTCGATGCATCGGCGTTGGTGCAGGAGGAAATCGAGTTGATGGTGCAGGTCAACGGCAAGCTGCGCGGCAGTCTGCACGTGGCGGCGTCCGCTGACAAGGCAGCGATAGAAGCCGCCGCCCTAGCGTGCGAGGTGGCGCAAAAACATCTCGAAGGCAAGCCCCCGAAGAAACTGATCGTCGTCCCCGGGCGCCTAGTCAACATCGTTGTCTAACCGACGTAGCGGAGCAAGAAGATGACTCGGGCGATTCGCGACGTTTTNNATGTCGAAGTCGAAGAACAACGGCGTCGACCCGCAGTCGATGGTCGGCAAGTACGGTGCCGACACGGTGCGCCTGTTCTCGATGTTCGCCGCGCCGCCGGACCAGTCGCTGGAATGGAACGAGGCCGGCGTCGAAGGCATGGCGCGCTTCCTGCGCCGCTTCTGGCGCGAAGTCGCCGCGCACGCGGCGAATCCGCCGGCGGGGCCGGTCGAGGCGTCGGCGCTGACGCCGGCGCAGAAGACGTTGCGCCGCCAGCTCCACGAGACGATCCAGAAGGTGTCCGACGACGTCGGCCGCCGCTACGCGTTCAACACCGCGATCGCGGCGCTCATGGAGCTCCTGAACGCGGTTAACCGGTTCGACGACACGAGCGAGCCGGGTCGCGCGGTGCGCCACGAGGCGCTGTCGACGATGGTGCTGCTGCTGAATCCGGTCACGCCGCACGTCTGCCACGCCCTGTGGCAGGCGCTCGGGCACGGCGAAACGCTGCTCGAGGACCAGCCCTGGCCGAAGGCCGATCCCGCTGCGCTCGCGCGCGATGCGGTGACGCTGGCGGTGCAGGTCAACGGCAAACTGCGCGGCACGATCGAGATGCCGGTCGCCGCCGCCAGGGACGAGATCGAGCGCACGGCGCTGGCCGAGCCGAAGGTCGCCGAGTTCATCGCCGGCGTCACGCCGAAGAAGATCATCGTCGTGCCGGGCAAGATCGTGAACATCGTCATCTGATTCGACGGGCGTCGCCGTGGCGTTCCACGCGGGCGGGAATCCGTTTCCCGCCTCGCGTTTCCATGGCAGCGGCAGGATGGATGCCCGCCTGCGCGGGCATCAGGCTGAGGGGATCGCAGTGATGCTTCGTCGCCGCATTCGATGCGCATGGCCGTTCCTCCCGCGACAGCGGGCGGCGCTTCGCGACGGTCCATTGGCCGAATCGCCGATCCTCGCTGTCGGTCTCGTCAGTGCGCGTGGGCCTGACGAACGGAGGATCGTCGTGTCGCCCGGCGGCCCTGTTCGATACGTACCGGCGACATGGCGAACGGGCCGCTCATGACGAAGCCGATCCTCTACTGCAATCGCGAGTCCGGCCACAGCTACAAGGTCGCCCTGGCGCTTACCCTGATGGGCGTCGCGTTCGAGCAGCGGGCCGTCGACCTGAACCTGCCGCGCGAGCGGCGGCCGCAGGACCTCCGCCGCGTCTCCCTGTTCGGCGAAGTGCCGGTACTGGTGGAGGAGGGCGGTCTCGCCGTGTGCCAGTCCAATGCGATCCTCGACCATCTCGCGCGTCGCCACGGCAAGCTCGACGGCGCGACGGCGGCGGCACGCACGCGTGTGCGCGAATGGCTGTCGTGGGAGGCGAACCGCATCGCGATGAGCCTGCCGCACCTGCGCTTCTCGCGCCGCTTCACGCCGGCCGGGGACGCGCTGGAGACGTACTGGACCGCACGCATGGAGGCCGATTTCGATTGCCTCGATCTTGCGCTGCGCGACGGCGCGTTCCTGGTCGGCGACGCGCCGACGATCGCCGATGTGTCCTGCTGCGGCTACCTGTTCTGGGCGGACCAGGCCGGCGTCGACCTTGCGTCCTGGCCGGCGCTGGGTGCCTGGCTCGACCGCCTCCGCTCGCTGCCGGGGTGGCAGGCACCGTATGATCTGCTGATTCCCAGTCCCCCGATCGTTGCCGGAACCCGCACATGATCCATCGCCGCATCGCGTATGCCTTCGTGGCCGTCCTCGCCCTCGCGCTGGCCGGCTGCGGCTTCCACCTGCGCAAGGAGGTGCAGTTGCCGCAGGGCATGCAGCGCATCCACGTCGACGGCGTCGATCCGAACAGCACGCTCGGCAAGGATCTGGCGAAGGCGTTGCCGCGGGCCGGCGCGGCCGTCGTCGACAAGGTCGAGGACGGCGTCGCGATCATGAAGTTCACCGCCAACGCGTTCACGACCGACGTGCTCTCGGTCAGCGGCGCGGCGCGCGCGAACGAGTACTCGTTGCGCTACCACGTCGAGTTCCTCGTCGAGAACGCCGCGGGAACGGCGCTGTTGCCGAAGCAGACGATCGAGCTGACGCGCGAATTCACGTTCGATTCCAGCCAGGCGCTCGGCGTCGCCGCGCAGACCGATCTGCTGACGAAGGAACTGCAGCGCGACATGGTGCAGACGATCCTGCGGCGTCTCGAGGCGATCTCGCACTCGGCGCACTGAGGCCGATCGCCGGCGCCGGTACAATGCCGCGATGGCGACCCCGCTCCCCGCGTTCCACAAGCAGCTTTCGTCCGGCGAGCTGAAGCCGGCCTACCTGATCGCCGGTGCCGAGCACCTGCTGGTGATCGAGGCCGCCGACGCCTTGCGCGCGCGCGCGAAGGCGCTCGGCTATCTCGAACGCGAAGTGCTCGACGTCGAGTCCGGTTTCGACTGGAACCGGCTCGCCGACGCGGGGCGCTCGATGTCGCTGTTCGCCAGCCGCAAGCTGATCGAGCTGCGGCTGCCGACGGGCAAGCCCGGCCGGGAGGGCGGGGCAGCGATCGTCGAGTATTGCGAGACGACGCCGGCTGACAACGTGCTGCTGATCACCGCGAACGACTGGAGCAGCAAGCACGAAGGCGCATGGACCAAGGCCGTGGAGCGTGCCGGCGTGGTGGTGCCGGTATGGCCGCTGAAGCCGAACGAGCTGCCGGACTGGATCGGCGCGCGCATGGCGGCTCGCGGGCTGAGGCCGACACCCGACGCGATCGCCCTGCTGGCGGGACGCGTCGAGGGCAACCTGCTGGCGGCGGCACAGGAGATCGACAAGCTGGCCCTGCTGCACGCGGGCGGGACGATCGACCTCGAAACGCTCGAGGCCAGCGTCGCCGACGACGCGCGCTATGACGTCTTCCGCCTCGCCGACGCGGCGATCGGCGGGGATGCGGGCCGTGCGCTGCACATCGTCGCCGGCCTGCGTGCCGAGGGCGAGGAACTGATTCCGATGCTCGGCTGGCTGCTGACCCAGTTGCGCCTGTTGCTGCGCCTCGCCTCCGCGGGCGGCAACGTCGAGGCGGCCCTGGCGCGCGAGCGCATCTGGCCGAAGGCGCGTGAATCGCTGTTCCGCCGTGCGCTCAAGAACGGCGACCGCGCGCACTGGGAGCGCTGCATCGACCAGGCCGGGCGCATCGACCGCATCGTCAAAGGGCGCGACGAACTCGCGCCGGTGTACTTTTCGCTCGGCAAGATGCCCGACCTCGGCGCATGGCGCGAGGCGAACGCGTGGCGCGAACTCGAACGGCTGGTCGTCGCGATCGCTTCGCCGCGCCGCGCGGAGGCCTTGCTCGCATGAGGCCGGTCGCCCTGCTCGGCGGCACCTTCGATCCGATCCACAACGCGCATCTGCGCGTGGCGTGGGAAGCGGCCGAGTTCCTCGGGGCCGCCGTGCGACTGGTTCCCGCCAGCGTGCCGCCGCACCGCCGCCAGCCGGTAGCGGACGCGGAGCGGCGTGCCGCACTGGTGCGCGCGGCGCTGGCCGGGCAGGGGCTCCTGACGCTCGACACGCGCGAGCTGCACCGCGACGGACCTTCCTACACGGTCGACACCCTGCTGGAGTTGCGCGACGAGATCGGCGCGGAATGCCCGCTCGTGCTGCTGGTCGGCGCCGACGCCTTCGCCGGCCTGCCGGAATGGCATCGCTGGAGGGAACTGTTCGACCTCGCGCACATCGGCGTGCTGACGCGTCCCGGCCACGGCGGTGTGCTCCCCACCGAGCTGCGCACGAAGATCGCGTCGCGCCGCTGCTCCGATCCGCGTTTCGTGCACGAGGCGCCGGCCGGGCGCGTGATCGCCGTTCCTGTCACGCCGCTGGAGATCTCGGCGACCCAGGTGCGCGCGCTGCTCGCCGCCGGTCGCGAGCCGCGCTGGCTGGTGCCGGATGCGCTGTTCGCCGATCCGCGCCTGCTCGATGCGTATCGGGCGGCGGATGCGGACGTTCAGGAATAGCGCGAGGCGGAGGATCCTCCGGCACCCGCGTGGAGCAGGGGCCACGGAACGGTGTCGCCGGATCCGTCCGCCGGATTCCGCGAAGGGCGGCATGCCTCGCCCGGCGGAACGAGGGTGAGGATGCCGCGCCGGAACAGGCCGTGCCGTTCCTCCAGCGCCTGCATTCGCGCGCCGTCGAGTTCTTCGCAGAAATGTCCGAGCAGCGCGTCGACGACGGCGATTTCCTCCGCTCCGAGGATCGTGTTGGCGTAGTCGTTGAGGCAGCGCCCGGTGGCACGGTCGAGCTGGCGCACCATCGGGCTGAGGCCGACGACGAGGCTGTCGAAGACGGGCTCGTGCGGCGGCATGCCGTCGACGCGGGCCAGCGCGGCCTCAAGGCTGGTGGCGAAGGCTTCGCGCGACCACCGGCTGCGGGCGACGGCTCCGCCGCGCTCGCAGGCCGCACGCACGGCGTCGGGCTGCGACAGGTCCTCGTGGATGCGCTCCGCGACGCCTCGATAGGCGCCTGCCTCAACGACGTCCGATGCCATGTCCAGCGTCTCGTGCACGTGGATGCCGTGGCCTTCCGGCAGCAGGTGGCGGTTGTTGCCGGTGCCGTTCGTGTAGATCGGGCAGCCGTGGTAGACGGATTCCAGTACGTAGAAGCCGAACGGTTCGGGGAAGCGGTTGTAGGCGAGACCGAAGCGGCAGGCGCGCATCACCTCGAACAGGGCACGTTGCTTCAGGTGCGGCAGCAGCACGAAGAAGTCGTCGCAGCGGCGACCGGACGGCGCCAGCATGGCGTCGATCGAGTGTCGCCTTTCCGGCGGGAGCGCGCTGGCGGAGAGCAGCAGCTTGACGGGCGGCGTGCCGTCGCGCCGCGCGAGCTCGTTCAGCCAGAGCAGGATGCTCAGCATCGCCATCACGTCGTGCTTGCGGCCCTGCAGGGCGTGGCCGAGGATCGTCGGCCCCTGCAGCAGGCGCGCGACGGAGGCCGGAAATTCCGCTCCTTCCATGAACGCGCGATGTCCTTCGGGAGACGCCACGCAAGGCAGCGGCAGCGCGATGTCGGTGACGGTCGCGAAGGCGCGGGCGTCGAGGCAGCGGCGTCCGTGCCAGTCCGGGAACGCGAACAGCGCACGCAGCACCCGCGCGAGGTAGGGCGAGTTCGCGCAGTGCAGGTCGATGGCGGGATTGGCCATCCAGGCGCCGGCGCCGTAGGCGAGCCCGTGGTAGAGCACGACGTTGCGCTTCGCCCAGGACCGGCTCGGCGTCCGGATCGTCGCGCCGGCGTCGTCGTACAGTGCGAAGTCGGTGCTGCCCTGCGTGAGTTCCAGGGCGTGCAGGCTCGCGAGTCCGAGCGGCAGCGTCGCTTCCTCGGTGTGGGCCGGCACCGGCGGCCGGAACGGCCGCGTGGTCCATCCGGTTTCGCGCAGGAGGGCTCCGGTCGTGTCGTTGACGTAGGCGACGGATCCCTGGGCGGTCGGATCGGTTCGGCTGAGCAACAGGGAGATCGAGCCGGGCATGGCGGGGGCGGTCCTTGCGACAGGGAGCGAGGCGGGAGTTTATACGAGCAGGGTCGTACGATTGTGAGGCAGGGTCGGAGCGCGGACTTCCGTCCGAAGGCTGATGCGGGCTCTCGCCCGTCAGTCGGCGTTCACCATCGGAACCGCTCTTGGATGCGCGAAACAGCGAAAAGGTTTCACCGACGCGTGGACACGGCCGCAGCCATCGGCCGGAAATCGACCGGGGGCGTCGACGGCAGGCTGCGACGGCCCGTTCCAGGTCCCGGCCGGCACACGCGGCGCGATGGGGCGAGGCGCAGGCGCGCCTTCGACCCCGGTATCCGGGACCTGCGGTGGGCCTTCCTAGCGGGCGGGCTTCTTCGGGAACGGCCGCTTCGGCTTGTCGAAGCCGCCTTGCGGCTTCGCCCGGAACGGCGGCTTCTTCGGCTTGTGCGGACCGCCCGACTCGGCTTCCTCGTTGCCGCGCGTGATGCGGAGCTGCTGCCCGGACACCCAGACCTTCTTGAGATGCTTGAAGATCTCCTGCGGCATGCCGGACGGCAGGTCGACGTAGCTGTGGTCGTCGCGGATCTCGACGCGGCCGATGTACTTCGAATCGAGCCCCGCTTCGTTGGCGATCGCGCCGACGATGTTGCCGGGCTTCACGCCGTGGTCGTGGCCGACCTCGATGCGGAACGTCTCGAAGCCCTCGTCGGGTGTGTGCGAACCGTGCTCGCGCTCCCTGCGCTGGCGCGGGCGCTCGTCGTATTCCTCGCGATGGTGCGAGCGCGGCGCGGTCTTCGCCGGGGCCGTGTCGTCGCGATCGGCTCGATGCGCATCGTGACGGGGAGGGCCGGCCGCCTCGGCGGCGGCATCGCGGGCGG
>DBMH01000212.1:6445-6630 GCA_002297645.1 Rhodanobacteraceae bacterium UBA703 | reverse complement strand
CGAGCAGCGCGCGCGCGGCCGCCGGGCCGTTCACGCGCGCGGCGAGCGTCCGTTCCGGCACGACGGCTGCGCCTTCGGCGGCAGACATCAATGTGAGATCGTGCTCACCGAGCGATCCGAGCGAACCGGCCTGCGCGGCGGGATCGTCGACCAGCACCGCCTCGAGCCACCCGTCGAGCACGGTT
>DBMH01000212.1:0-6412 GCA_002297645.1 Rhodanobacteraceae bacterium UBA703 | reverse complement strand
CCTGCGCGAAGCCGAGGCGCCCCAGCCATTCCTGTACCGCGCCGCCGGCATCGCCGAGTGCGGCGTGCTGCAGGGCTTCCAGCGAGCCGAGGCGGCCGCGCAGGCTTTCGAGGTCGCCGCGGCTGCGGCTCAGCGCCGCCTGCGTCGCGCGCTCGAATTCGAGCGCGGCCTCGGCGGCCTGGCGACGTTCATCCAGCGATTCGGTGTAGGTCTCGACCTGCTCGCGCAGGATGCCGTGCTCGCCGTCGAGGGCCTCCAGCGCCTGCGAGAGTTCGTCGATGTTGGCCGCCGCCCGTTCGCTCTCGAGGGCACCGCGCCGCTGGTCGGACTGGAGCGTCTGCTTGTCGAGATAGTCCAGGCGCGTCCGCTCGACTTCGGCGGCCTGCCCGGCCTGCGACGTCTCGCGCGAATGCGCGTCCCACTGCTCCTGCCATTCGGCCAGCTTCGCCTCGGCCGTGCGCAGCGCATCGACCGAATTCTCGTCCGCCTCGCGCAGGGTCTCGAGCTGCGGCTCGGATTCGGCGAGCTGGGCCTTGAGTTCCTCGAAGCGCTGGCGGTCGCCCTCGATGTGCTCGGCGAGCTCGGAGTGCGCGCGCTCGGTTTCGCGCTGCGCGCGCTCGAGCTGCTCGGCGAGCTCGCGGCTGTGCTGGATCTGCTGTTCGACGCGCGCGATGTCGGCGCCGACACGATAGACCTCGGCCTGTACCGCGTTCATGTGCTCGACCGCCGCCTGGTGCTTCTCGCGCCCCGTCTCGAGCGCGACCTCGGTGGAGCGCTGCTCGGCGAGCTGCTGCTCGACCGCCAGCTCCGCCTTGCGCAGCGCGCCGGAGTGGTCGTCGAGCTGCGATTGCGCCGCGCGCAGGTTCAGCGCCTTGACCTCGGCTTCCTTCTTCTTCTGCTCTTCCTTCAGCTTCTGCCAGCGCTCGGCCGTCCGCGCCTGGCGGTTGAGGTGTTCGAGCTGCTTGTCGACCTCGTCGCGCACGTCACGCACGCGGTCGAGGTTCTCGCGCGTGGACTTGATGCGGTTCTCGGTCTCCTTGCGGCGCTCCTTGTACTTGGAGATGCCGGCGGCCTCTTCCAGATGGCTGCGCAGCTGCTCGGGATCGGCCTCGACGATCTCCGAGATCATGCCCTGCTCGATGATCGAATAGCTGCGCGGACCGAGGCCGGTGCCGAGGAACAGGTCGGTGATGTCGCGCCGGCGGCAGCGCACGCCGTTCAGGAAGTACTGCGACTGGCCGTCGCGGGAAACGAGGCGCTTGACCGAGATCTCGTTGTAGCCGGCGTACTCGCCGCCGACGAGACCGTCGGAGTTGTCGAACAACAGTTCCACCTGCGCGCTGCCGACCGGCTTGCGCCCCGTCGAGCCGGAGAAGATCACGTCGGTCAGTGCATCGCCGCGCAAGCGGCTGGCCGCGCTCTCGCCCATGACCCAGCGGATCGCGTCGATGATGTTCGACTTGCCGCAACCGTTCGGCCCGACCACGGCGGTCATGTTGGTCGGCAGGTGCAGGGTGGTCGGGTCGACGAAGGACTTGAAGCCCGCCAGTTTGATCGTAGTCAGACGCATGGAGGATCGCTGTCAGGGAGTGCCGCAGGCGGCGGTTGCTCGAGGGCGGCCCGCGCCAGGCGGCAGGTCGCGCAATGCCGGAGCCGCGCAGCCGGCTCCGCCGCAAGGGCACGGGATTTCCGCACGCCGGCGATCCCGGCGCAACGCCGCGACGACAAACAAGTGCAACGCTCCGAGATTCATTGCCCGGCCGCAGGCGCCGGCGGCACCGGCGTCGGTCCCTTGGACTCCTGTACGGAGGCCGGGGCCGGCGGAGGATCGGCCTGCACGACGCTGGCGCTCTCGCGCAGCCTGGCCATGCGCTCGTCCACCGAGCGCTTGGCCAGCGTGCGCCGGAGACCGTCCTTGACCTGCTCGAACGGCGGCTGCGGCACTTCGTTCGCCGCGGCCACGTGCAGCACGGTCCAGCCTTGCGGCAGTTGTACCGGCTCCTTCGTGGTCTCGCCCGGCTTGAGCGCCTCCAGCGCCGCGGCCATCGCCGGCGTGACCTGGGCCGCGCGCACCTGGGTGTAGTTGCGCGCCGAACGCGCGTCCTTGCGATAGCTGTCCAGGGTCGCATCGAAAGGCTTGGCGCCGATCGCGGCAGCCGCCTTGCGTGCCGACGCCTCGTCGGCGTACGTCATCTGGCTGAAGTCGTAGGCCATGCCGGCCCCCTTGGCCGTCTGGCGATCGTATTCCGCGCGGATCGCCGCGTCGTCGATCGCCTCGGTCTTCTGGAGGTGGCGCATGGCGGCGGCGGAAACCGCCTGCAGGCGACCGAGCTCGACCATCGAAGCGAAGCCCGGATCGCTCGCATAACCGTCCTTGCGCGCGAGCTGGTCCACCAGCACGAGGTCCGTCAACTGCTTCATCGCGCGCTCGCGCTGCTGCGGGTTGGCGAGGTCCATGCCGCGTATCGACGCGAACGCGTCCAGCAGGGCTTGCGGCACCGCTTCGCCGTTGATCGTCACCGCGGTCGGACCGCCGGACGATTTCGGCGGCGATGCTTCGCTACCGCCCGTGCGTCCACCGGAGCAGGCGGCCAGTGCGGCCGCGACGCACGCGGCCAGCAGCAGGTACGGCGTCTTCGAGACCCTGGTCGGACTCATCGTTCCTCCTCTCCCGGTGCGCGAGCGTCGATCGCCAGCGCATGAATGTCGGTCTGCATCAGTTCGCCGAGCGCCGCATATACCGCGCGATGGCGCGCCAACGGTGCCTTCCCGGCGAATTGGCCGCTCACCACGCGTACGCGGAAATGGCCGCGCCCGTCGCGCGCGCCGGCATGTCCGGCGTGGCGATGGCTTTCGTCCTCGATCTCCAGCACGGACGGCGCGAGCGCCGCGTGCAGGCGTTCGCGGATCTGCTCGACTCGCGCGCTCAAGGCAGCACCTTGCGGAACGGCCGGACGCTGACCTCGCGATAGACACCCGCCGAAACGTAGGGATCGGCGTCGGCCCAGGCTCGTGCCGCGGCGAGGTCGTCGAATTCGGCCACGATCAGGCTGCCGCTGAAGCCGGCCGGCCCCGGATCCTCGGCGTCGATGGCGGGAAACGGGCCCGCCAGCAGCAGGCGTCCCTGGTCCCTGAGCGCGTGCAGGCGCTCCAGATGGGCCGGACGCACGCTCGTCCTGCGTTCCAGCGAATCGGCGTTGTCGGTGCCGACGATCGCGTACCACATGGCGGGATTCCTTCCGGTCAAACCCCAATGGTAGCCGATGAACCGCATGCGGCATCGGTGACGCCACGATTGCGCGGCGGCGCGTTTGCCCGTACGCTACGCGCGAATCGGAAGGCCGCTGTTCCCGCGCGAGACGCCGCGGCGACGTGCCCGCCCTGCCGCGGCCTTTCGACCTCAGGAACGATGTGTGCACCTCCGGATCCCGGGATCCGGGCATTTCCCGTTGCATACGCCGCGATCCGGCCGGTCTCTTTCCGGCCGCACGGCGCACCGCAACTGTCGACAGAAGATCTTCGCATGACCCGCGCCGTGGGGAGCCCGAGGTTTCCGGGCCGGTGCTCATGGGATCGAGCATGAACCAGACGTCAGAGCAGCCAACGCCAGACTCGCCCAGCAGCGCCTTCGCGCCCGTTCCGCAGCAGCAGGAAATCCCGCTCGCGGTCGTGCACGGCCAGCCGCTGCTGGAGATTCCGCAGGATCTGTACATCCCGCCGGACGCGCTGGAAGTCATCCTCGAGGCGTTCGAAGGGCCGCTCGACCTGCTGCTGTACCTGATCCGCCGGCAGAACCTCGACATCCTCGACATCCCGATCGCCGAGATCACGCGCCAGTACGTCGACTACATCGACATGATGCGCGAGCTCAAGCTGGAACTCGCGGCCGAGTACCTCGTCATGGCCGCGATCCTGGCCGAGATCAAGTCGCGCCTGCTGCTGCCGCGCCCGCCGAGCGAGGAAGGCACCGAAGAAGATCCGCGCGCCGAACTGGTGCGCCGCCTGCAGGAGTACGAGCGCTTCCGCAAGGCGGCCGAGGACATCGACGCGATGCCGCGGCAGGAACGCGACTTCGCCCTTGCGCACGTGCCGGTCGAAGAAAAGAACGTCGTGCGCCTGCCGCCGCCGGTCGACCTGCGCGAACTGCTGCTGGCGCTGAAGGACGTGATGAAGCGCGCCGAGCTGTACGGCCATCACGCGATCCGGCGCGACGCGCTGAACGTGCGCAGCCGCATGACCGACGTGCTGAACGCGCTCGGCGACGGCACGTTCCACCGCTTCGAGAACCTGTTCGACGCCAGCGAAGGCCGCCACGGCGTCGTCGTCACCTTCCTCGCCATGCTCGAGCTCGCCAAGGAACAACTCGTCGAGATCGTCCAGGAAGAAGCGCTGGCGGCCATCTACGTGAGGTCGCTGGCCGTCGCGGGCGACGCGGAATCCGCCGGATCGTCCTCGGACGACACGGCGTCCGACGACGCCGCAGCCTGACGCCCTCCGCCACCGGACCCTCGATGTTCGAAATCGCCCAACTCAAGCGCATCATCGAAGCCGCCCTGCTGGCATCGGCGCATCCGCTGACGCTGCCGCAGATCTCCAGCCTGTTCGACGAACTGGCGATGCCGCCGCAGGAAGACCTCGCCCGCGCCGTCGCCGAACTGCAGGCCGACGCCGCCGAGCGTGGCGTCGAACTGGTGGAAGTCGCCTCCGGCTTCCGCTACCAGATCCGCCAGGACGTTCACCCGTTCGTCTCGCGCCTGTGGACCGAGCGGCAGTCGCGCTACTCGCGCGCCCTGCTCGAGACATTGGCGCTGATCGCCTATCGCCAGCCGATCACGCGCGCCGAGATCGAGCAGATCCGCGGCGTCGCCGTGTCGACCAACATCATCCGCACGCTCGAGGAGCGCGAGTGGGTGCGCGTCGTCGGCTACCGCGACCTGCCCGGCAAGCCGGCGCTGTTCGGCACCACGCGCCAGTTCCTCGACTACTTCAGCCTGCAGTCGCTGGACCAGCTGCCGCCGCTGAGCGAGCTCCGCGACTTCGAGGAGAACGAGCCGCAGCTCGTCGACGGCAACGGCGACGCGATTCCGGCCCGTATCGACGTCGTGGAGGACGCCGAGACGGAAGAAGCCGCGTCCACCGACGACACCGATGCCGATGTCGGAACGAATACGACGGACGACACCGGTACGGAACCGGCCCCGTCCGAATCCGGCGCCGCCGAAGCCTCCGGCGGAACGGAGAACCTCGCGGAAACCCCCACCGGGGACGACGAACTCCCCGCGCGTCACGCAACCCTCGCCGTCGTCGACGACGCCGAAGCCCCTTCCACCCAGAGCGCCGATACCGATCCCGAACACGGCGCCGAATCCGGCAACACCACGGAACCTCTCGCATGACCACGCCCACCCGATCCATCCTGAAACTCAAGCGCCCGACCGCCGCCGAAGGCGCCGCCGCCGTCGAGGAGCGCCTGCACAAGGTGCTCGCCAATGCCGGCCTCGGCTCGCGCCGCCTGCTCGAGCAGCGCATCGACGCCGGCGAGGTGCTGCTCAACGGCGCGGCCGCCACGCTCGGACAGAGCGTGCGCAGCGGCGACCGCGTGGAGATGGACGGCAAACGTTTCGTCGTCGTCGCCGACAACGTCGAACACGCGCAAGTGCTGCTCTACAACAAGCCCGAAGGCGTCGTCGCCACGCGCGACGATCCCGAAGGCCGCCCCACCGTGTTCGAACAGCTGCCGCACCTGAAAGGCGCGCGCTGGATCGCGGTCGGCCGCCTCGACATCAACACCACCGGCCTGCTCCTGCTGACCACCGACGGCGACCTCGCCAATACCCTGATGCATCCGCGTTCGGAGATCGAGCGCGAATACATCTGCCGCGTGCACGGCGAGGTGCCGGACGAGACGATCGAACGCCTGCGCACCGGCATCGAGCTCGACGACGGCCCTGCCCGTTTCGACCAGATCTCGGTCATCAGCCGCGGCACGAGCCATTCCTGGTTTCGCGTGACCCTCAGCGAAGGCCGCAATCGCGAAGTCCGCCGCATGTGGGAATCGCAGGGCCTGATGGTCAGCCGCCTCAAGCGCATCCGCTACGGCCACATCGAGCTGCCGCGCGGCCTGCTGCGTGGCCGCTACGAGGAACTCGACGCGCCCCAGGTCGCCGAACTGCGCCAGCGCAGCGGCACGCCGAATCCGGAGCCGCGCCTGACGCTCGCCCCGGTGATCGGCCAGCGCCGCGCGGCGCCGACCGAATTCCGGCCGATCCCGAAATCGCAGCAGGCCTGGACCGGCGCGCGCCAGGAAGAAGCGCGCGAATTCGCCGCCTTCGACCGCATGCGCGACGACGGCTGGCGCCCGGGAGCCGGCAAGCCCGGCGGCCGCAAGCGCGGCCCCGGCGGTGGCGCCGGC
>DBMH01000110.1:195-9583 GCA_002297645.1 Rhodanobacteraceae bacterium UBA703 | reverse complement strand
CGTCGTGTCGGCGCGCCCGTCCGCCGCATCGGCGATCACGCGCAATTCGTCGATCTTCTGGCGCGCAAAGGCGAGCCACGAACGGATCTCGGCCGGCAGTGCCGTCTCCAGCGTCGCATCGACCGGTACGTGCAGCAGCGAACACGACGGCGCCACCTGCAGGCGCTCCGCGCCGATGTGCTCCTGCGCCTGCCGTACCCGGACCACCGCGGCGTCGAGGTCGCTGCGCCAGATGTTGCGGCCATCGACCACGCCGAGCGACAGCACGAAGGACGCGGGCAACGCAGCGAGGACGGCATCGAGCTGGGTCGGCGCACGGACGAGATCCACGTGCAGGCCGTCGACCGGCAGCGAGGTCGCCAGCCCGAGGTGGTCTCCCAGGGCGCCGAAGTAGGTCGCCAGCAACAGTTTCGGCCGCGCGGCCTGTGCCAGGGTCGCGTACGCATGGCGACAGGCGCGCTGCGCGGCCGCATCAAGATCGAGCACGAGGCACGGTTCGTCGATCTGCACCCAGCCCGCCCCTGCCGCGTGCAGCCGACCGAGCAATTCGGCATAGGCCGGCAGCAGGCGGTCGAGCAGCGCGAGGCGGTCGCTGCCGTCCACGGTCTTGGACAGCAGCAGGAAGCTCACCGGCCCGAGCAGCACCGGACGCGCCTCGAAACCGAACGCGCGGGCCTCCAGGAATTCGGCGAGCGGCTTGTCGCCGCGCAGGCGGAATGTCTGGCCGCCGTGCAGTTCGGGGACGAGGTAGTGGTAGTTGGTGTCGAACCACTTCGTCATCTCGAGCGCGCGCACGTCGACACCGTCCTTCTGGTGGCCACGCGCCAGGGCGAAGTAGCCGGCCAGCGGATCGCGGTCGGCGAGCGCGCGGTAGCGGTCGGGAATCGCGTCGAACAGGTACGCGGTGTCGAGGACGTGGTCGTACAGCGAGAAGTCGTTGCACGGCACGACGTCGACACCGGCTTCGCGCTGCAGCGCCCAGTGCCGCGCGCGCAGCGAGCGCGCGTCGTCGAGCAGTTGCCCGGCTGTCGTCCCGCCGCGCCAGAAGTCCTCGAGCGCGCGCTTGAGTTCGCGCCTCGCACCGATGCGTGGAAAGCCAAGGTTGGTAACAAGAGTCATGGATCGTTCTCCTCATGCGAATGGGCAATGAGGAACGAAGGAACCGCGCGGCCGCGCCCGCTCGGAGCGCCGCATCGCCACGCCAGCGACCTTCGCCCCCTCGGGCGAACCGGAACGTCGTGGCGCGCGCGGGCCCGCGCCGGCAAGGCACGCGGGCCCGGACGCTTTCCCGCGAAAGCACCGGTCAGTCAGATCAGGGATTCCTCCCTGGCCGCGGCAGGTCTTCGGGCTCGTGGACATGAGGCGCAATGCGCCTCGCCTAGTGTTCGCCGCTTCCCGGCCTAGGAAGGCCAGTGCTGATGGCGAAGGTCGTTTCCACACACCGCTGCGGGGCAGCGCCGGAATTGGCCACGGAGGACCGCACCGGCTTCCCTTTTAATTTCATCTCTTCATTCGGATGAAGGGATGAAAACCTTCGGCGCGCGAAAACTACCGGCATCCCGGCGCCTCGTCAACGGCATGAGACGTGCCGGCCGCGCGGACGAACGCGATGCGTGCGGGAAAGCGGCGACGGCCGACGGTCCGACGCCGGAAGGGCGCAGCCGGTGCGTGCCGGAGATCCGCAAGCGCAGAACGGGGACGGGCGAACGGGAATGAGTGGTGGTCAGGGGACATCCGGCGCCCGACCGGCGTGCGTGCGACCACCGGCCGGCAGGCGGTCGCAGCGACGGGCAGCGCCTTCACGCCATCCATCCGCCTCGCTGCCTCCCCGCCTCGCCGCACCCGGACTACGCGGCGGGAGCCGCATTCAGCGCGACGTCCGGGTCGCCCTCGCCTCGCGCCGCATGTCGCGCAGGGCCTCGAGCTTCTCGCGGAAGCGGCTTTCCAGGCCACGATCCGTCGGCGTGTAGAACGCCGTCCCGTCCAGTGCGTCCGGCAGGCATTGCTGGTCGAACGCGACGCCACCGTCGACGTCGTGGTCGTACTGGTAGCCCTTGCCGTAGCCGAGCCCTTTCATCAGCTTCGTCGGCGCGNNGCCGCGTAGGCCTCCGCCTCATCATGCGCATAGCGGTAGTTCTTGCCGTAATCCAGGTCTTTCATCAGCTTCGTCGGCGCGTTGCGCAGGTGCATCGGCACGTCGAGCGTGCCGGTCCGCGCGACCGCGGCCTTCGCCTCGGCCAATGCCTTGTAGGCCGAATTGCTCTTCGGCGCGACGGCGAGATAGACGGCGAGGTTCGCCAGCGCGAGATGGCCTTCGGGCGCGCCGACGCGCTCGAAGGTGTCCCAGGCGTCGAGCGCCATGCGCCAGGCACGCGGATCGGCGAGACCGACGTCCTCGACCGCCATGATCGTCATGCGCCGCGCCAGATAGACCGGATCGCAACCACCTTCGAGCATGCGCGCCAGCCAGTAGATCGCCGCATCCGGGTCGGACGAACGCACGGATTTGTGCAGGGCCGAGATCTGATCGTAGAACTGCTCGCCGCGCTTGTCGAAGCGCTGTGTGCGGTCCGCCAGCACCTGCGCAAGCGTCGCCTCGTCGATCGTGCCGCCGTCGGAGAGTTCGGCGGCGATCTCGAGGAAGGTCAGCGCGCGGCGCACGTCGCCGTCGGCAGCCTGCGCCAACGTCGCCAGCGTCGCGTCGTCGACGCGCAGGCCGAGCTTGCCGAGACCACGCTCGTCGTCGTGCAGGGCACGTCGCAGCGCGGCCTCGATCGCCTCCGCGGGGACGGCTTCGAGCACGTGCACGCGGCAGCGCGAGAGCAAGGCGGAGTTCAGTTCGAACGACGGGTTCTCGGTGGTCGCGCCGACGAACACGATGACGCCGCGCTCGATGTGCGGCAGGAATGCGTCCTGCTGCACCTTGTTGAAACGATGCACCTCGTCGACGAACAACAAGGTGCGTACGCCTTGCACGTAACGCGATTCCGCCTCGGCGAGCGCGGCGCGCACCTCGGGCAACCCCGACAGCACGGCCGAGATCGCACGGAATTCGGCATCGGCGTATTTCGCAAGCAGCAGCGCGAGCGTTGTCTTGCCGCACCCCGGCGGTCCCCACAGCACCATGGAGTGCACGTGGCCGCCTTCGATCGCGCGGCGCATCGGCGACTGCTTCCCGAGCAGTCGCGTCTGACCGACGACCTCGTCGAGCGAACGCGGGCGCATCCGCTCGGCGAGCGGTTTCAGGCCTTCGGGTTCGGCGAACAGGCCGGTGTGCGTGGTCGGGGGTTTGCGGCGCGCCATGGGACGATGATACGTGCTCCAGGTGCGGCGGAGGACTCGAACGCCGAGCTTCGTGCGCCCTCGCCCGAAGCGCTGCGCGCTTCGACCTCTCCCGCGAGCGGGAGAGGTGACAGTCGACTATTCCTTCTTCCGCAACGGATCGCGGGGCGCTTTTCTCCCTCTCCCGCTTGCGGGAGAGGGCCGGGGTGAGGGAAAACCCCGCGCAACCTGCCGACCGGTACCGGCTCAGCGATGACCCGATTCGCCGCCGCAGGCGGCGCTCTCGACCTGGATGGTGACGTGCTCGATGCCGAACAGGTCCTCGAGCGCCTCGGCGATCGAGCGACGCACCGCTTCGGCGTCGTCGCCGTCGACGCGCTTCAGCACCACGTGCACGGTCAGTACCGGCTGCTTCGAAGCCAGCGCCCAGGCGTGCAGGTCGTGCACTTCGGCGACGTCGCCGCGCGCGAGGATGGTCCGGCGTACGGCTTCCAGGTCGAGCCCGGGTGGCACGCCTTGCATCAGCACGTTGCCCGCTTCGCGCAGCAGCGTCCAGGTGCGCGGCAGCACCCACAGGCCGATCAGCACGGCGAGGATCGGATCGGCCAGGGTCCAGTCGGTCGCCAGGATGATCGCCGCGGCGGCGATCACGCCGACCGAGCCGAGCATGTCGCTCCACACCTCGAGGTAGGCGCCCTTGACGTTGAGGCTGTCGCCGCTGCCGGCCTTGAGCAGGCGCATCGAGATCAGGTTCACGATCAGGCCGAGCGCGGCGATCACCAGCATGCCGGTCGAGGCCACCGGCGGCGGCTCGCGGAAACGTCCGACCGCCTCCCACAGGATGTACGCGGCGACGAGGAACAGCAGGCCGCCGTTGACCAGCGCGCCGATCGCTTCCATGCGCGCGTAGCCGTAGGTGCGCCTGGCGTCCGGCGGCCGCCGGCCGAGGCGCACCGCCACCAGGGAGATCGCCAGCGCGATCACGTCGGTGCCCATGTGCGCCGCATCCGAGAGCAGCGCCAGGCTGTTGGTCAGCAGCCCGCCGACGACTTCCGCGACGAGGAACGTCGCGGTCAGCCCGAGCGCCCACCACAGCGGCTTCTCGTGGCCGGCCGTGACGATGCCGTGGTCGTGTCCCGTGCTCATCGCCGCCGTCCTCGCCGCCGGGCGCGGTCGCCTGCGCGAACCGGTCGATGCGTTCTCATGCTCCCTCCTCCTTCTTCAGGCCGCGCGACTCCAGCCATTCGTACAGCACGGGCAGCAGGATCAGCGTCAGCAGCGTCGAACTGACGAGGCCGCCCACGACCACGGTCGCGAGCGGGCGCTGCGTCTCCGCGCCGACGCCGCTGGAGAACAGCATCGGCAACAACCCCAGGATCGCCACGCTGGCGGTCATCAGCACGGGGCGCAGGCGCAAGGCTGTTCCCTGCAATACCGCTTCACGCGGACCGTAGCCCTTGTCGCGCAGTTCGTTGAGGAAGCTGACCAGCACGATGCCGTTGAGCATCGCCACGCCGAACACCGCGATGAAACCGATCGCCGACGGCACCGACAGGTACTGCCCGGTGACGAACAGCGCGACCAGGCCGCCGATCGTCGCGAACGGCACGTTGGCGAGGATCAGCGCGGCGTAGCGGATCGAGTTGAACGCGGTGTAGAGCAGCACGAAGATGAAGAAGATCGTGACCGGCACGATGACCGACAGCTTGGCCAGCGCGCGCTGCTGGTTCTCGAACGCCCCGCCCCACTCCAGCCAGTAGCCGCTCGGCAGGGTCACCTGTTGCGCGATCGCGGCGTCGGCTTCCTTGACGAAGCCGTCGACGTCGCGGCCGCGCACGTCCATCTGGATCACCGCATAGCGCTGCAGCTGCTCACGCCGCACGAACGAATAGCCTTCGGCGACCTCGACCGCGGCCACCGCCGACAACGGCACGATCGCACCGGTGGAGGATTTGAGCGGAATGCGCCGCAGATCCTCGACCGAACGCCGCGTCGCCTCGTCGAGCCGTACCGCGATGTCGAAGCGGCGCACGCCGTCGAGCAGCACGCTGACCGGCTCGCCCCCCAGGCCGTTGCGCACGATCGTCAGCACCTCCTCGGCGTTCATGCCGTAACGGGCCAGCGCCTCGCGGTCCACCGCGATGCGGATCTGCGGCTTGCCGACGTTCGCCTCGAGCGACAGGTCGGCGACGCCGCGCACCTTGCCGAGCGCGTTCTTGAGGCGGCCGCTTAGGCGGTCGAGTTCGGCGAGATCCGTCCCGTAGAGCTTCAGCGCCAGCGTCGCGCGCACGCCGGAGATCAGCTCCTCGACGCGCATCTGGATCGGCTGCGTGTAGCCCGGCACGACGTTCGGCACCTTGGTCTCCAGCGCCTCCTGCATCGCCTCTTCCAGTTGCTTGAGGTTGCGTCCCGTCGTCCACTCGGCCGGCGGCTTCAGCGCCGTGTAGATCTCCATGTAGTTGACGTCGGCCGTCTCGCCCTTCTCGGCGCGCCCGATCATCGCCAGCGTGCTGTCGACTTCGGGGAACTCCCCGAACGCGTCGGCGATGACCTTGCTGGTGCGGATCGACTCGTCGAGCGAAGTCGACGGGATGCCGGTCACGCGCCACATGATCGACCCTTCCTGCAGCTGCGGCATGAATTCCTTGCCGAGGAACGGGAACAGCGCGAGGCTGGCCAGCAGGGCCGCGCCGGCGATCGCCACGACGCGCCGGCGATGGCCGAGCGCGCGTTCGAGCAGCGGACGGTAGACACGCTTGATCCGCGCGACCAGCCAGGTATCGCGCTCTTCCTTCGGCTTCAGGATCAGCGAGGCCAGCACCGGAATCAGGGTCAGGCTCAGGATCAGCGAACCGGCCATCGCGAAGGCGATGTTGAACGCCATCGGCTTGAACATCTTCCCTTCGAGCCCGTCGAGCCCGAACAGCGGCAGGAACACGACGATGATGATCAGGATCGCGAACGCGATCGGGTTGGCGACCTCCTTCGCCGCGGCGAGGACGGCCGACGTCCGGTCGACCGCCTCGCCGTGCGCACGCCGTTCCGCCAAGATGCGGAACGCGTTCTCGACCATGACGACCGCGCCGTCGACCATCATGCCGATGCCGATCGCGAGACCGGCCAGCGACATCAGGTTGGCCGACAGGCCGAACTGGCCCATGCCGATGAAGGCGATCAGCATCGCCAGCGGCAGCGTGACGATGACGACCAGCGCGGAGCGCAGCTCGCCGAGGAACAGGAACAGGACCAGCGCGACCAGCAGCGAGCCCTCGACCAGCGCGCGCGTGGCCGTGCCGACGGCCTTGTCGACCAGGTCGGTGCGATCGTAGATCGGCTTCAGCCGCATGCCTTCCGGCAACGCGCCGCGCACGACCTCGAGCTTTTCCTTGACCGCGGCGACGACGTTCTTCGCGTTCTCGCCGATGCGCGAGAGCGCCATGCCGAGCACGACCTCCTCGCCGTCGCGCGTGACCGCGCCGAAGCGCGGCGCCGGCGCCTCGACGACCTCGGCCACGTCGCGCAGGTAGACCGGCACGCCGTCTTCCGCCTTCAGCACGATCGCGCCGATGTCGGCCACGCTCTTCAGCAACCCGAGGCCACGCACGAGGAACTGCTCGCGGCCGACGTCCATGACGTTGCCGCCGACCTGGCCGTTGTTGGCGGGCAGCGCACCGATCACGTCGCCGAATCCGAGTCCGCGCGCGTACAGCTTCTGCGGATCGACGCGCACCTGGTACTGGCGCTCGCCCCCACCCCACGAGCTGACGTCGTCGACGCCCTTGGCGGTGCGCAGGATCAGGCGCACCGTCCATTCCTGCCACGTGCGCAGGTCCATGTCGCTGACCTGTTCGCGGCCCACGCCGGGCGCGCGCTCGACCGTGTACCAGAACACCTGGCCGAGGCCCGAGGTGTTCGGCCCCATCCCCGGCTTGCCATAGCCCTCCGGCAGGCGGTCGCCGATCTCCTGCAGGCGCTCGTTGACGAGCTGGCGCGCGAAGTAGATGTCCATGTCGTCGTCGAAATACACCGAGACGTAGGACAGGCCGAACAGGCTGACCGAGCGGATCTCCTGCACCTTCGGCAGCCCGGCGAGCGCCGACTCGACCGGCGTGGTCAGCAGCAGTTCGACGTCTTCGGCGGCGAGGCCCGGCGACTCGGTGTAGACGTTGACCTGCGCCGGCGTCACGTCCGGGAACGCGTCGATGGGCACGTCGCGCACCGCACGGGCGCCGAGGAAGGCGACCACGGCGAAGGCGATCAGGACGAGGAACTTGTAGCGCAGGGAGACTTCGACGAGGCGGTTCAGCACGACCCATCCCCTCTGGCCACCTTCGACCAAGTCACATTGCCTTTTCCTTCTCCCGCTTGCGGGAGAAGGTGCCGAAGGCGGATGAGGGAAGCCGGAGTGGGGCGCCACACTCCGAAAGCCCTCACCCGCGCCTCCGGCGCGACCTCTCCCGCTTGCGGGAGAGGCAGCAGAACCGGAACGCGCGTTCCGGATGCGAGATGCCGAAAGCGCCCGCCTTCAATGCCCATGACCTTCTCCCAACTGCGCCTTCAGCAGTTGCGCCTTCATCTCGAACGCCCCCTCGACGACGACCGTGTCGCCGGCCTTCAGCCCTTCGCGGATCACGGTGGCGTCACCGACGACCTCGCCCGTCCGCACCGGCACCGGCACGAACGCGCCGTCATCGTCACGGCGGAACACGACCGTCTCCCCGTCCATCTGCACCAGGGCGCTGTTCGGCACCGCCGGCGCCGGCGTTCCCGGACCGCCTTCGGCGTCGAGGAACACCTCGACGTAGTCGCCGCCGTGCAGGCGATCGTCGGCGTTGGGTACCTCGATGCGAACGACCGCGTTGCGCGTCGCCTCGGACGTGCGGTGCGCGCTGCGCAGCACCGTTCCGCTCAGGCGCGCGCCACCGGCGACGATCGTCGCCGTGCTTCCGGCCGGGATGCGGCCGACCGTGCCGGCCGGCAGTTTCGCGTCGACCCACACGACCGACTCGTCGACCAGCCGGTACAGCGTGCGCCCGGGCTCGATGCGTTCGCCGACGACGAAGGCGTCTTCGGTGATGCGTCCCGCATGCGGGGCGCTGAGCGTGAACTGCCCGCTGGCGTCGCCACCCGCCGCCCCGGGCAGGCCGTAGGCACGCGCCTTCGCGCGCGCGCGATCGAGTGCGATCTTCGCCTCGGCGATGCGGCGGCCGGCGACCGCTTCGCGACCGAGCGCCGACACGCGCTTCCATTCCTGCTCGGCGCTGCGCAGTTCCGCCTGCGCGTCGGACACCTCGACGCTGGTCAGCGTGGCCAGCGGCGCTCCCGCCGCGACTTCGTCGCCGAGCCGGACATGGCGGCGCAACACCAACGACACGACGCGCGGCGTGATCAGCGTGGTGCCATAGGCGTCGTCGAGCACTTCGCCGGGAGCGCGCACCTGTTCGCCCGGCACGCCCGCCTCGACCGGTGCCGTGCGGATGCCGGCGGCCTGCAACGCGTCCGCGTCCATCCGGATCTCGCGCGCGCCGCCCTCCCCCGCGGCATGGCCCTCCTGCGGTTCGCCGGCCCCGGTCTTCGCCTGCGCGACCGGGGCGCCCGAGGGCGCGGCAGATTGTGGCGGCTGCGAACAGGCACCGAGAAGCAGCGCGGCGGCGAGGCCGGCCAGCATGAGGCGAATGGAATACGTCGTCGACATGCTCATCGTGCGGTCTCCAGGCCGATCCAGTCTTCGAAGCGATTGCCGGCGACGAGGTAGTCGGCGTAGCTGCGCCACAGGCGGGCTTCGAGCTCGACGCCGGCAAGCGCCGTGTCGAGCGTCTGCTTGATCTGCAGCAGGTAGTCGGAGGTCGACAGTTCGCCCTCGCGCCAGGAACGCTCCAGCAACTGCGAGCGGCGCTCGATCTCGGTGCCGCGACTGCTCTGCCAGCGCTGCCACGCCGCGAGCGTGCCGGCGTAGCTGTCGACCGCGCGGCGGCGCTCGGCCTCCAGTTCGAGGCGCACGCGCTCGGCCTCCGCCACCGAGGCATCGGCCTGTGCCCGCGCGGCCGCGACCTCGGCGCGATAGTCGTTGCGCACGAACACGGGAATGCTGATCGAGACCCCGAAC
>DBMH01000110.1:0-157 GCA_002297645.1 Rhodanobacteraceae bacterium UBA703 | reverse complement strand
GGTCGCGGCGGGCCACGGTGACGTCGCGTTCGGCGGCGGTACGGGCGGAATCGGCGATCCGCCACTCGGGCAGATCGCGCAACGATGCGTCGTCGAGCGGCGACGCGGGCGGCGGCGACGCGGGCAGCGCCGTCGATCCGCCGCCGGAACCGGGCTC
>DBMH01000018.1 GCA_002297645.1 Rhodanobacteraceae bacterium UBA703 | reverse complement strand
CCGCCCGCGCGTGGACGCGCGGGCGGCTTCACCCTCATCGAGCTGATGGCCGTGATCGTGCTGATCGCGATCGCGCTGACGGCAGTGACGTTCTCGTTCTCCAAGAGCCTGCAGAGCGCGAAGATCCGCGGCGCCAGTCGCGATCTCGTCGCGGCGCTGCGATACACGCGCGGGCAGGCGATCGTGAAGGGCAAGCAGGAAGTGCTGCTGCTCGATCTCGACAGCAAGTCGTATACCGCCCCGGGCAAGCGAGCGGTCAAGCTGCCCGATGGCATGGATCTGCGCCTGACCACGGCCGAGACCGAGGTCACCGGCGGCAATTCCGGCGGCATCCGGTTCTTTCCCGACGGCAGTTCGACCGGCGGCCATATTTCGGTGCTCCAGGGCCAGCGCGAGTGGCGTGTCAACGTGGCGTGGCTGACCGGCGAGATCGCGCTCGACGAAGCGCCGGAATCGAACTAGCGGCGATGGCCGCGGTCCACTCTTCCCGATGAATCTCCAGCGCCCTTTCATGAACGCGCGCCGCATGCGCGGCTTCAGCCTGATCGAGATGGTCGCGGCCTTCCTCGTGTTCGCGATCGGCATGGGCGTGCTGATGCAGGTGCTGGCCGGCTCGATGCGCAATACGCGGCAGTCGTCGGACTACACGATGGCGGCGCTGTGGGCGCAGTCGAAGCTGGACGTCGTCGGCGTCGGCGAACCGATCGGACCGGGGCGCACCAACGGTCGCTTCGACGACAAGTTCGGCTGGGAGCTCGACATCCAGAAGGTCGACGTGGCGGCGATCGAGCCCCCGCCACAGGCCACGATCGCGGCGGGCAACCAGGGCATGGCCGGTAGCGGGCCGCAGCGGGTATCGGCGGCGAATGCCGGCCTTGGTGGCGGCATCCAGATGGAGCCGTTCGAGTTGTACCAGGTCGAGCTGACCGTGTTCTGGGGGGGCAACTTCGGCGCGCGTCCGCGTACGGCGACGTTCGCGACCCTGCGCGCGCAGAATCCCGATCCGAACAACGGCATGGCGGTGCCCGGCGCGGCGATGGATCCGCGGGGCGGCGGCGCCTATCCGCAGCCGGGTACGCGCATGAATCCCCGCCAGGGCGGAGGGCGCCGATGAGACGTCCGGTTTCCGTGCGTGCGGGCGGCTTCACCCTGCTCGAGCTCATGCTCGCGATCCTGCTGCTCGCGCTGCTGCTGTCGGGGACGTACGGCGCGATCCGCACCGCCGTCAAGGCGATGCATTCGGGCGAGACGGCGATCGACCGCACCAATCGCGTCCGTGCGGCGGAGGAATTCCTGCGCCACCAGATCAGCCGCATCATGCCGCTGTCGTTCGGTACGGACGAGGGCACGAACACGAACGTCGTGTTCGAGGGCGACCGCAAGTTCATGCGCTTCGTCGCGCCGATGCCGGGCTATCTTTCCAAGGGCGGTCCCTACGTGCAGACGCTCGAGTTCGCCGGCAGCCGGAGCGGCGGACGGCAGTTGGTGTTCGGCAACGACATGCTCAATGGCTTCGACCCCGAGGGGAAATCGGAGAACGAGCCGGTGGTGCTGCTGGACCAGATCGAGGAGGGGCGTTTCGAGTACCGCACACTCGACGAGAACGGCGAGCTGACCGATTGGCAGAGCGACTGGGACGATCCGAGCGTGACGCCGGTGATGGTGCGCGTGGCGATCCGCATGCAGCCGCAGGCGCGCGTGACGTTTCCCGAGATGGACATTCCCTTGATGCTGGACGTCGGTGCGATGCGCATGGCGCAGCCGGGCCAGCCGCTGCGCGGCGTCGGACTGCAGGGCGGGGCGAGGACGATGCGGCTGGGAGGGCGTCGATGAAGGGCACGATGGCGTTCATGCGGGATCGTCGTGCGGGTGCGCCTGCTCGCGCGCGCGGCATCGCGTTCGTGCTGGTGCTGTGGGTCATCGCGATGCTGGCGATCCTGCTCGGCAGCTTCTCGCTCGTCGCACGTACCGAGAATCTCCAGGCACGCCATCTGTTCGACACCACGCAGGCGCGCTACGCCGCCGAAGCGGGACTGAACCTCGCCGTGTACGAACTGCGCAAGGCCGATCCGGCCGATCGCTGGATCGGCGACGGCCGGCCTTATACGTTCAACTACGGCGACGCCGAGATCGAGGTCCAGATCACCGACGAGTCCGGCAAGATCGACCTCAATTCGGCTTGCGGCAACAGCATGCAGAACGTCGGAACGCCAGCGGGGTCGGGAGGGGCGGCGATGGGACTCGGTATCCTGATCAACCTGTTCACCTCGCGCGGCGGCCTGCCGCTGGAACAGGCGGAGTCTCTGGTCGCGGCCATCTCGGACTGGTGCGACGGAGACGACCTGGCGCAACCCAACGGTGCCGAGATCGCCGACTACAAGGCCGAAGGCCTGTCCTACGGTCCGACGAACATGCCGTTCCAGACCGTCTCCGAACTGCAGCAGGTGCTCGGCATGAATTACGACCTGTTCTCCAAGGTCGAGCCCGCGCTGACGATCTATTCCGGCCGCGCCGAACCCAATGCGGGGTTCGCCGACGCGCAGACGCTGGCGGCGATGTATCCGGACATTCCTCTGGAGCAGCTGCAGGCCCTCGTCCAGCAGCGCCAGATGATGGCGCCCGGCGATCTCGCCGGTTCGGGTCTCGAACTGCCCGGGGGCGTTCCCCTCATGGCGGGCAGCGGAGGCCTGACGTATAGTGTGAAGTCCCGTGCGAAGCTGCCCAACGGCGCCAGCACGACCTTGGATGCCACCATCCGCATGGGCGGGGTCGGTGCGGGCGGACGGCCGTATTCGATCCTGCGCTGGCGCGACGGGGAAGCTTCGTAAGTGAATCCTGCCCTAGACAGACAAATCGCGCGTCTGCGGACGCGCCTTGCCAAGACGCCGCTGCCGGGATTCTTCTCCTGGTGGGGACGGGAGTTGCTGGCCTGCCTGCCGGAACGCTGGCGCAAGGTGCTGGCCGAACGCTCCGAGACGCTGCTGCTGGAGCAGCGCGACGAGGAGATCGTGGTCTGGCGCGAACACGGCGCCGGCATCCGCGAGTACGCGCGCATCCGCCGCGAACTGCCGCCGGAGGCGCAGGCGGCCGAGTTCCGCCGGCTGCGCGAGGCGATCGGCGACCCGATGGTGCGCACGGTGTTCTGCATTCCGTCGAAGCGCGTGCTGACGCGCACCCTGGGGCTGCCGGCCGCGGCCGAGGACAACCTGCGCCAGGTGCTCTCGTTCGAGATGGACCGGCAGACGCCGTTCAAGGCCGACCAGGTCTATTTCGACAGCCGCGTCGTGGGTCACGATGCGAGCGGCCGCAACGTGCAGGTCGACCTCGTCCTGATTCCGCGGGCCCAGCTCGACCAGGAGCTGGGTGCGCTGCCGGTGGGCGCCGAACTCGACGGCGTGGATACCTGGGTCGGCGACCCGGGGCAGGGGCGCCGCAACGCCAACCTGCTTCCGCAGGAGCGGCGCGCGAAGCGGCGCAACCTGCGCCTGCCGCTGAATCTCGGTCTGGCCGCTTTGGCGGTGGTGCTGCTGGTGGTGTGCATGGACGAGTCGCTCGCCAACCGCGCGGCGGCGGTCGAGGCAATGCGCGCGGAAGTGGAGCAGGCCGGCGAGCGGGCCAAGCAGGTGACCGAGTTGCGCAAGACCCTCGCCGATTCGATCTCCGGGGCGAACTTCCTGACCGAGCGCAAGCGCAAGGCACCCTTGACGGTCGCCCTCATCGACGACCTCACCGAGCGACTCCCCGAGGACACGTACCTGGAACGGCTGCAGATCGAGAACAAGCAGGTCCAGTTGCAGGGGCAAGGGCAGGAGGCTGCGCGGCTGATCGCGCTGCTCGCCGCCTCGCCGTGCCTGGGCAATCCCGGCTTCCAGGGCCAGGTGCAACCCGATGCGAGGACCGGCAAGGAGCGTTTCCAGATCAATGCGGACATGAAGGAGTGCGATCCGGTACCCGCCGGCAACGCGCCCTCGAAGGCACCGCCAGCGTCGCCGGCCGTTCCGCCCCAGGTGTCCCCGGGGGCGGCGAAGGAATCGAAGCCGGCTCGACCGGGAGAGCCATCGGCCTCGCCGGCGAACAGCCCCGCGCACCGCCCTGCGACGGAATCCGCATCCGCGGGCAAGTCGGCTCCGGCGGCGCCCGCCCATCCGCCCGCGCAATCGGGCGAAACGCACCGCGAGAAGGCTGAGAAGGAAAAGGCCGGAAAGAACGATCGCAGCGCCGCGTCCGGCAAGGAGGGCGGTCGTGAAGACTAGTCGTTTCCAACCGAAGGATGGCCGCTTCCTGGCGGTGGTGATGCTGCTGATCGTGCTGCTGCTGATCTATCTGATCGGCATCCATTGGTGGTTCGTCGCGCCGCACCTGCAGTACCGCGCCGACATGCAGGACCTGCGCGAGCAGCAGCTCCGGTTCCGCCAGATATCGGACGAGAAGCCCGAGATCGAACGCCGCCTCGCCGACGTCAAGGAATACGAGAAGGGCAACCAGGCGTTTCTCTCCGAAGCGGATGCCAACGCGGCGTCGGCGGCGCTGATCCAGCGCCTGAACCAGTCGCTCAAGGACCACGTGAAGGACGAGAAGCGCTGCCAGAGCATCGGCACGCAGAACTTCAGCGGCGCGGACGACGAGATCTACAAGCGCGTCACCGTGCAGGCGCGTCTCAAGTGCGACCTCGAACCGCTGGCTGCGGTCCTCTACGATCTCGAGAACGGAAAGCCCTACCTGTTCGTCGATCAGGTGATGATCTACAAGCAGCAGGCGTATACCCCGCCGGGTGCGAAGCCGGTGCCGAATCCGCTCGACGTGCGTTTCAATCTTTCCGGCTACCTGCGTCAGCCGGGAGGCAAGGCGGCCAGGGGGAACAAATGAACGTGCGCGGCGCCCGTCTCGTCACGAACGCGCTGGCAGGCACCTGTGCCGTGCTCGCGTTGTGCGCGATCGTCCTGTATGCCGGCTACGGTCGCGGCTACGGCTGGCTGCCCGACGACGAAGGGGACGAGGCCCATCGCCTTCAGGTCGGCACGATCGACAGCAAGCCGGTGCAGTTGCCGCCGGCGTCGGCCTTCGCGGCCATCGAGGCGCATCCCTTGTTCAATGAAGACCGCCAGCCGTCGCCGGTGGGCGCCGGCGACGCCGAGATCGCCGAGGCGCCGCCGCCGAGTCCGCTGAACGTGGCGCTGACGGGCGTGATTCTGGACAAGGCCAACGACGTGCACATCGCGATGGTCCAGGACAAGGGACGGAACCAAGCGATCGCGCTCCGGGTCGGAATGCCGCTGGAGGGTGACCAGGCCGCATGGACCCTGGTGGAGGTCAAGCCGCGCGCGGCCGTATTCCGCAGCGCGGCGAACGAGACGACCGAGATCGAGTTGGAGACTTCGGTCGTGGCGCCGAAACCGGCGCCGCCCAGCCAGCCCGGGAAGCCGCCCGTCGCGGCCGGAAAGGGAGCGGCTCCGAACAGCGCCGCTCCGAACAAGGACGATGCCAACGCGGATCTCGCGCGCCGCATCGAAGAACGTCGCCGGCAGATGCGTGAAGACGCGGAACGCCAGCGCAACGGCGGGCGAGCCGCCACATCGAAACAGTGATGGAGTGAGTTACGTGCGATCGAAACCGACGATCTTGCTGACGACCCTCGGTGTCGTCCTGCTGGCGGGTTGCGCCACGCCCGCTCCGAAGCAGGGGCAGGGGCAGAACAGCGACATCCTGACCGCCGACACCATCCTGAAGCCGACCGCGCCGCTCACGTCGGAGGACAAGATCAGCGGCCTGTCCATCAAGCCGGAGACGAAGTCGGATCGTCCGCCGCCGGCACCGGAAATTCAGGTCGGCACGGCCCAGTTCTTCAAGCAGCAGCCGCCCAGGCACGCAGCCGGCGGCGAAGGGCAGGTCACGTTCAATTTCGAGAACCAGCCGATCCAGGCCGTCGTCAAGGCGATCCTCGGCGACATGCTGCAGGAGAACTACACGATCGCGCCGAACGTCGGCGGCAACGTGACGTACTCCACCTCGCGCCCGATCCGGCGCGAGGACGCGTTGCCGGTGCTCGAGATGCTGCTGTCGTGGACCGGCAACGCGCTCGTGCGCGAAGGGAATCGCTACACCGTGCTGCAGTCCAAGGATGCGATTCCCGGCAAGCTCACGCCGGCTGTCGGCGCGTCCCAGCAGCCGGGTTACGGCCTGCGCATCTTCCCGCTGAAGTACATCTCGGCCAGCGAGACGGCCAAGCTGCTCAAGCCCTACGCCAAGCCCGATGCGTTCGTGCAGATCGATCCGAACCGCAGCCTCGTCGTGCTCGCCGGCACGCCGAGCGAGCTCGACAACTACCAGCGCACGATCGACACCTTCGATATCGACTGGATGAAGGGCATGTCGATCGGCGTGTACGCGATGCAGCACGTCGAAGTCGCCAAGCTGATGCCGGACCTGCAGAAGATCTTCGGCACCGAAGGCGAATCGCCGCTGGCTGGCATGTTCCGCTTCATGCCGATCGAGCAGACCAACTCGATGATCGTCATCACGCCGCAGCCGGCGTACCTGCGGCAGGCCGAGGACTGGTTGCGTCGCCTCGACCAGGGCGGCAAGGAGAACACGGTCCAGCTCTACGTCTACAACGTCAAGAACCTCAAGGCGCCTGATCTTGCCGATTACCTCAGCCAGATCTTCCTGGGCACCAGCAGCGGCACGCGCAGCAGCACGTCCGGTCGTGTCGGCCAGGGGCTGCGTTCGACCACGCTCGGCAGCCGTGGTGGCAGCGGCGGTATGAGCAACAACAACATGAGCTACCAGAATTCGCTGCGGCCGCAGTCGAATCAGGAGAAGAGCGCGCCCGCCACGCCGGCGGCGGCTCCGGCTCAGGCTTCCGGTGGCAGTGGAAACAAGGACACGGACATCCGCATCTCCGCGATCGAGGAGAACAACCAGCTGATGATTCAGGCCACGCCGTTCGAGTGGGACCAGATCGAGTCGGCGATCAAGCGACTCGACGTGGTGCCGCTGCAGGTGCAGATCGAGGCGAGGATCCTGGAAGTTTCCATGACCGGGGACCTGAGCCTCGGCGTGCAGTGGTATCTCGGGAATCTGATCGGGACGGTGGATGGTTCGATCGGCAAGGGCACGGATTACGATCCTCAGTTCCGGGGCAACAAGCAGAATCGCCACGGTTCGCAGTTGGGGGCGACGGGCAAGATCTCGCCCTACAATGGGGGGCTGTTCTGGTCGTTCTTGAACAAGAACTACGAAGTGGCCATCAATGCCTTGGAGACGAGTGGGCAGGCCAAGTCGCTGTCGGCGCCGTCGTTGTTGGTGATGAACAACCAAGAGGCGCAGATCAATGTCGGTCAGCAGATTCCGGTCCAGCAGACCTACTTTACGGGCCTGACCGGTGTGAGCAGCACCGGAAGCACGGTCGGTAGCGGCTATGGCACGGTTCAGTACCTCAATACCGGCGTGACGCTCAACGTCAAGCCCCGCGTGAATCCGGGCGGCCTTATCTATTTGGATGTCCAGCAGGAGGTCAGCAATCCGGGGCCGGCCGCCAGCGGAACCAATCCGCCTATCAACCAGCGCTTGCTGCAGACCCAGGTCGCTGTTCAAACGGGCGAAACCTTGTTGCTCGGAGGTTTGATCCAAGAGCAGACCAATGAAGGGCAAACCGGTTTGCCGTTCGTCAGTCGGGTGCCGGTCCTTAGAAACCTGTTCGGCACTTCCACCAATCACAAAGATCGTACGGAACTGATCGTGTTGATCACCCCACGAGTGATCTCGTCCGTCGACGAGGCGCGTCAGGCGACGCAGGAATACGTCCGCCAGTTCCAGTCGTTGACCCCATTGCGTTCGTCTGCCCAGCCGTCAGCGGCGGCTCGCCCGGAGCCGGGCCAGCCACAGCCTGTGCAGACCTACCCCGTGCAGGAACCCGCCAAGCCGCAAGAGGAGCCGCTGCGTGATCACTAAGACGTCCAAGCCCGGTGTCGCCATCGTCCTGGCCGGAGCCTTGCTCGCCCTGGCGGGCTGCACCGACAAATCCAGCCCCGACAGCATCGACACGCGCTCCGTCGAGCGCTGGAACTATCTGATCGCGCGGCAGGCGGACAAGGCTTATGATTTCCTGACCCCTGGATACCGCCAGACCGTCAATCGGGAGAGCTATACGACCTCCATGAATGGCCGGCCGGTGCAGTGGAAGTCGGCCAAATTCGCGGGAAAGACCTGCGATGCCGAGCACTGCAAGGTATCCGTGGACGTGACCTACAGCATCAAGCTCCCAGGGGGGGCTGTTGGTGAATCAACATCGACGCAATCGGAGAACTGGCTGCTCGTCGATGGGGAGTGGTTCTTCCTCCCAAGTGCTTGACGGGAGTGAGGAATTTGTACGTTGAAACAGGGGATTGCGTGCCTGTTTCCTTTGTCTTAACATGGTGGCGCTGTTGCCTAGCCTCGCCCTTGCCCTCGGGCACTGTTCCATCATCCGGAGCGGGGTTGGCGGTAAAGCAAAAAGCCCTGTGGTCAAATTTAGGAGTGTTGCGATGAAGAAGAACAGCTTGACGACTGCCGTCGTCGCCGGTCTCGCCGGCGTCGCTGGTTTCGCGGGCCTGGCGAACGCCGTCGACCTGAATCCCGATGGTCTCGGCCAGGTTCTGATCTACCCGTACTACACGGTCAACAAGGGCCAGGACACGATGCTGTCGGTGGTGAACACCGCTGACATCGGCAAGGCTGTCAAGGTCCGCTTCCTGGAAGGCTACAACAGCCGCGAAGTCCTCGACTTCAACCTGTTCCTGTCGCCGCACGACGTCTGGACTGCGACGATCGTGGCGAAGGGTGACGATTCCAGCGGCGGCAAGTTGATCACGCACGACCGTAGCTGCGTGTATCCGGACACGGCTGGCGGCGAGAACATCCGCACGACCGGTTTCAGCTTCCGCACGGCGGCGTTCGACGGTGGCTATGCTCCGTTCCCGAAGGACGGCGGTCCGACCGATGTCACGCGTACGCGTGAAGGCTACTTCGAGATCATCTCGATGGGCGACATCGTTCCGGGCAGCGATCTCTATGACGAGACGCTCCACGCTCAGGGCAATGGTCCGAACGGCGGCGTGCCGAGCTGCGACAAGAGCGTGATCGGCAACAATGCCGGTGGCTACCTGGTTGCTCCGACGGGCGGCCTGTTCGGTTCGGTCGGCATCGTGAACGTGGCGGAAGGTACGTACTTCGCGTACAACGCCGACGCGATCGACGGCTTCACCGATACGGTGCTGTTCTCCGGTTCGGCTCAGCTGACGCCGTCGCTGGCTCAGGCTAACCATCTGCCGGCGGGTGGCGCGGCTGCGGGCACGCGCGCGACGGCCTACGTCTTCCAGGGCGGTGGCAGCCTCGTTCAGCTCGACTACGCCAACGGTATCGATGCGGTCAGCGCCGTCCTGACGGCGGATCACATCTACAACGAGTACACGGTGTCCTCGAACATCGGCTCGAACACGGACTGGGTTGTCACGTTCCCGACCAAGCGCTTCTACGTCGACAAGTACTACGTCGGCGCGACGGCGGTTGCTCCGTTCGTGGAAGTGTTCAACAAGGAATCGAACGTCGAAATCGGCATCAACGTGTATGACCAGGAAGAGGGTCATGGCACGGTTGACGACGATATCTCGCCGCCGATCAGCTCCAAGCCGAATGCGCTGCCGTTCGAAGTCAACGTCATCAGCTGGCTGACCGATACGACTGCGGGCGCTCCGTCTGCGGTTCTGGGCTCGAAGCTGCGTCCGAACATCCCGCCGTATGCCGATGGTGGCTGGGCGGCTCTCGACCTCGCGTCGGGCGATGCCGGACATGCTCTGCGCCAGGACCTGAACGGCAAGGTGCTGCACGGCCTGCCGGTCACCGGCTTCATGGGCTACAGCCTCGTCAATGGCAACATCAGCGGTGGTGTTCTGGCGAACTACGGCGGTCTGTTCCGTCACCGCGCCAGCCGCCTCTGCACGCAGGGCGACGTGGCTTGCTCCTGATCGGTTGATTTGATCAGATAGCGACCGAGGGGAGGGCCTTGTGCCCTCCCCTTTTTTATGGTCGAAGCGCCATGGCTGGCATGAGGTTGGCATCGGGGGGTACAATCAAAGGACCTCCCCTGCAGCCGAAATGCGCTTATGCCATCCAAATTGCTTTCACGGACTCTGAAGTGTGTGCCGTTCGCGGCTGGAGCAGCGCTCATGGCCACGGCACCCCAAGCCTGGTCGCAAGTCGTGGTTCGCATGACTACGACGCAGCAGACGCCTTGCACGGCAACGACCGACGCCAATGGACTTCGTCTCGTGCCGGGGAGCACGGACCTCCAGGCAACGGGCGTGACGCTGGCCGGAGCAGGCTGCGGGCTTCAGGGCGGCGGAAGTGAGAACTACCAGGTTGCGGTGACTGCCCCAGGCAACGCGACGACGGGGAATCAGTTCAACGTTACCTGGACGGCATCATCGGATGCCAAATCCTGTTTCTACGGTCCCCCCGTTTCCGGTGTGGCCGGCTGGCCCTCCGGCACGTCGGCCTGTACGGGAGCCGCATGTGCAGGAACGCATTCCGTTCCCGTGACGATCAGTACCGCGGGAACCTACAATTTCAAGATGATCTGCACGAACGCCACGGGGGCGGCCGGCGCAGATGTCACGGCTTCCGGGGCACCGCCTCCGGCGCCGACGCCGGCGGATTTTGCTCTGAGTGCGCCTGCTTCGGCCAACGTGGGCGAAGCTTTCCAGGTCTCCTGGGCCGTGCAGAACGCCACGAGCTGTCAAGGTACGGCTACGCTCGGGGGGAGCAGCGTGTCGTTGCCCGGCTGGACCAGCGTGGGCGCGGGTGTCAATAGCGCAACTTCGCCCCGGACCGTGACCGCTTCCCAAGCCGGAGCCTACACGTTGTCCTTGCGCTGCGAAAATACGTCTGGTTTCGTCACCAGCCAGAATGCCAGCGTAACGATCGTCACGCCGCCATCGAACTCCTGCCCGGCCGGCCTGCAGTCCGTGGGTGACGTTTCCTACCACGTCAACTGGACCACTTCCTCGAATGTGGCGCGTAACGTGGACATCACCCAGTTCAAGAATATCTGGGGACGCAACGCGCCGACCAGCACGATTCTCGACTGGCCGCAGAGGAACTATGCGGCGATCTTTACCACCTATGACAAGACCAAGTACATCGCTGCGAAGTTCAAGGTGCCTGCGTCCGGCATGACCTCGGACTTCGGAAGAATGTTCATGGCTGACAACCTCAACGGACCCAATACGACGGTTTCGATCAGCAAGACCTGCGGTGAATTCACGCCGACGAACCTCGGTGCCAACTGCCTGACGACCAATAACGGCAAGAACGACCAGATCGTTGGTTGGAAGCTGGCCGGTGCCAGGCCGGGTTGGCCGATGTGCGAGTTGACGCCAGGTGAGGAGTACTATCTGAACATCAAGGCGACTGATCCCTCGGCGACATCGCCTGACTGCAATGGAAATGTCTGCAGATTGCAGATCCAGAATTCCTACTGAGTGCCAGGACAGCGAAGCCTTCGCCAAACGAAGGCTTCGCATGCATCCGATCCCCTCTTCGATGAAGAGGGGATTTTTTATCATTGACCGTTGTCGAATACCGCCCGCAGCGTTCGCTCGTGTGTGGGACCGGGAAGGCCGCCTTTCTCGGCGGCGCGTATCAATACGATTCCCGGCTGTGCGCTGTCTCCATCCGGTAATCGCGCCGCGATGAGCCCTTCATCCTAGCCGCCGCATCGAATGATGCTCGGCTACGAGAAAGCAGGGCGACTCGGGTTCTCTACTCTCCGTGAGTGGATCGCGTCGGGTCCGCGACGGCGCGGCCCGGTAACTACCTTGTTCAATCAGGCAATATCGAAGAGAGATTTCATGAATCGACTCCTCCCATTGGCAGCCGTCATGGCAGCAATTTCCGTCTCGATGTTCTCTCATGCGCATGCGGCGGGCAAAGCCGATGCCGATACCGTCGTGGCGAGCCAAGGGGGGGCAAGTCTGACGCTCGGAGATATCGATACTTATGCGGAGGCCCGCATTCCTGAAAAGGACCGCGTCCCCTTCTTCGACAACCCGCAGCGTCTCGAAAAGCTCATCACCAACCAGCTCATCCAGCGGCAGCTGGCCGAGGAGGCACGGAAGGCCGGGCTGCAGGACGACCCCATGGTCAAGAGGCAGCTTGATCTCGCAGTTGAAGAGATCTTAAGCAAGATCCGCATGGAACGTCTGCGCAAGGAAATCAAGGTTCCCGATTTCAGCGCATTGGCCAAGGAGGAATTCCTGGCCAACAAGAAGAAGTACGTCATTCCTGGCAAGCTGGAAGTCAAACACATCCTTATCTCCACCAAGGAGCGCAGCGACGCGGATGCCAAGACGCTCGCGGATTCCGTTCTGAAGGAAATTCAGGCCCAGCCTGATCAGTTCGACGCGTTGGTGGAGAAGTATTCCGATGATCCGAGCAAGGCCAGCAACCATGGCCTCATTACCGATGCCGGAAGTGACCGGTACGTACCGGAATTCGTTGCCGGAGCAAGAGCATTGAAAACACCAGGTCAGCTCTCGCCGGTGGTGAAGACTGAATACGGATACCACATCCTCAAGATGGTGGAGCGAATCCCCGAGAAGCAGCCGGAGTTCGCCGAGGTCCGCGACGACATCATCGGGCGTCTTTCCCGCGAATACGTCGACAAGCAGGCCACGGCCCACATCGACGAATTGCGTAGTCGCAAGCTCGATGCCGACCCCGCCGTCGTGGAGTCCCTGCGTACGCGGTATGTTCCGCAGAACGCGGTTGGCAAAACGGCGGGGAAATGATCAAGCAGCCCGCTTTCGCAAGCCTTCTGCGGCGAAGGACGGGCGGGACTGCCGCCGGTTTTGAGGCAAAGGGACGCGGCAACGTCGTCGCGGGCGATGTTGCTCGCATGGCTGGCGTATCCCGCGCTTGCGAGGGGCGATGATCGGGCCAACGCTGCTCCTGCGCTTCTTCCGGAGGGAGCTGAAGAACCGCTTCGCGGGAAGCCTATCGGGAGGAGTCTGGGTGCTGTTGCAGCCGTTGCTGCAACTCGCAGTCACGAGCTTCGTCTTCGTGCACGTGTTCAAGGCGCGAGTACCCGGAGCGGACGCGCCGGGTTATCTCCCTTTCCTAGCGACCGCATTCTGGCCATGGACGGCTTTCGCCGAAGCCTTACTACGCTCCACCACGGCGATACAGGACAACGCGGCACTCATCGGAAAGGTGGCATTGCCTCGGGAGGTGCTGGTCGTCGCCAGTGTGCTGTCCAGTTTCGCGATCCATTGCATCGGTTACCTCGTGATTCTTCTGGTCTTGGCGGCGTTCGGATACGACATTCATCTCTCGCACTTGTTGCTGGCTCTGCCGCTCTACCTGCTCCTGCTCTCGCTGGCACTCGGGGCAGCGCTGCTCTGCGCCGCGGTGCAGGTATTCGTGCGTGATCTCGTTCAACTGCTCGGCCAAACACTGCCGCTGTTGATGTTCACGGCGCCCGTCTACTACGCGCGCGATCTACTGCCGGAGAAGTTTCGCGGTCTGATCGATCTGAACCCCTTCACGTTCTACGCCGAGGCATTTCGCGGCATCCTGCTCGATTACGGAGACATTCCGCCGGGCCGCATTGGCGTTGCGGTCGCCATTGCGCTGCTGACCTTGTTCGTCGGCCATCAGGTATTCCGTCGCCTCGATCCCCATTTCGAGGACTTCCTGTGAGCGACGTACTGGTCAAGGCACACGATCTGGGGAAGGCTTGGCCCAAGGTACACCGGAGCAGCGACCGTCTGCGGGCGCTCGGGCGGCTGCTGTTCCGCGGCAACGACCGCGATCGCGTCAGCGTGCTGCAGGGCGTGAATCTCGAAATCCGCCGCGGCGAATCGCTGGGACTGATCGGCGAGAACGGCGCCGGCAAGTCGACCTTGCTGAAGCTGATCACCGGCGTGCTGACGCCGACGACGGGAAGCGTCCGTGTGAATGGCGAGATCGGTGCGTTGCTCGAACTGGGCGCCGGATTCCATCCGGAATACAGCGGTCGCGACAACGTCGCGATGGCGGCCGCTCTTCACGGCCTCGACGGTACCGAACTGCGCGAGAAGCTGCCCGAGATCATTGCGTTCGCCGACATCGGCCACTACATCGACGAGCCGGTGAAGCACTACTCCTCCGGCATGGTGGTTCGCCTCGGTTTCGCGGTCATCGCCGCCCTGAAACCCGACCTGCTCGTCACCGACGAGGTGCTCGCCGTCGGCGACGAGTCGTTCCAGAAGAAATGCGTGAAGTGGATCGAGGACTATCTGGCGAATGGCGGCACGTTGATCCTCGTTTCCCACAGCATGTATCACGTGCAGAAGCTCTGCCGTCACGCTTGCTGGCTGCGTGGCGGCGAGGTCGCCATGTATGGCGACGTCTTCGACGTGACGCAGTCCTACTTGGCCTGGCACGAGCGAAAATCCGCAGCCATGCAGCCGGCGAGGGCCGATGCGCAGTCCGGCGTCGAGTTCGCCTTACTTGGCGTTGCGATCAACGACGACGAATCGGAAACTCCGGCCTTACTTGAAATGGGTGGCACGCTGCGCATCCGTGTTCGCGTTCGTTCGCGAGAGGATCGTGTTCCGTGCGTGATGATCGGCATCGTCCGTGCCGACGGCACGCCGGTCTACGGCGTCAGTACGGAGATCGACGGTATGGTGCCGCAGCGCTCCGCCGATGGCGAGTACGTCTGCAGCATCGAATTCCGGGATCTCGCGTTGCTCCCCGGCAGCTACGGCATCCGGATTCATCCGATGGACACGGAGGGGGTGCGCGTGTTCGACACGATCGAACGAAGCATCGTCATGCGCGGCGCTTCGCGGGAATTCGGTCTCGTCCGTCTCGCGCATCGCTGGCAGGATTCGACCGAGGCAGGGGCATGAGCGAAGAGGAGCAGTTGCCGTTCACGGGCGAGCGCTTCACGCCCGAATGCGTGCGCGAAATCTGGTACGAGCACTGGCATCGCTATGCTTTCGCGCGCGAGCTCGCCACGGGAAAGCGTGTACTCGACGCCGCCTGCGGCGAAGGCTACGGCTCGGCGATGCTCGCCGAAGTCGCGGCGGAAGTGGTCGGCGTGGATATCGACACGCGAACCGTGTCCCATGCTCGACTGCGCTACGGAGCCATGCCGCATCTTCGCTACGAACAGGCCGATGCGGCGAACCTGTCGTTCGCGGACGACATCTTCGACCTCGTCGTCTCGTTCGAGACGCTGGAACACCTCACGGCACAGGAAGACCTGCTCGCAGGATTCGACCGCGTATTGAAGGACGACGGCATCCTGATCATTTCCTCCCCGGACAAGCACACCTACAGCGAGCTTGCCGGCTTCCGCAACGAGTTCCACGTGCGCGAGCTGTATCGCGAGGAATTGCTGTCGCTGCTGCAGCGGCACTTTTCCCATGTACGACTGTACGGCCAGAAGCTCCTGTTCCAGTCGGCCCTGTGGCAGTTGAATGCGTCGCAGGGGCGCGGCGAAGCCTGGACCGCGTCCGATGCCAAGCTGGCGGCGGGATTGGACTACGCGCCGCTCTACTACGTCGCCGTCTGCTCCAGGCGCGCGTTGCCGCCGAACGTTCTGCCCGCGCTCTCGCTGTTCGGCGATCGGGAGGAATCGGTGTATGCGCACTACAATCACGAAATCCGCAAGAACATGAGCGCCGGCGCACGGATCGCCGAACTGGAGGCCGAAGTGGAGCGGCTCCGGGCAGCGGCGCGTCCCTCCGACGATGCAGCGCCGCTCCGCGGCTGGCGCTGGTGGCGACGCAAGACTCCGAACGAATGAGCACCGAATTCAACTACCAGATCGACTACGGCAACTTCGCGGCCTCGTCGCCGAAGCCGCGGCCGGATCCGAATGCGCCGTTGTACGCGTCCGAGGACGGCGTCGTCGCATCCCTGTCCAACAGCGAATGCATCTTCCAGGTCTCGCGCAGCGGCCAAACGCACGTGATGACGTTCCAGGTGCTGCAGGCGCTCGATCAGACCCGCGAATTCCGCACGCTCGACGAGCACATCGCGCGCGTGATGGAGGTGGTGCCCGGCCTGCAATCGCAACGTGACGGCATCGTGCGTGTCTTTGAGGGGCTCATCGCGCGCGGCCTTCTGCTTTCCGATCGCGACTTCCTGGCCGGTCTCTCCCGGGCGCCTCTGCGCGAACCGACGTCGTTGCGTGCGGTGTTCATCCGCGCCTGCGATCGCCCGGCCCAGCTCGAGAAGCTGCTCGCGTCCCTGGCGGACTACGAGCGTCGCTTCGGAGCGAATCGCCACTACGTGTTGCTCGACGACTCGAGGTCGCGCGATGCAGCGAATCGTCATCGGGACCTGATGCGGGAATTCGCACGCTCGTCCGGCTGCAAGCTGACCTACATCGGCAGTTCCGAGCGCGAGAGTCTGATCGGGCGTCTGACGCGCGCCGTGCCTGCGCATGCTTCGGTTCTTCCGCACCTTTTCGGCGGTATGCGCGACGGCAATCGTTTCGGTGGCGGTGGCGGATGGAATCTCGCCCTGCTGCTGTCTGCGGGAGCGCGTTTTGCGATGTTCGACGACGACCATCGCCTTCCATTGCGCCGCCTTGAAAATGCCGCGGCAGGGCTGGATCCGAGTCCGTCGACACCGGCGATCACCCAGTTCTACCGCAATATCGACAACGCGCTCGGCGCCGGCGAGGAAGTCGACGCCGACCCGTTCGAGTTGCATCTCGCTGCCGTGGGGCGCCCGATCGGCACACTCATCGCATCTTCGGAATACGCGATCGACCGCGAATCGCTGCGTGGCCTGCCGCTGAGCCGGCTCGGGCATCTCGATGGCGACGCACCGGTGCTGTCGACCCATCACGGCAGCTATGGCAGTTCGAGGACCGAGTCCGGCGCATGGCTGTACCAACTGCCGGCATCCGATCGGGCGGAACTGGTGAGGGACCGCGACAGCTACCTGCGCAACGTCGAGTTGGGCAGCCTGTGGTACGGATACAGGCAGGCGCGTGCGACTCCGACGACCGCCTTCACGCCTTTTGCCTTCGACAATTCGGTGCTGCTGCCCTGCACGAATCCGCACGGTCGGGGCGAGGATGCACTGTTCTCGCAACTGGTGCGCTTGTGTCATCCGAATGCACTTGCGCTCGAACTGCCGGTGGCGATCGGGCATGTGCAGGAGGCCCAGCGGAAGCGCTCCGGACGCACCCTGTCGGCGCACACCCCGCGATTCAACTACTTCATCAGCGATTTCGTGCAGCGGCAACTGTCGGAGTTCTATGCGGAGTCGGCGGGTGACCGCCTGCGTCTTCTCGCCGCTCATTTACGCGATGTGGGCGCGGCCAATGAACGGGGGCGCCTCCACCAACTGCGCGAGTATCTCGCCTACTCGCGCGCGGACCTGATCGAGCGCCTGCAACAGCAATACGATGGAGCGCCGGAGGCTCCGGTCTGGTGGCAGGCCGACGTCCGGACCATCATCGAGGCGAACGGCCGGGCCCTCATCGCGAAGGCTGCGCCGCGCCTCGGCGATTGGGACGAGAAGGTCGACGACAAGGCTTGCGCTACCTTGCTGTGCGAAGAGGTGCATCGGCTGGCCGAGGTCTACGAGGCGTGGCCATCCTTGTGGGAATACGCACGTGAGCAGGATGCTCGTCTGCTCGGGACGATCTGAGCGGCGCATGGTCGATCCTGTCGAAGGCTTGACCAGCTTGGTTGTCGTTGCCGCAGACAGTGGTCCTCTGCTCGCGAAATCAATCGGGTCGGCGCTCGCGTCGGATGCCGCAGTGGAAGTGGTCCTCGTCGACAACGCCTCGACGGATGGCGAAGTCGAACGTGCCGCCACGACGCATGCCGGCGATGCGCGATTGCGGGTATTGCGCAACGAGGCGAACATCGGCTTCGGGCCGGCCTGCAATCGCGGCGCCGCCATCGCATCCGGTGACGTAGTCGTATTCCTGAACCCGGATTGCGAACTGCGCGAGCGGAGCGTGGAGGGCTTGCGTGGAGTCCTGAACTCGGACGCACGTATCGGGTTGCTCGGCGTCACGGTCTGTGACCCCGCCGGGAGGCCGGCACGCGGAAACCGTCGGCGCGACCCGAGCTTGCGCCGCGCCTTGATGACGTTCAGCGGGCTTTCGCGCTTCGAGTCCCGCTGGCCCGCGTTGGCGGGTGTCGAAATGCCCGAGGCGCCCTCCGATGTCGCCATCGAGTATGTGGAAGCCGTATCCGGTGCATGCATGGCGATGCCCCGCAAGGTGTTCGACGCCGTGGGCGGTTTCGACGAAGGCTATTTCCTGCATGTCGAGGACCTCGACCTGTGCCGTCGCGTACGAGATGCCGGGTGGCATGTCGCCATTGCGCATGCCTTGTGCGTGACGCACGAGCAGGGGAGCTCCAGTCGCGCGCGGCCGCTGTTCGTGCTGCGCCACAAGCACTACGGCATGTGGCGTTACTTCCGCAAGTTCGATCCGATGGCTGGATGGGCATGGGCCCGCTGTCTGGTCTGGAGCGGAATCTGGGCGCATTTCGCGCTCGGTGTCCTGGGGCGACTGGTACGGATGGCTCTGCGGCGCGTGAATCCGTGACGAGTCCGTAACGTTCCGATCGCCGTCGTTCGGGCACAATGCAGGAGCAGGGGGAATGGCAGTGCGGACGCGATCCGAAATCGTCCCACGCCACTAAGGACGTACATGGCCGCTCGTGGCGGCATGGTCATTCATAGGAGCCCCTGGATGAAACGCATCGCGGTAAGAACGATCGTCATTGCCTTGTTCTCGTCGTCGGCAATGTCTGCCGGCGCGGAAGAAACCGGTATTGCCTTCGCACTGCAGGACGTGTACTGCTCTTCGCATGAAGCTGCGCCCGACACGATATATCGCAGCGAGTTCGATTATTCCGACTTCCGGCAGGAATACGCCGACATTTCCTACAAGCTCGAGCCCCTCGTGACCGTGCGGGCGCACATCAACGAATTCGCCCAGATCTGGGGAAGGATTTCCACGACGGACACCCCCGTCGACTGGCCTGGAAAGAACTTCTTCGCGATCTTCAAGAATTTCGACCGCACGAAATTCGTCGCCGTCAAGTTCCATGTGCCTTCCGGCGTGAGCACTTCCCTGATGGGAGAGCTCGTGCACGGTGAAAACCTGCCAGGTCCCAATCTGACGACGGCAATCAGCACGCAGTGTGGGGATTTCGCGCCGTCCAGTCCCTTCTGTCTGACGACCAATCAGGGATACAGCCAGGCGCTGGCAAGGTGGAGGATCGCGGGAGGCACTGCTCCCAATGCCTGCGAGCTGACACCGGGACAGGACTACTACATCAACATAGCGGCCACCGACCCGACTGCCCCCAGTCCCGACTGCAGTGGAGCGATCTGCAAGGTCAACATCAGCAACTATCGCCAGCAGTAAGGCATTCGGATGGATCCGCCGATCGTCGCGCATGGTTC
>DBMH01000023.1:16490-20692 GCA_002297645.1 Rhodanobacteraceae bacterium UBA703 | reverse complement strand
CCGGTGGCGCCATCGCGGCGCGGGCCGCAGGGCCGTCCGCCGGTGCCGCGTGCTGGCGCTCCAGTCCTTCGAGGTACGTGCGCGCGGCGGCGATCACGGGCTTCGGCAGGCCGGCCAGCGCGGCGACCTGCAGGCCGAAGCTGCGATTCGCGGGGCCTTCCTTGACGGCGTGCATGAAGACCAGCTGGTCGCCGTACTCGACGGCGTCCAGGTGCACGTTGGCGATGCCGTCGTAGTCGGTCGCCAGCTCGGTCAGCTCGAAGTAGTGCGTCGCGAACAGCGCGAATGCGCGGTTCGTCGTCGCCAGCGCGACCGCGCTCGCGCGCGCCAGCGCGAGGCCGTCATAGGTACTGGTGCCGCGGCCGACCTCGTCCATCAGCACGAGGCTGTTCGCGGTCGCGTTGTGCAGGATGTTTGCGGTCTCGCTCATCTCGACCATGAAGGTCGATTGCCCGCGCGCCAGGTCGTCGCCGGCGCCGATGCGCGTGAAGATGCGGTCGACCGGACCGATCGCGGCGGCGTCCGCCGGCACGTAGCTGCCGATGTGCGCGAGCAGCACGATCAGCGCCGCCTGGCGCATGTAGGTCGACTTGCCGCCCATGTTCGGGCCCGTCACGATCAGCATGCGGCGGCCTTCGTGCAGATCGAGGTCGTTCGGCTCGAACGGATCCTCGCGCACGCGCTCGACGACCGGATGGCGACCGCGTTCGATGCGGATGCCGTTCGTCCCGACGAGAGCGGGGCAGTTCCAGCGCAGCGCGTCGGCGCGCTCGGCCAGCGTCGCCAGCACGTCGAGTTCGGCCACCGCGGCGGCGGCGCGCTTCAGCGCGGCGAGGCGTTCGATCAGGAAATCCAGCACGCCTTCATACAGCGAGCGCTCGCGCATCAGCGAGCGCTCGCGCGCGGACAGCACCTTGTCCTCGAACGACTTCAGTTCCTCGGTGATGTAACGTTCCGCACCCTTCAGCGTCTGGCGGCGCGTGTAGTGCGTCGGCGCCTTGTCCGCCTGCGCCTTGCTGATCTCGATGTAGTAGCCGTGCACGCTGTTGTAGCCGACCTTCAGCGTCGGGATGCCGGTGGAGGCCTTCTCGCGTTCCTCGAGGTCGACCAGGAACTGGTCCGCGTTGGTGGACAGCTCGCGCAACTCGTCGAGCTCGGCGTCGTAGCCGGGACGGATCACGCCGCCGTCGCGCTGCAGGACCGGAGGCACGTCGACGATCGCGGCGGCGAGGCGCGCGGCCGTGTCGGCATGGTCGCCGATCCGTTCCAGAAGCTCGCCGAGCAAGGGGCCGAGCTCCCGCGCCGCATAGCCGGTGGAGCCTGCGTCTCCGTCGCCGTGCCCTGGGTCGGATGCTTGCGTCGCTCCGAGCGCACGTGCCAGCTGCGGCGCCAGCGCGAGCCCGTCGCGCAGCGTGGAGAGGTCGCGCGGCCGTGCCGAGCGCAGCGCGACGCGCGCCAGGATGCGTTCGAGATCGCCGATGCCGCGCAGGATCTCGCGCAGGGGCTCGAAGCGGCGGTCGTCGATCAGTGCGTCGATCGCCTGCTGGCGCCGCTTCAGCACGTCGCGGTTGCGCAGCGGACGGTTCAGCCAGCGGCGCAGCAGGCGCGCGCCCATCGGCGTGACGCTGGAATCGAGCACGCCGAGCAGGGTGAACTCCTGGCTTCCGCTGGCGTGCGTGTCGAGTTCGAGGTTGCGCCGCGTGGCCGCGTCCATCGCGATCGTCTCGCTGGCGCTCTCGATCGCGAGGCCGGTCAGGTGCGGCAGGGCCGACTTCTGCGTCTCCTCGACGTAGCCGAGCAGCGCGCCCGCCGCGGCGACCGCCAGCGGCAAGCCCTCGACGCCGAAGCCGGACAGGTCGCGCGTGCCGAAGAAGCGCGACAGCTCGCGCTGCGCCGTCGTCGCGTCGAAATGCCAGGGACCGCGCTTGCGCAGGCCCGGCAGGGTGGTGACGAACTTCGGCCACGCCACGTCCTCGCCGACGAGCGTCTCGGCCGGGGTCAGGCGCGCCAGTTCGGCCGCCAGTGCCTCGGCGTCGGCGACCTCGCTGAGCAGGAAGCGGCCGGTGGAGAGATCGACCCAGGCCAGTCCGTACCCGGACTTGCCGGCGGCGATCGCGAGCAGCAGGTTGTCGCGCCGTTCCTCCAGCAACGCCGCGTCCGTGACCGTGCCCGGTGTGACCACGCGCACGACCTTGCGCTCGACCAGTCCCTTCGCCAGTGCCGGATCGCCGATCTGCTCGCAGATCGCGACCGATTCGCCGAGGCGGACGAGCTTGGCCAGGTAGCCTTCCGCCGCGTGGTACGGCACGCCGGCCATCGGGATCGGCGCGCCGGCCGACGCGCCGCGCTGCGTCAGCGTGATGTCGAGCAGGCGCGCGGCCTTGCGCGCGTCCTCGTAGAACAGCTCGTAGAAGTCGCCCATGCGGAAGAACACGAGCGTGTCGGGGTAGTCCGACTTCGCCGCGAAGTACTGGCGCATGAGCGGGGTGTGTTCGACGGGTTTCGCGGTACCGGCAACGGTTTGATTCATTCGTGCGTCGTGTTTGCCCGACGTCAGCAGGCGATGCCGGGCTGATCGCGGTGGGGGCGGGGATGGGCGCGACATTGTGCCGGAAAGAGTCTTCGGGATTGGAGTCGCCCTGCGGGGCCGGCAAAAAAAGACCGCGACCGCGGCCTGCATGGCATGCTTCGTCCGGCGTCGGGAACCCCGGCATCGGCATCGCTTTCCTGCTGTGTTCGCAGCCTGGCCCGAATCGCCCGGAACAGGCGCACGCACGACCCGAGTAGGCCGGTCGGCAGGGGGCCGACCGGCACTTTCGCGACGATGGTTGGCGACATAGCGTGGGCGCGGCTCCGGCACCGGATGGGTTTCCGGGAGAGTCGGGAGGAGTGATGGTCAGCACCTCGCGTCGTCGGCTCGTCTTTGCGACCGCCCTCGGATCCCTGTGGCTCGCGGGACATCCCGCGGCTTCGTCGATGCGGCGTCCTGCCGTCGCGGAGCGCGGGATCGACGAGACCGCCTTCGTACCGATCGGCGGAATCGAGCAATGGATCCGCATCCGCGGCGACCGCAGGAGCAATCCGGTCCTGCTCGTGGTCCACGGCGGACCGGGCGAGTCGCAGTGGCCGGTCGCGGACCACTACGTGCCGTGGGAAAGCGACTTCACCGTCGTGCAGTGGGACCAGCGCGGCGCCGGCCATACGTTCGGCCGATACGGGAGTCGCACTCCGGACGTCCGCCTGAAGCGCATCGTGCGCGACGGCGTGGAGTTGGCCGACTCTCTCCGGAGGCGGCTGGGCAAGCGCAAGATCGTCGTGCTCGGCCATTCGTGGGGCTCGATCGTTGCCGTTCGGATGGCCGCGCTCAGGCCGGCGCTGTTCGCCGCTTGCGTGGGAACGGGACAGGTGGCGAGCTGGAAGGCGACGGTCGAGATGCAGTTCGATCTGCTGCTGGCGAAAGCCCGTCGCGACGGCGACGACGCCACCGTCAAGAAACTCGAAGCCGTCGGGCGGCCCGACCCCGCCGACGCCGGACAGTACTTCGCATTCACCAGGAATCTCGGGACCGCAATGGCGCCGTCGGATCAGGCGTGGCTGCAGTCGCTGCGCGCCCGGCTTCCCGCCTTGAAGGCCGACCATCCGAAGGACGCGAAGGACCTGATCGAGGGCATGGAATTCAGCGCCAGAGAAGTCCTGCCGGACCAGATGGCCACCGATCTACCGGCGACGACGAATCGGATCGACACGGCCTTCTTCGTCATCCAGGGCCAGGACGACGTGGTCACGCCGACGAAGGCGGCCGTCGACTACATGGATCGCGTGAAGGCACCGGCGAAGGCCTTGATCCTGATTCCCGACGCGGGGCACTTCGCCTTCATGACCCAACCTGCGCCATTTCTCGCCGCGCTGGTGGGCAGGGTCCGCCCCGTCGCCTTGGCGCGCGGGGCCTGAGCAGTCTTCATCGTCGTCTGCGTCTGCGCGAGGCGCCTTTTAACGGTCGGATGGCCGTTCGGAAAAATCTCGAGGAATTCGTCATTCCCGCGAAAGCGGGAATGACGATGGGTGACGGTTTTCGAGGCTTCCTCGAACAGGTGCTTTCCGACCGCCGGGGGCAGGGTGTCCTGTGGCCCACCTTGTCTGTCGTGAGCCGGATGGTGCGGTCGAAAACGAGAGGGGCAGGAATCGCATCGACCGACGCCAAC
>DBMH01000023.1:0-16483 GCA_002297645.1 Rhodanobacteraceae bacterium UBA703 | reverse complement strand
GCGGAGACCCGAGCGTCCTCCGCGTCGATTCGGCCGGGTCAGCGGACGGGAATGCCCGCCGTCGCGGCGGCCGGCTCGGCGGCGACGTCGGCGGGAATGGGGCGCTCGCCGGCGAGCGCACGGGCGCGCGAGAGCGCACTGCGCCAGGCTTCGGTGTGCCCCAGGGCACGATACAGGCGCGCCTGCAGCACGGCCGCGGCATAGCTGCGCGCCGCGTATCGATCGACGAGCCCGACGACGGGGACGGCGCGCTCGAGGTCGCCGCGTGCCATCAGCGCACCGGCGTACGAGATCGCGACGTCGGCGATGTCCGCAGGCACGTTGTCCTGGTTCGCCGCGGTGAGTGCATTCGCGTAGAACCGGTCGGCGTCTTCGATCCGGCGGGTGCTTTCCGCCTGTTCGGCTTCGGCGAGCCGTGCGTGTGCCGCGAAGCTCTTGTTGCCGGTGCCGTCGGCCCAGGCCACGAACCGCGCAACGGCGTCGGCGGCATCCTGCTCGCGGCCGAGGGCCCGCAAGGCGTGGATGACGATTGCCCAGGCATCCTGGCGCGTGGTGGCGAATTCGGGCGCCAGCAGTGTCTCGACGACGGGGCCGGCCAGCTCCAGCGCGGCCTCGGGACGAGCGCGGGCGAGTTCGATGCGAGCCCGCTCGGTGTCGCTCATCGCCCAGATCTCCGCTTCGCGCGTGCGGTCGACGGCGCGCGAGAGTTCGTCGAGCTGGGTGCCTGCCTCGCTCCAGCGGCCGACGTCGGCGAGGGCCTGCGCGCGCCGGATCTGCACCAGGTGGGTGGCCTCGATGCTGGCGAGATGGCCGAGCAGGGACAGGCTGCGCTCGCTCGCGGCGAGGCCTTCGTCGGGCTCGAGCAGGAGGCGGTACGCCAGGATCTGGTTGGTCAGGGCATTGGCCAGTTCGCCCGGCACGTTGAGCCGTTCGAAGTGTTTTTCCGCGAGCACGAAGCTCGCCAGCGCGTCGGCCGGATGGCTGCGCAAGCCGTTGAGCGCGCCTTCGTTGAGTTCCACCAGGGCGATGCCGAGCGTGTCGCCGGCCAGTTGCATGGCGATACGCGCCTGGGCGAAATCGGCGAGCGCCGGATCGTTCCGGCCGAGCACGGAGCGCGCGACGCCGCGCCGCATGTAGGCCTTGCCGAGCAGGGCCGGCGCGTCGAGGCCCTTCAGCAGCGCGAGCGCCGCGCTCATTTCCTCTTCGGCCTCGGCGGCGCGTCCCATGCGGATGTGCGCGGCGCCGAGCTGGCTGACGATGCGCGCGCGCAGCAGCGGATCGGTCTCCGCCGGGACGTCGGGCAGCAGCGCTTCCAGCGCCTTCGCCGCGACGTCGTTGCGGCCCACCGTGAATTCGATCGTCGCCTGGCGCAGCCGGACCTCGGGAGTCGCGCGCATGGCATCGGACGTGCCCGCGAGCAGGCGCCGCGCACCGTCGACGTCGTCCACGAGCAGCGCGGCGTCGACTCGCGACAGCAGCTCCTCCGCGGCGCCGGTCGGCATGTCGCCGATGACCTCGGTCGGCGGACCGAGCGTGACCAGCAGGCGCTCGGTGGCGACGCGCGCGGCGCCGATCGGGTCCTCGGCACCGCCCTGGAATTCGCGTGTCCCGCCTTGCCGCTCGCTCAGTTCGAGGCGCGCGATCCAGCCGGAATCGGATTTGCGCAGCATCGGCGTGACGATCCAGCGCGGGTCCAGCGCGGCCTTCAAGGCCGGCGGCATCGCCTTCGGATCGGAGAGCGGGCGCGTGACCGCTATGACGTTCTCGCTCGGCGTGACGATCTGTCCCGCATTGCGCAGGCGTCCGGCGACGAATTCCATCGCGCCGAGCCGCAGCCAGTCCCATTCGTCGGCGGCGTCGACGGTTGCCGGCAGTATCGCGATCGTCCGGTCGGTCCCGCTCGTGGAGGGAGCGGTCGGTGCGACACCCGCTGCCCGCCTCTTCTCGTCTCCGAGCCGGAACACCAGCAGGCCCGCGGCGACCAACGCGAGCAGCAGGATCGCCAAGATCCCGAGCGTTCTATGGAGCGGAAATTTCGTAAGCCTGGATGGAGCCTCGCCGGCCGGTGGGCGGTCCGCTTCGTCTCCGATGCCCCTTTCGGCTTCCCGCGCGGGTCCGGACGTCGCCGGCATGTCGGACGGAGCGGCCGCTTCGTTTTCTTCGGACGTCTCGGCGACCCAGCGATAGCCGAAGCCCGCCACGGTCCGGATGGCCTGTTGCGCCTCGCCCGAATCTCCCGCCGCGCGGCGCGCCCGCAGGATGACCTGCGCCAGCTGGGTGTCGGCGACATCGGCCTTGCCCCACAGACTGGCCATCAGTTCGTCGCGCCCCACGGCTCGATCGCGATGCTCGATCAGGTAGGCGATGCAGTCGAATACCCGCGGCGAAAGCTGCAGCAGGCGGCCGTCGACGGACAGTTCGCGTGCCGCAAGATCGATGAGATGGGAGCCGAAGCGAAGACGTCGTGTCACCCGCAGGAGGGTAAACGGCGCGTGTGCGTATGACCAGAGCGCATCGGCTCCGATCAACGGCAGGCCCGCGAGAGGGCTGCGCTGCGGAAGGAGGCCCAGCACGTTTCCCACGATCAGCCGGGATCGCTCGTGGCGGCCGCCTCGTCGCCGAGGCCGGTTCGATGGAATGCACACTGGCCGCGCTTCCTCGAGAGGCGGATTTCTTCTCGGTCGAGTGCGCGGCCGGGAGCGGCGACGGGGGCCTTTCGGGGGAGAGGTTCCGCCGAAGCCATGGCGGTCGGCGGCGCGAGGCGTGGAGTCATTGGCGGGGTCATGCGGCGGAGAGCGGAAACCGGGGCGAGAGCGGCGGTTGGCCGGATCGGCGGCCGCGTCCGAGCTTGGCGCAAGATCGGCCGTGGGCGCATTCCATGGGAGTTTCCGGCGGGTTTGATCCGTGTTTTCGCGCCGTTGTTTCGCGCTGTCCGGCCTCGCGGCGGGGTGCCCCCGCGTCCCGCACCGTCGTGCCGGAGCCTCCGGAAGGACCGCCTGCCGGCGAACGAGCGGTTCCGCAGGCGGCGGATCGTTCCCGACGATGGCATCCTTGGGCCTTCCCCGGTGGAAGTCCTTGCGCGGCGCGGGTTTTCCGGCCGCTCCGGGCGGATGTCATCCCGAGTAAAAGCCCCTCAAACATTCCGGAAGCACCTTTCAAACGCGGGTCTCATGTGCCCGGCGGATCGCGTTGCTAGCGTGTCGACGGGAGCAAGGAGCAGGGCTTCGGGAGGGGCGGGGCGCGGCATCGGCGCGCAGGCGTCCGCCTCGCGTTCCCCCGAATCCTCAGGTAGGGAAGGGAAACTTTCTTTCGCGTCGGCCCGGGAGGCCGGGTATCCACGGGCGTCCTTGCCCGGCGCGGTACCGGAAGGCTCCCGACGCCGGCCGGCACGGCAACAAAGGCGATTCACATGAGACCAATGAAGAAACCGACCCGGGGCGCCGCTCTTCGCACCCTGCTTTTCGTCGCGATCGGCGGCCTTGCCGGGTTTCCCGCGGCAGGGCTCGCCGCGAATCCGGCCGGGATGGCGGAGGCCGCCGTGGCGTCCTTCCTGCCGATGGGGGCCTTCTCGCCGTTCGCCGTCGAGCAGCACGAGGACCAGAAGATCCTGGCCAGCGACGGCACCCAGCTGCAGCGCTTCGGCGAATCCGTGGCGATCTCCGGCGATACGGCGATGGTCGGCACGAACGACACGACCACCGGCCGCAGCGCGGTCTACGTGTTCACGCGATCCAACGGCACCTGGGTCGAGACCCAGAAGCTGTTCGCGGCGGACGGGGCATTGGGCGACAACGCGCGCTTCGGCGCCTCGATCGCCATCGACGGAACGTTCGCGGTCGTCGGCGCGGACGGGGCGACGGTCAATGGCAACACGGAGCAGGGCGCGGCCTATCTCTTCCGCAGGAACGGCGGAAACTGGACACAGGTCGCCAAGATCGTGGCGGCCGACGGCGGTCCGAGGGACAACTTCGGCAACTCGGTCGCGCTTTCCGGAAGCAGCGTGCTGGTCGGTGCCCACAAGGCGCACGTGAACGGCAATCCCAGGGGCGCCGCCTACCTGTTCGAAAACTCGAACGGCGCCTGGACCCAGGTGCAGAAGATCAAGGGCGTCGACACGCGCGACAACGACGCGTTCGGCTACCGCGTCGCGTTCTCGGACGCCAGCATCATCGTCACCGCGCAGCTCGGCAACCTCGACTTCCCCGGCGCGCTCTACTTCTTCAAGAAGACGGGCGGGACCTGGCTGCAGAAGCAGAAGCTCATGGGGGAGGTCTACTCCATGTTCGGTTCCACGCTGGCGGCGCACGGAAACCGGCTCGTCACCAGCGCACCGGCGCTCGACGGAGAGGGCGTCGTCTACGTGTACGCCGAACTCGACGGCATCTGGAGCCGTACCCATACCCTTCGCACGCCCGAAGGCGAGCTGTTCGCGAACTTCGGCTACTCCGTCGGCATGACCGGCAACTCGATCGTCGCCAGTGCGAACGCCGCCAACGTCGGCGGCCAGTCGTGGGCTGGCGCGGGCTACGTCTTCACCGAATCGGACGGGGAATGGCGCTATGTCCAGAAGCTCGTCGCGAGCGACGCCGCCAGCAACGATTCGCTGGGATCGAGCGCGGCGATCGACGGCACCACCGTCCTGCTCGCCTCGTCCGCAGCGAGCCCGGGTGGAAGCTTCCTGCAGGGCATGGGGTACTTCTTCACCAGCCAGTCCGGAACCAACCAGCCGGCGGCCCTGGTCGCACCGAATCCGTTGGCGCTGACGCTGTCGCAGGGGGCTTCCCGCACCGTACCGCTGGCGATCTCCAACACCGGCAGCGCGGCCCTGACCTATGGCGTGACCGAAGGCAACTGCGCACGGCCCGGCGACATCGCCTGGCTGAACCTCGGCGCCGCCACCGGCAGTGCGCTGCCGGGCCAGGTGGGGCAGGTCGCGGTCACGGCCGACGCCGCGACGCTCGGCGAGGGACTCCACACCGCCACCTTGTGCGTCACCACGAACGATCCCCGCCAGGCCTCCGTCGACGTGGACGTCGACCTGACCGTGGCGCCGGCCGCCGGTGAGCCGCCGGTCATCACCGCCAGTCCGTCCGCCCTGAATTTCTCGGTCTCGAGCGGCGCTTCGCAGTCCCTTCCGCTGGCGATCGGCAACACCGGCGGAAGCACCCTCGACTTCAGCCTCGTCGAGCACGTCGCCCGCCTCGATCCGCCGAGCTACAAGACCGCGCGTGCGCGCAAGCAGCGCGGGGAATCGACGTCGCGCGTCGCGACCTTGAACCGTTCCACCCATTCGCCGATCGCCGCTCGCACGCCTTCCGTCGTTCTCGCTCCGACGGCGATCTCGCAGATGGCGGACAACCGCCCCGGCAACGAGGGACTTTCCTGCGGCATCCTGGGCGAGAGCACGGGCGACAACAGCTGGTGGCGGAGGTTCTACTTCGGCGAACACGAGCACGTCGGGGGAAGCACCAACGTCACCAGCGTCACCGTGTCCTCCGGCGGCATGGGACCGGCCGGCATGCCGATCACGATCAACCTCTACACGATCGCCCATTCGACGCCGGTCGACACGATTCCGACCAGCGGCCTGACCCTGATCGGCACCGCCAGCGGCACGATCGACAGCGGCCTCGTTTCCGTGACGATTCCCGTGTTCGGCTCGATCGACGACACGGCCGCCAAGGACCTCGTGGTCGAGTACCACACCGACGGCATCGGCAACTTCCAGGGCCAGTTCTTCCCCGGCGCCAACGCGACGCCCGAGACGCATCCGACCTTCATGTCCTCGGCGCAGTGCGAACTCGACGAACCCGTGACCACGGCCAACCTCGGCGTCCCGGATTTCCACCTAACCATGGTCGTCAACCTGGAAGATGAGGCGCCCGCCGGGTGCCGGAACCCGGGTCAGATTTCCTGGCTCAGCGAAAGTCCGTCCGCGGGTACGGTGGCACCGGGCGGCAGCACCGACGTGACGATCACGGCGAACGCGTCGGGCCTCGCCGCGGGTTCGTACTCGGCGAACGTCTGCGTCGTGAGCAACGACCCGGTGCGGCCGGTGGTCGCCGTTCCCGTGAACCTGGCCGTCGCGCTGGGCGGCGGCGGTGCGCCGGTCGCCACGCTGACACCGCATTCGCTGGCGCTTTCCGTCGCCGCGGGCGCGACCGGTTCGACGCCGCTCAGAATCGGCAGTCTCGGCGGCAGCGACCTGACCTACGCCATCTCCGAAACCGCGGCGCGGATGAATCCCCCGAGCTACAAGAACGTCCGGCAGCCCAAGTCGGCGACGGCCTTCGCGGGCGCCACGCTGTCGCAGACGCCGGCTCCGAAGGGATCGGGCCAACCCGTCTTCGTCGACGCGACGATGATCTCGCAGATGCAGGACAACAGTCCGGGCAGCGAAGGCGTGTCCTGCGGCGCGGAAGGCGTTACGGCGGCCAACAGCTGGTGGCGCCGCTTCTACTTCAACGAGCATCCGCAGGTCGGGGCGCGCGCGGACATCGCCAGCGTCACGGTGTCCTCGGGCACTGCCGGTCCGAACCCGCTGCCGGTCACGATCAACCTGTACACGATCCCGCACGCGACGCCGGTGGACACGATCCCGACCCATGCGCTGGTCCTGATCGGCACGGCCAGCACGACGATCGAGAGCGGCTTCGTCTCGCTCACGATCCCGGTCACCGGCTCGGTGGACGACACCGTGGGCAAGGATCTCGTGGTCGAGTACCACACGGACGGCCTCGACGACGGCAGCGGCCAGTTCTATCCGGGTGCGAACGCGACGCCGGAAACCCATCCGACCTTCGTCTCGGCCTGGGATTGCGGCATCGCCGTGCCGACGCGGACGGCGGCGGCCGGCTTCCCGGACTTCCATCTGACGATGGCCGTCACGCTGGCCGATGAGGCACCTCCCGCGGATTGCCGCAATCCGGTCGACGTGCCGTGGCTGGCCGCGTTGCAGCCGACCGGAACGCTCGCGCCGGGCGAGTACGCCGACGTGTCGATCAGCGCGGATGCCGGCCGTCTCGCCGAAGGCACGTATGCCGCGCACCTGTGCGTCGCGACGAACGATCCGAACCGGTCGCTGGTCGCGGTCCCGGTCAGCCTGACCGTCACGCCCGCCGTGTTCGTCGATGCGCTGTTCTGCAATGGCTTCGAATCCGGGGAAAGCGGCGCTTGCCGCAGCCTCGAGCCGCCGGTGGACGAGAACATCGTGCTCAGCGGACCGGTCAACCACGCGATCGCCATCGACCGCGACGGCACGTCGGTCGACTGGATCACCGGCGTCATCCAGGATTCCGAGGTTCCCGGCGCGCACTTCAACGCCTACGACAACGATGCTCAGATCGCGTTCTACTGGCAGGGCGGCGCGCCGGACATCGCCGGCGTCTCCAGCTCCGCATCGACGTCGGACTTCCTCGTCCTGCAGTCCGGAGCGGTGATCGGGCCGTCGTCCATCTGGTCGACCGTCCACAACCCCGGCCCCGCGCAATGGGCGGCGGACGTCGACGGGTATCTCGGCTTCCGCTTCAATTGCTCGAGCTTGCCCGAGCCGCCGGCGAGCGGCATCTGCTACGGCTACGTGCACCTGAGGACGGGCGCGCCGCGCGGCTTCCCGGCCACGATCGTCGACTACGCCTACGACAGGAGCGGCGCCGCGATCACGATTCCCTAGTCGCGGATTCTCCCTGGTCGTGGATTCGCCGATCCCGGGCACGGCCCTGCCGTGTCCGGGATCGTTTCGTTTCCAGGGGGCGGAATGCCGGCCGGTCCGCTTTGTCGCCGTCATGCCCGCGAACGCGGGCATCCATCGAACCGCGCACCGGAGCGTCGAACGAAGGCGGTGCGGATGCGTGTCCCTTCCAAGGATGGATGAAGAACGGGAGCGTGCCCATGACGCTCCCTCGGGCCCGGTGTGTCGTGGAGACGGCTTCAGCACGCTCCGTCCGGAGCAGGCGGGTTCGGCGGCGCGCCGATGCGATCGCCGTGCGGGGCAGGCGCACGCCGGAGCGGGGTGTCATCATCAGTCTCCTCGGGCAGCTCGCGGGTCTGGATGCGCGAGGAGCACGCTAGCTCGGGAATGTGCAGAACCGGTGCAGCGAGCGCCGCTCCTCGTCATGGGGCGGCTGAACGCCGGCGTCGCCCGATGTACGCTCCCGACCCGCCGTCTCGATCGCTGAGATCCGGTCCGGCTATCGAAAGGAACAGCGCGCCGCCCTTCGCCCCGGAGGTCGGAAGCGCGGAGGAACGCATCCGGATGACCGAAGACACGCGCGGGCTGCTCGTCTATCGTGCCAGCCGCGTCGAAGCACTGCTCGACCCGCTGCTGGCCCTGTTGCGCGCGGCCCCGCCGTCGCACGCGCTGGCGCCGTACGAGCTGATCGCCGCCCACCCGGGCATGCGCAAGTGGCTCGGGCGCGAGCTGGCGATCCGCCAGGGGCCGCGCGGCGTCGCCGCGAACCTGCGCATCGAGCTGCCCAGCGCCTGGCTGGACCGGCTCNNGTCCTCGGCGAGGAGGCGGTCGCCTTGAGGCCGTACCGGCGCGAACTGCTGCGCTGGCGCATCCACGAACGGCTCGGCCGCCTCGACGACGACGCGCTCGCCGCCTATCTCGGCGGTGACGCGGTCACGCGCGACCGGCGCCGCTTCCAGCTCGCCGATCGTCTGGCGCGCCTCTACACGCAGTACCTGGTCTACCGGCCGGACTGGCTGAAGGACTGGGCCGAAGGCCGCCCCGGCCAGGTGCCGGGCGGATTCCTCGCGCGGCTGTGGCAGGCGTTGCGCGCCGACATCGGCGTGCCGCATCGCGGCGAGCGCGTGGCGCAGCTGATTGCCGCACTGAGGACGCACGAGCGCGGTGCGACCGAACCGCTGCACGTGTTCGGCGTCGCGCATCTCGCGCCGGCCGAGCTCGCGCTGCTGAAGGCCGTGTCGACACGACGCCTGGTGGCCCTGTACGTGCCCGATCCGTGTCGCGCCTACTGGGGCGGCCTGAGCAGCTCGCGTGCGCTCCTGCGCGAGCAGGTCGAACGCGACCCGTCGGGCGAGGCGACCGAGAGCCTGTTCCTCGAACAGGGCCACCCGCTGCTCGCCGCGTGGGGACGCATGGGCCAGCACTTCGTGCTGGCGCTGGACGACGTCGGTGCCGGCGTCGACACGCGCCACCACGAGGACGAGACCGGACGCGAACCGGCCTCGCGCCTCGAGGGCGTGCAGGAGAGCATCCGCCAGTTCCGCCCCGAACTGATCGGCGAATACGTGCGGCCCGCGCGCGAGGACGCGTCGCTGCGCGTGCACGCCTGCCATACGCGCCTGCGCGAACTCGAGGTGCTGCGCGACGCGCTGCTCGACGCACGCCACGCGCAGCCGGACCTGAAGCCGTCCGACATCGTCGTGATGATGCCGGACATCCACGCCTACCTGCCGTTGCTGCCGGCGGTGTTCGGCGAGCCCGGCCGGCACGAAGGGCCGCTGCCGTACCACTGCGCCGACGTCGCGGTGTCGCGCGCGCATCCGTTGTTCGAGGCGTTCCGCCGCCTGCTCGACCTGCCGCAGTCGCGCCTGACCGCACCGGAGGTGGCCGACCTGCTGGCGACCGCGCCGATCGCGGCGCGCCTCGGCCTCGGCGACGGCGACGTGGACGTGCTGGTGCGCTGGCTCGAGTCCAGCCGCGCCGCGTGGGCGCTCGACGGCGGCTTCCGCGCACGTTTCGGCGTGCCGCCGATTCCCGAGCACACGCACGCGTGGGCCATGGACCGCCTGCTCGCCGGCTACGTGTTCGGCTCNNGCCGGACGGCAGCGAGGTCGCCCCGGTCGAGGGCGTGCACGGTCCGCAGGCCGCCTTGCTCGGCGCACTCGACCGCCTGCTGGTCGAGCTGCGCGAGGCGTGTGCCGACGGCGGCACGCGCCGTCGCGCCAGTGCCTGGGCCGAACGCCTCGAGCAGCGCATCGACGCCTTGTTCTCCGTCGGGCCGGGCGACCACGAGGGCCGCGACGCGCTGGCGACGCTGCTGCAGTTCGTGCGTGCGATCGGCGACGAGCCGGGCGACGGCGGACTCGATCCCGAACTCGATTTCAGCGTCGTGCGCGAGATCCTGTCGGCGCGCCTCGACGGCGTGCCCGAGCGACAGCGTTTCCTGCTCGGCGGCATCACGTTCTGCGGCATGGTTCCGCAGCGCGCGATCCCGTTCCAGGTCGTCGCCGTGCTCGGGCTCGACGACGGCGAATTCCCGCGCGCCGGCAACGACGGCGGACTCGACCTGATGAGCCGGCATCGTCGCCTCGGCGACCGCGACGTGCGCAGCGACGACCGCTACCTGTTCCTGGAGACCGTGATGTCGGCGCGCTGGCGCCTGCATCTTTCCTACATCGGCGAAGGCGTTCGCGACGGCAAGCCGCGCAATCCGGCCGCACCACTGGCCGAACTGATGACCGCGCTCGACCTCGGCGCAAGGGTCGGGCGCAACGCGATAGCCGACGAAAGCGACGACGCGACGGCGAAGCGTCTGCGCCCGTGGTGGGTGCGTCATCCGCTGCAGCCGTTCGACGCACGCTATTTCGACGGCGCCGATCCGACGCTGTTTTCGTACAGCAAGGCGTTCGCGGAGATGCGGCACGGCGGCGCGGACGCCGCGGCGAGTCGTGCCTTCCTCGATGCCGGGTCGCCCGCACCCGTACCCGTACCCGAAGACGCAGCGGTCGTCCTGTCCGAGGTGTTCGCCTACTACCGCAACCCGGCGCGGCAGTTGCTCGAAAGCGCGCTCGACCTGCGTCTCGACGCGCTCGCCGACGACCGCCTGCGCGAAAGCGAACCGCTGGAAGCGAAGATCGACGCGATCGATCGCGTCGGCGCGCGCCTGTTCGTGGATCTTGCACGGCAGGGACGGGCAGAGGCGCCTGTGCTGCCGCCGGACTGGCTGCGCCTGACCGGGACGCTGCCGCCCGGTCGCGTCGGCGAACAGGCCTGGAACGGCGAGCGCGAAAAGGTGGACCGGCTGTTCCAGGCCGTGGCCGCGCCGGAGCACGCGGCGCATGCGCTGCTCGCGCAGCCCCTTCCGGAGAGCCGTCCGGTCCTGATCGATCGCGTCGTCGCCGGCCGGCGCGTGCACGGCGAACTGCGCGACGTCTTCGATACGGACGACGTGCGCTGGGTGCTCGACGTGCGTCCCGGCAGGACCGAAACCGATCTCGGTTTCCGCGAACGCATCGTGCTGTTCCTGCGCTGGGCGCTGCTGCGCCTCGACACCGTGGCGTCGAAAGCCGTGCGCACGGCACTGGTCAGCGAGGCCGAAGGAAAGCGGCGCGAGGCCGATCCGTGGGCGCGGCGGCTCAACGACTGGGATGCGGCGTGGATGGCGGGCGATGCCGGGGCACGGGCGGTCGGCCTGGCCGACCTCGAACGCCGCGTCGCCGGCCTGTTCGATTTCTTCCTCGCGTCGCAGCAGCATCCGCAATGGTACTTCCCGGCGACCTCGTGGGCGGCACGGGGCGACGACCCTTCCGCGGCGGCGGCCCGGTGGGCCGGCGGCTTCGGCGTCGGCGAGCGCGACCATGCGCCGGGATATGCCCGCCTGCTCGCCGGCGAGCGGACCTTCGCCGGCGACGCCGACTACGCCGAACTGCGTCGGAACGCCGCCTATTTGGACGAACTCATCCGGCTCGGCCCGGCGGTGGCGGAGGACGGGGCATGACGCCGGCCGGACGGTACGCGAACTGGATGGACCTGCCGCTCGCCCTCGCGGGAACACGGCTGATCGAGGCGAGCGCCGGGACCGGCAAGACCTGGACGATCTCCGTGCTCTACCTGCGGCTGCTGCTGGAGCGGAAACTGTCGCCGCGGCAGATCGTCGTGACGACCTTCACCGACGCGGCCGCGCAGGAGCTGCGCGAGCGTATCCGCGAGCGCATCCTGTGGGCCGAGCGCATCGCCGATGCGCGAAGCGAACCGTCCGCCGCGCCGGGCCCCGACGACGCGTGGCTGCGCGCGCGCTGGAAAGACGCCGCCGGCGCCGCGGATCCCGCGCGCGCCGACCTGCATCGACTGCGCCTTGCCCTGGCCGAACTCGACCTCGCGCCGATCGGGACTTTGCACGGCCTCTGCCGCCGCATCCTCGGCGATTTCCCGTTCGAATGCGGAGCGCCGTTCGAGCTGGGCGAACTCGTCGACGCCGGCCGGCTGCGTGACGAACTGCTCGACGACCTGTGGCGCCGCCTCGTGCAGTCGCCGGCGGAGCTGTCGGAAGAGGACCTCGCCGCATGGCGGCGCGGGCGCAACCTGCTCGGGCATTACCTCGACAAGGCGATGGCGCCGGGCGTTTCCGTCGCCGATGTACCCGATGCCGACCTCGCCGCCCTGATGACGGCGGACCATGCGCAGCTGGTGCGCGCGTGGCTCGACGCGGCGCAGTTCACGCGCTCCAGTTCGGCGCTGCGATCGCGGTTGCTCGAACTGGCGGACGTCCTCGAATCCGGCCACGTGGAGGACGACGTCGCGGCGAAACTCGCCGACGGCCTCGCCAAGGTCCTGTCCGATCCGCTGGAAAAGCACCTGAAGCCGGATACGCTGGCGCGGGGTGATCTCGCGGCGATCCTCGATCTGGCGGGGAGTGCGGCGCGCCTGCTGCCGTCGTTCTCCACCGCACCGTTCCAGCGCGCGCTGGGGCGATACCAGGCCGATCTCCGCGAGCGCGCGGAGCGTCGTCTCGCGGCCAGCGGCCAGATCACCTTCGACGAACTGATCGGCCGCGTCCACGCCGCCTTGCAGGCCGGGGACGACGTGCTCGCCTCGCGCCTGTTCGAGGCCTGGCCGGTCGCCCTGGTCGATGAATTCCAGGACACCGATGCGCAGCAGTACGGCATCCTCGACCGCATCTACCGCGAGCCGGCCGGCCGCCCGCGCGGCCGGCTGGTCATGATCGGCGATCCCAAGCAGGCGATCTACCGCTTCCGCGGGGGCGACATCGACGCCTATCTCGCCGCGCGCGAGAGCGCCGACGACGTGATGACGCTCGACACGAATTTCCGTTCCTCGCGCGCCTTCGTCGCCGCCCTCAACGAATTCCACGCGCAGGCGGGCGGCGTGCTCAGCACGGATCCGCGACACGGCATCCGCTACGAGCCGGTGCACGCGGGCGGACGCGACGACGAACCGTACGCGATCGGCGGGTTCCCCTGCGAGAAGGCCCTGCAGATCCACTTCTGGAGCGGCGACGACGTGCCGGAGTCGCAGGGCGAGCGCAAGGCCGCCGCGCTCGACGCCTGCGCGAACCAGATCGTCGACCTGCTCTCGACCGGACACACGCTCGGTGCGCGCGTGCTGGAGCCCGGCGACATCGCCGTGCTGCTGCCCGGCCACGGCGACATCGCCGAGTTGCGCGCGCGATTGCAGGCGCGCGAAGTGCCGTGCGTGTCGTCGAGCCGGGACGACGTGTTCGCGTCCGGCTGGGCGCGCGAACTGCAGGTCGTTCTGCACGCCGCGCTGCATCCGCGCGACGACGGTGTCGTGCGCGCCGCGCTGGCGACGCAGCTCGGCGGCCTGACCTGGGATGAATTGCGCGCCCTGGCGGCCCAGCCCGACGCCTGGCAACGGGAAGTGGCCTGGTTCCGCGAACTCGACGCGCTCTGGCGCGCGCGCGGCGTGCTCGCCGTGGTACGCGCGGTGATCGAGCGTGCGAGTCCGCGCCTGTTCGCCCGCGCCGATCGCGAGCGCGCGTTGACGGACCTGCGTCATCTCGGCGAACTGCTGCAGGCGCGCAGCGACCGGCTTCCCGGTCGCGACCTGCTGCTCGCCTGGCTGACCGACCACCGCGAGGGACGCGGCGACGGCGGCGAGGCGGCCGAGGAGATGCAGTTGCGCATCGAATCCGATGCCGCGCGCGTCACGTTGATGACCCTGCACGCGAGCAAGGGGCTCGAATTCAATCTCGTGCTGTTGCCGCTGATGTGGGCGAACGCCGGTCGCTCCGGGGAGATTCCGGTGCTGCACGACCACGCCAGCGGGCGGCGCGTGATCGGCTTCGGCGACGAGGCGAGACGGCGCCACGCGCAGGAAGGCCAGGACGAGCGGTTCCGCCTGCTCTACGTCGCGCTGACCCGCGCGCGTCACGCCTGCCACGTCTATGCCCTGTCGCCTTCCCGGGCGCGGGACGGGCGCAGCCGCGGCCCGGACACGGACCCGAACCGCGCGCCGCTCGATGCGATGGTCGAGCGCCTGCTGCGCGACGGCGTGCCGGTGATGCCTCACGTGTCATGGTCGGCCGGGCCGTGGTCGTGGCCGCGGCGGCGCTGGATTCCGGCCTCCGTTCCTCCGGAAGCCCCGCGCCACGTGCGCGACGAGCCGGCCGACGCGCGGTTCGAGTACCGCTACAGCTTCTCGGCACTGTCGCAAGGCGCCCGCATGGACGCGCTGGAAGAGCGCGCGGCGACCGACGAGGTGGCGCTCGTCGCGACGGAAGCGGCGCCGCAGGTCGAGCCGACGGCCGAGGCCGAGCACGCGCCGCTCGCATGGCTCGCGCCGATCGCCGGGCCGGAGTTCGGCAACGCGGTGCATGCGATGTTCGAACGCCGCCGCATCGGCCAGCCGATGACGATGCAGCACGCGCTGATCCGGCGCGCCCTGCGCGACGAACGGGTGCGCCTGCGTGAACGGAACATGGAGGACCTCGTGCCGCATCTCGCCGCGCGCATCCAGTCCACGCTCGATACGCCGCTGTTGCCCGGCCGCGATCCGAGGTTGACGCTCGGCGGCGTGCCGGCGCATGCGCAACGAGCCGAGATGGAGTTCGACTTCCTGCTCGGCGACGTCTCGCTGCGCGAGCTGCGGCGGGTCTGCGACTTCGTGCCCGGTGCCTCGACGCAGGAACTGCGCGGCCTGATGAACGGCAAGATCGACCTCGTGTTCGAGCATGCCGGGCGCTTCCACGTGCTCGACTACAAGACCAACCGTCTCGGCGACGGCAAGCGGCTGTCCGCCTATGCTCCGGAACGCCTCGAGGCCGTGATGACCGACTCGCACTACCGTTTCCAGGCACTGCTCTACACGATCGCGGTCGATCGCTACCTGCGCCAGCGCGTGCCGGGCTATCGGCGCAGCGAACACCTCGGCGAGGCGATCTACCTCTTCGTGCGCGCGACCGGTATCGCACCGGATGTCGCGCCGCATGCTGGCCTGTGGGTGCATCGTTTCGACGAGGGACTGCTCGACGCGGTCGACCGCGTATTCGCCGGCCGCGCCCTGACCGGCCGGGTGGTCGCATGAGCGCGTTCTCGTTCGAACGCGTCGGTGGCGAAGCGGCCGTGGAGGCCTGGCGCCCGCTCGATCGCGCGCTGTACCGCTGGGTCGTCGCGCACGGAGGCGATGCCGTGCTGGCCGCGACCGCCGCCTGGGCGAGCCTGGCCGAGGGCAATGGCGACACCGCGCTGCCGCTGGCCGACGGACGGCACGGCATGGAGCCGCTGACGGAGGCGGAGCAGGCGCAACTGCGCGCCTCGCCCCTGGTGGCGACGGACGGAGGGCAGGGCGTGCGCCCGTTCGTGCTCGAAGGCCAGCGCTTCTATCTCTGGCGCAACCATGCGCACGAGGTGGCCGCCGCGCAGCGCATCCGCGAGCGGCGAAAGGCGGCCGTGTCGCTGCCCACCGGCACAGCCGGATCCACGGCCGATCTCGACGCGCTGTTCCACGGCGACCGCAGCGACGCCGTCGGTCCCCAGCGCGACGCGGTGCGTCGTGCTGCCGGCAAGCGCTTGTTCATGCTGACCGGTGGCCCGGGAACCGGAAAGACGACCACCGTGCTGCGCATGCTGCTCATGCTGCAGCGGGGTGCGTCGTCGCCGCTGTCGATCCGCATCGCCGCGCCCACCGGCAAGGCGGCGCAGCGTCTGGTGCAGGCGCTGCGGAAGGGCAAGGCGACACTGCGCGACCACCCGGACGCGGCGTTGCCCGAGGACTGGCTCCCGTGGCTCGACACGATTCCCGACGCGGAGGCGCTGACCGTGCACCGGCTGCTCGGCTACGAGCCGTGGCGCAACGCATTCCGCCGCAACGCGCGCGATCCGGTCGCCGCCGACGTGGTCGTCGTCGACGAAGCCTCGATGATCGACCTCGCGATGCTGCGCAGCCTGCTCGACGCGGTGCGCCCGGACGCCACGCTGATCCTCGTCGGCGATGCCGACCAGCTCACCTCGGTGGCGACCGGCTCGGTCCTGTTCGACCTGGTGTCCGCGCTCGAAGCGGATCCACGGGGCGATCTCGTGCGTCTCGCGCACAGCTTCCGCGCGGAGCGGCACCTGGTCGCCGTGAACGAGGCCGTGCGTCGCGGCGACGCGGACGCGCTGGCGGCAGCCCTCGCCGCATCGGACGGGCGGGCCGTGCTGCACCCTGTCGAGGACGAGCGCGCCTTGCGCGAGCAAGTCGCCCTCTGGGCGAACGATCTCGCCACCGCCGGGGCCCTGCGCCCCGTCCTGCCGTCGCTGGCCCCGGGCCTTGCGG
>DBMH01000022.1 GCA_002297645.1 Rhodanobacteraceae bacterium UBA703 | reverse complement strand
GCCGCGGTCGCGCGTCGGCCCTTCCACGACGGGGACGCTCCCCCCGTTGCCGGCCGCCGCCGGCCAGCGCCGCGTGCTGCGCTGGAAGAACAGGTTGTTCGGTATCTGCAGGGTCGTGCCGCCCTCCTCCAGCAGGGTCGTATAGACCATGTTGATGTCGACGACGTGGCCCTTGAGACCCGGCTTCTCGCCGTTCTCCAGCACTTCGATGCGGTCGTGGAGCCGGAACGGGCGCATGACGACGATCAGCAGCGTGCAGAACAGGTTCGACAGCACGCTCCAGGCGGCGAAGAACGCGACCGCGCCGACGGCTGCGAATCCGGTGAACGCGGTCCACAGCACCGCACCGGAAACGCCGACCAGCTGCAGGATCGCGAACAGCGCCGTGATGTTGATCGCCGAACCGGCGATGCGCAACGGCACCGCCATCATCTTCTCGGAGAGCTGGTAGCGAGCACAGACGCGCCGGACCACGCCGCGCAGCAGGCGCCGCGCCGTCCAGGCGACCACCAGCACGAGGAGGATGAGCGCGATCGTGACGAGAAGGTCCAGCCACGGCTGGATCCAGGCGGGAAGGGATTGCATCATCCGTGGGCACCGGAATCCGAAAACGGAAATTCTACCCGCCGTCGTGGATTCGGACCCTCCGCTGCCGCCCGGCATCCGGCGCATCCGCACCCTGTCGCCCGCGCGAACGAAGGAAATGCCGTGCGGCATCGGGCCGCGGATCCGCTTCGGAGACGCGGGCCGGGGCAGTCCGCGACCTCGGCCCGCTATACTTGCGGCTCCGAAATCAACGCGCAGCCCGGATGTCCGCCGTACCGCACGCTATTCCCCGCGTCGAACGCTTCACCGATGTGCAGACGCTGGCCGCGGCCGACATGGCGGCGGTCGACACGCTGATCCGTGCGCGCCTGGCCTCGGACGTGGTCCTCATCAACCAGATCGCCGAGCACATCATCGGCGGCGGCGGCAAGCGCCTGCGGCCGATGCTGCACGTGCTGGCGGCGCGCACCGCCGGCTACGAAGGCGTCCGGCACGCGCAGCTCGCCGCGGTGATCGAGTTCATCCATACCTCGACCCTGCTGCACGACGACGTCGTCGACGAATCGGACCTGCGCCGCGGTCGCCGCACCGCCAACGCGGTATGGGGCAACGCCGCCAGCGTGCTGGTCGGCGATTTCCTGTACTCGCGCTCGTTCCAGATGATGGTCGAGCTCGACAGCATGCGCGTCATGCGCATCCTCGCCGACACGACCAACCGCATCGCCGAAGGCGAAGTGCTGCAGCTCCTGAACATCGGCAATCCCGACACGACCGAACGCGCCTACCTCGACGTCATCGAGCGCAAGACGGCCGTGCTGTTCGCCGCCGCGACGCGCCTGGGCGCGGTGCTGGCCGACCTGCCGCCCGAGCAGGAAGAGGCCCTGGCGCGCTACGGCCTCGATCTCGGCTATGCGTTCCAGATCGCCGACGACGTGCTCGACTACGCCTCCGACGCCGGCACGCTCGGAAAGAACATCGGCGACGATCTCGCCGAGGGCAAGCCGACGCTGCCGCTGATCTTCGCGATCGAACGCAGCGCGCCGGCACAGGCGGACATGCTCAAGCAGGCGATCCGGGCCGGCGGCCTGGACGCCCTGCCCGACGTGCTCGCGGCGATCCACGCGACCGATGCGCTGGAGGCGTCCCGTCGACGGGCGCACGCGTACGCGCGTTCGGCACGCGAGGCGCTGGCCGCACTGCCGGCGTCCGCCGCGCGCGACGCGCTCGGCGTACTGGCCGACTACGCCGTCGATCGCACGCGCTGAACCGATCAACCGCTCTTCGACGGCGTCTTCGCCGCGTCGGCGGCCGCGGCATCGGCCGCCGCTTCCTCGATCTCGTCGCAACCGATGTCGCTGCCGCCGCTCTTTAGGCGCCGCTCCGCGTTTTCGGCGAGGGCACGATAGCGATCGACCATCTTCTGCAGCACGTCCTCGTCGGCGTCCTCGAGGGCGATGAGCCGGTTGTGCGCGCCCTCCATGGCGCGGATGATCTCGTCCATTTTCAGATGCATCGCCTGCGAGTCGCGGTTCTGCGTGTTCTGGATCAGGAATACCATCAGGAACGTGACGATCGTGGTGCCCGTGTTGATGACGAGCTGCCAGGTGTCGCTGTAGTGGAACATCGGTCCGGTCACGGCCCAGGCGAGCACGACCAGCGCCGCCATCACGAAGGTACCGGCCCGACCGGTGGCACGCGAGGCCGCGCTCGCGAATCTCGTGAACCACGCTCCGATCTTCATCGCGGTCTGCTCATCGTGGCGCCGCTCAGCCCGCGAACGCCTCGGCGAAGAAGGCGCGCATCTGCGCGAACGCGCGCTTCGCGGCGAGCGGGTCGTACCGGCAGCCCGGCACCGAGCCGTCGGCCGTCGGGATCGCGAAGCAGTGCACCGCTCCGCCGTAGCTCAGGAACTGCCAGTCGGCCTTCGCGTCGCGCATTTCCGTCTGGAAGCCGGCGATCTGTTCGGGCGACTCGAAACGGTCGTCAGCACCGTGCAGTACCAGGATCCTGGCCTTGATGTCGTCCTTGAATGCCGGATCGCCGCTCAGGTTGCCGTGGAAGGACACCACGCCGGCGACGTCGGCACCGCTGCGCGCCAGGTCGAGCGAGGTCGTGCCGCCGAAGCAGAAACCGAACGCGCCCCAATGCCTGCCGTCGAGCGGCGCCTTGCCGGCCTGGGCTTTCAACTGCGCCAGCGCGCCGTTGATGCGCGCGCGCAGCGCGCTGCGATCCTGGTACATCGCCTTCGTCGCGGCCCCCGCCTCGTCCGGATTCTTCGGCCGCACGTCGACGCCGTAGACGTCGGCGACGAGGACGACATAGTCCTTGCCCGCGACCTGCTTCGCCAGCGAGAGGTTGTCCGGCGTGATGCCGAGCCAGTCCGGCGTCATCACGAGACCGGGGCGAGGCGTCTTCACCGCATCGTCGTAGACCAGCACGCTCTGCATCTTCTTGCCGCCGACCTCGTAGTCGACCGGCGCGGACACCATCGCCGCATGGGACGGCAGGGAGAACAACAGGGCGATCGCGAACAGGCTGACGCGCATGGCGGGCTCCTCGACAGTTCGGGGCTAGCATCATAGACCTTCGCCGTCGCGCGATCTTGCGGGCGCACGCGGACGCGCTGCTAGACTCGATCCTTCGTCCCGCCGAACAAGGAAAACCGATGCGCCCGTCCACCATCCGCCTCAGCCTCGCCGTGCTGCTCGCCGGCTCGACGGCCGCCGCCGCTGCGGCGAAGCCGGAAGACGCGATCCGCTACCGCCAGGCCGCCTACACGATGATCGGATGGAACTTCGGCCCGATGGGGCAGATGGTCAAGGGCAAGACGCCGTGGAACCCGGGCGAGTTCGCGCAGCGCGCCGACCGCGTCGCCGCACTCGCGCCGCAGCTGCTGGAAGGCTTTCCGGAAGGCTCGCAGTCGGGCGCGAAGACCGGCGCGAAAGCAGCGATCTGGACGGACATGGACGACTTCAAGGCGAAGATGGACGACTTCGTGAGGCAGTCGCAGGCGCTCGCCGAGGTCGCCCGGAGCGGCGACGAGGCGAAAGCGAAGGATCAGTTCGGCAAGACCGCGCAGACCTGCAAGGGCTGCCACGACAAGTACCGCAGCAAGGATTGACCGCCACGCGAGCGGCCCTAGGCCGCCTCGCCCCAGGCGATCACGCCCCAGACCGCCGCCGCGCTGACCGCCAGCAGCGCGAGCGCGCGCCACGACGAGACAAAGCGCAGCGCGGCTGCTCCCGTTGCCGGCGAGCGTCCGTGCAGCATCGGTCCGACGAGGTTCTCGCTGCGCGCGACCCGGTGCATCAGTACGACACCGACGTGCAGCACGATCAACCCCGCCAGCACGTAGCGGTTGGCGTGGTGCAGCCAGGTCATCCAGTCGACCGTCGCTCCGGACAGGCGCGCCGCCAGTGGCCCTTCCTCGCTGATGTCGTCGCTCGACGCCAGGCCGCTGACGGCCTGCAGCGCGACCGAGGCCAGCATCGCCAGCACCGACCAGGCGCCGAGCGGATTGTGGCCCGGCGCGTGCGCGGCGCGCCCGCGCGCGAGATCGGCGACGTAGCGCAGCACGCCGCGCGGACCGCGCACGAAATGGCCGAAACGGCTCGTCTGCGAACCAAGGAAACCCCACAGCACGCGGAACAGCACCAGCGCGAGCGTGGCGTAGCCGAGCCGGAAGTGCCATTCCATCGACAGCCAGCCGAACTCGCCGCTCGCGTACTGCACGACGATCAACGCGACCAGCGACCAATGGAACAGGCGCGTCGGCAGGTCCCACACACGCGCGTCGCGTCGTTCCGTCATGCGGCGTTCCATTCGCGGACGACGATCGTCGAGGCGGCGGCGGCATGCAGCGGATCGCCGTGCGCGATCGCGGTGGCTTCGTCGAGCGTCGACGCGCGCAAAAGATAGGCGCCGCCCGATCCGTCGGCGAAGGCGCCCGAGAGCTCGATGCGGTCTTGCGCGCGCAGGTCCGCGAGGAAGCACCGGTGCGGTTCGATCAGCGCGGCGTCGAACACCGGCTTGCGCAGGACCAGGACGAGATAGCGGTTCATGCAACGATCATCGCAGAAGCCTCAGGCGATCCCCAAGCCCTCGACGACACCGATCGTGCCGGGATCGAAGCCGGCGAGCTCGGCGAAACGGCAGCCGCGCGCGGCATAGTCCTTGAACTGGTCGAAGCTCGGCGCGCCCGGCGACAGCAGCACGACGCCGCCGTGCGGCGTCACTCGCCGCGCCAGCGATACGGCCTCCTCCAGTGTCGCAACCTGCTCGAGCCGGTACGCCCCTCCCGTGCCGCGAAGTTGTACCGCGATGCGCGGTCCGTTCGCGCCCATCGTGACGAGGGCATGCGGGGGGTCGTCGTGCATGCGCTCGGCGAACGGATGCCAGTCGAGGCCGCGGTCGTGACCGCCGACGAGCACCGTCACGGCGCGTCCCCGGAAGCTCGCGAGCGCTTCGAGCGTGGCCTGCGGCGTCGTCGCGATGCTGTCGTCGACCCACAGCAGGCCGTCGCGTTCACCGAGCGTCTGCAGGCGATGCGGCAGCGGCCGGAACGTCGCGGCCGCCGGAGCCGCCGCGGCGGCGTCCTCGCCCGCCGCGTCGAGGGCGGCCAGCGCGGCGCAGAGATTCGAAGCATTGTGGTCGCCGGGGAGCGGTGAATGCGCGAGATCGAACACGAGGCGCTCGCCGTCGCGGATCGCGCCGCCCTCCACGTGCCAGCCCTCGGTCCGGCCGAACCCCGCGATACGCGGATGCGCACCGATGCGAGCCCATAGGGACGCCTGCGCCGCGTTCGCGACGACGGTGCGTGCGGCGGCGGCCAGCGCCAGCTTGTCCTCGACATAGCGTTCGCGTGTGCCGTGCCAGTCGAGGTGCTCTTCGTAGACGTTGTTGAGCACCGCGACCTCGACGTCGGCCGCCTCGCGCGTCTGGAAGCTCGACAGCTCCACCACCCACCAGTCCGGCGGCTGCGCCGGATCGAGCAGTTCGAGCAGCGGCAGGCCGATGTTGCCGGCCAGCGCGACGCGGCGGCCGAGCGAGCGCAGCAGGTGCGCGATCAGCGCCGTGACCGTGCTCTTGCCCTTGGTGCCGGTTACGGCGATCACGCGCGCTTCGGCATGTTCGGCGAACCAGAGCGCCGTACCCGACGTGAAACGCGTGCCGTTGTGCTGCGCCTCGAGGATTTCCGGCCGGTACGCGCTGATGCCGGGCGACTTGATCACGACATCGAAGGCGGACAGATCGGCGGCGCCGGGCGGCACGGTCACGATGTCCACGTTTCCGACGATGCCGGCGGCCTCTGTCGCCTCTGCCGTCTCCGTGATCTCTGGCGCTGCTGGCATATCCGTGGCCTGAGCGATCGTCACGGCCGCTGCGGCTTCCACGGCCCGAGCGCCCCCTGCCCCCCCCGTGGCCTCCATGACGTCTGCCGCTTCTGCGGCCGCCACGCCCCCTGCGATGTCATTCCCGCGAAAGCGGGAATCCAAATTCGGGACCTGCGATTCCGCCGAGCGAAATGGATTCCCGCTTTCGCGGGAATGACGAAGGGAGGGCTCGTGGGAACGACGAGGGGAGAGAATCCGCTCCGCCTCGGCTTCGCTGCAGAACAGCGTCGGCCGCAAGCCGGGCAGGCGTCGGCGCAACGCCACGAGTGCGGCTTTTCCTTCGCGACCGTAGCCCCAGACCGCAACGCGGCGGCCGGCGAGATCAGCAATACGCACGGGAGCAGCCTCCGGTTTCACAGGAAGACGTCCTCGGCATGCTTTCCGCTCGCCATCCTTGGCTCGCCGTCTTCCGCCCCGAGAGGCGGGCTCGACCTTCGCGGGCGTACCTCCGCATCGAGACGCGGTGGTGGGCGAGATCAGCGAGGCGCATCGAGCACGAACGGCGCGAGGCGAGGCGGGATGCGCTGTTCGCCGGATGGTGCGAGCAAGGCCTCGAGCACGGGGCCGCGCGCGTCGAGCTGCGGCGCGATCTCGTCGGCGAAGCGCGCCACCAAAGCGTCCTCGCGCCATTCCGCTCGTGCGGCCAGCGCCGTGAATGCGGCGCGCGACTCCACGCCTTCGCCGACGCATTCGAATGGCTTGTGGTCGCGATACTCGATCAGCGCGTCGAAACCCGGCGCCTGCGATTCGTCGTCGAGCAGGTTGCGGCCGAAGATCGCGAGCAGGCGCGGCTTCGGCATGAACGGCGCCAGCGCGAGGAACACGAAGTGGCACTTCGGACACTGCCCGCACCAGCGGTCGGCCGGCTTCGGGCCGAGGATGCGGAAGTTGCGGTTGCAGCTCGAGAACGCATCGTCGTAGCGCGCGACGCGCGCGAAGCGTTCGGCCACCGCCAATTCCGACAGCGGGCGCAGCAGCGAGTAGTAGTCGAGATCGGCGGCGACCCGCGCGTGCACGAGTTCGCCGAACGCACGCTCGAATTCCCAGCCCTTGCTCCACTGGTGGTTGACCGGCTGGCCGTCGTACTCGAGCGTCGCGCTCGACGCCGAGCGCTCGTTCGAGAACGCGATCGCGTCGTAGCCGAAGAGGATCGCCGCGACGACGAGGATCGCCGAGTTGATCGCCGTCACCGGGATGTGGCCGTTGTACGCACCGGCCTTGTTGTAGTCGAACAGCAGCGGCGACAGCTCGCGGCGGATGTTCAGCGTCGGCAGGCCGGTGCGCGCGGCACAGGCCTCGATCAACGGCGAGTGGCCGACCCACACGGCCGTCGCCGCCTCGCCGGCCCTCTTGAGGATCTCGACGCTGACCAGCGAGTCCTTGCCGCCGCCGATCGGCACCAGCGCACGCCGCGGCAGGCCGAGCACGGACGCCGGCGAAGGCGCCGCGGCGGCGAAGGGGAAGCGGATGCGCCCGCGCAAGTCGAGCCGGTTGTGGTAGGCGAACTCGCCGAGCCCATGCAGGTAGAGCGCGTCCAGGAACGTTGCCGTGTTCGCATCCAGGCTCGTCGATTCGACGCGGATCTCGCCGGGCACTCCGGCCTTGTAGTAGCTGACGCCGGCGACGAGGTGCAGCAGGTCCAGCGCCGCCTCGAATGCGGGCTCGCGCCCGGACGCGAGCGCCGGTGCCTCCGGAAACGTGATGCGCTCGACCAGCTCCGGTCCGTCGTCGAACGCGTAGACGAGCGAAGCCACGCCGTCGGCGTAGGTGCGGCGGACGAAGCGAAATGCCCTGGCGCCGCGCGGATCAGCAGAACTCATGGTGACGCGCACTCCCGAATAGCCATTTGCAAGCCCATGTCTCCGCCAGCCCCATCGGCGGGAAGCCCGCCGCCAGACAGGCCACTCCGCCCCGACGTGCCAGCTCCGGAGTCCCGAGCCCGAACCTCCGCCGTGCGATTGTACGAAGGTGAGCAGCGCTTCCCGGACCATCAGCCCGACCACGCAGACGATCGCGGCCACCGACGCGATGCGCAACGCGAGCGCCGCTGGCGTCCGCACGCCGTCGGGCATCTTGCCGTGCCGGCCGCCCCGGAAGGCCGACACCGCCATCGCGCACCTCACCGGAACGCCGAGCCAGCGCGGCCGTCAAGCTGGCGAGCACCAGCCCGAGCCTCCGGCTCACAACACCACCTCTCCCGCCGGCTCACGCAGGTTGTAGTGCGAGGCCATCACCGCGCCGTATGCGCCGGCCTGCGCGACGAGGACCACGTCGCCTTCGCGGCATTCCGGCAGGCGGCGGTTGGCGCCGAGCACGTCGCCGCTTTCGCAGATCGGTCCGACGACCTGCACCATCGGGCCCGGTACCTCGTCGAGGCGCGTCAGGTTCACGATCTCGTGCCACGCCTCGTACAGCGCCGGGCGGATCAGCGAGTTCATGCCGGCGTCGATGCCGACATAGTGGACGTGCCCCTTGCGCTTGGTCTGGGTCACGCGCGCGAGCAATACACCGGCCTCGGCGACGAGGAAACGTCCGGGCTCCATCCACACCTGGAACTGCGGATACGCACCCTTGACCTCGGCCAGGGCGGCGCCGAGCGCGGCGAGATCCAGCGGCGCCTCGTCCGGCCGCGAGGGCACGCCGAGTCCACCGCCGATGTCGAGGGATTCGATGCGGTTGAATCCCTCGGCGAGGCTCGCGAGGTGCGCGTACACCGAGCGCCAGTGGCCGGCGTCGAGGATGCCCGAGCCGAGGTGCGCGTGCAGGCCGACGATGCGCGTGCCGGCGCTGCGCGCGAGCACGCGGAACTCCTCGACCTGGTCGAGCGAGAGGCCGAACTTCGACGTCGCGCCGCCGGTCTTGACCTTGTCGTGATGGCCGCGGCCGGTGCCGAGGTCGACGCGCAGGTGGACGGCATGACCGGCGAACAGTTCGCCCCAGTGCTGCAGCGGATGCAACGCGTCGAGCGTGACGCGGACGCCGGCGTCGAGCGCCGCGGCGTACTCCGCGCGCGGCGCGAAGTTGGGCGTGAACAGGATGCGATCCGGCGGCAGCTGCGGCAGGGTCGCGCGCACGGCCTCGATCTCGGCGAACGAGACGCACTCGAACGCGAAGCCTTCCTCGTGCAACGCGCGCAGGATCGCCGGATGCGGATTGGCCTTCAGCGCGTAGTGCCAGCGATCGACGGCGCCGAGTGCGCGCAGCGCGCGCGCGTTCGCGCGCACCGCGTCGAGCGAATAGACGTAGCGCGGGGTCGCCTCCCCGGCGAGCCGCAGCAACGCATCACGTTCGCGCCGCCACCAGGTCTCGCGGGCGGGAGCGGCGGTACCGGCTTCGAGCTCGCGCCAGCTCGGCCCGAACACGGCGCCGTCCTCGGCGCGCAGCGCGTCGGCGCGGATCAGCAGCGAATGCAGCCGCGGGATCAGCTCGTCGGCGAGCGACTCGTCGATGACGAACGTCAGGTTGAGATTGTTCGACGACTGGCTGATCAGGTGCACGTCGAGCGCACCGAACTCGGCCAGCACGCCGGAGAGCTTGTGCAGCAGCGAGCGCATGCCGCGGCCGACGAGCGTGATCGCCGCGCACGGCGCGATGACCTTGACCCGGCAGATCTTGGCGAGATCCGCCGCAAGCGCGGAGAGCACGTCGGAATCGACGAGGTTCTCGCTCGGATCGAGCGAGACGGTGACGTTGGTCTCGGCCGAACCGATCAGGTCGACCGACAGGCCGTGGCGCTTGAACGCCTCGAACACGTCGGCGAGGAAGCCGACCTGCTGCCACATGCCGACCGTTTCCATCGAGATCAGCGTGACGCCCTTGCGTGCACTGATCGCCTTCACGCACGGCGCGGCGTCCGCCGCGACCGCGCGGATGCCGGTGCCGGCGAGTTGCGGCCGGTTCGTGTCCTTGATCACCAGCGGCACGCCGGCGCGGCGCAGCGGTCCGAGCGAGCGCGGATGCAGCACCTTGGCGCCGGTCGTGGCGATTTCCTGCGCTTCCTCGTAGTCGAGCCGCGCCAGCAGGCGCGCTTCCGGCACGACGCGCGGATTCGCGCTGAACATGCCCGGCACGTCGGTCCAGATCTCGACCGCCTCGGCCTTCAGCATCGCGCCGAAGCAGCCGGCCGACGTGTCCGAGCCGCCGCGTCCGAGCAGCACGGTTTCTCCGTCGCCGTTGCGCGCGATGAAGCCTTGCGTGATGAAGCAGTCGCCCTGCCCGGCCAACGCCGCCGCGAACGCGTCGTCCGGCGCCGCCGGCACGGTGGCCGACAGGTGGCGTGCCCAGGGGCTCTGGTTCGCGATCGCGGCGGAACGCAGGTGCTCGCGCGCGTCGAGCCACTGCGTCGGCAGACCGCTCGCGGCGAGGAAGTCGGCGCCGAGCGAACTCGACATCAGCTCACCGAGCGCGAACACCTCGGCCTGCCACGCAACCGTCGCCTGGCGCCGTCGTGGATCGGCGATCAGGCGATCGAGGTCGGCGAGCCGCTCGGCGACGCGAACGCAGGCGTCGAGGCCGAGTTCCGCCCGCATGCTCTCGTGGCGCGCGACGATCGCGGCCTGCACTTCGCGCGCCTTCGCTTCGTCCGCGCGCGACTCCGCGATCGCCTTCAACTGGTCGGTGATGCCGGACAGGGCCGACACGACGATCAGCACGCGGCGTCCGCGCGCACGATGCGCCGCGGCGATCGCGCGGATGTTCTCCCAGCGTTCGCGACGCGATACCGACGTGCCGCCGAACTTGATGACGACCCACGGCGCCGGATCGGCCGGCACCGGACTGGCTGCTGCACTCACGGAGGTTTCCAGGACGGGATGGGATGCAAGGCTTCTCGTGCGCCGCAGCATAGCGCAATCGAACCCGCTCCCTGCGGCGCGTTCGGGGCGAATCGCGGCGCGGCTCATGGCGGATCGCCATATTGCTCCCGGCGAGTCCGGCGCAACGGCGAAGGCGGCGCGACGAGACCGGATGGCCCGCGGGCGTCGCCCTATTCCGTCTTTCCCCGTCCGGCGGGTGGCACGGCGCCGGGATGGGACTGCGGACAAGCGGATGCCGGGGTCGATCCGCGAAGCCGTTTCACCACGAAAAGGGGCCACTGCGTCGGGCACGCTCCGGAGAAAGGAGCCGCGGGCGGATTCGCCCGCGCCACGGTCGAGATCCGTCCATGCGGTCCGGGTGCCCTGGGGAAACCCGGACCGGGAATCGAATTGCGGGAGGCGGCAAAGCGATTGCCGCGGCACCTGCCCCGGACCGTGTCCGGGGCAGGTGCGT
>DBMH01000325.1 GCA_002297645.1 Rhodanobacteraceae bacterium UBA703 | reverse complement strand
ATCGTGATGATCGAGAACATCGTCCGCCGCCAGGAGGGCGGGCTCGATCCGCTGGAGGCCGCCCGCCAGGGCGCCGCCGAGATCGGCTTCACCGTGATCTCGCTGACCCTGTCGCTGATCGCGGTGTTCATCCCGCTCCTGTTCATGACCGGCCTGGTCGGCCGGATGTTCCGCGAATTCGCCCTGACGCTGGCGATCGCCGTGGTGGTCTCGGCGGTGGTGTCGCTGACGCTGACGCCGATGATGTGCGCCTACCTGCTGAAGGCCGACGCGCTGCCGGCCGGCGAACACGCGGACGCGCATCTCGCCGGGACTGGTGTCGCCGGCGCGCATCCGCCGAAGCGCGACCTGTGGTCGCGCACGCTCGACGCCTACGGCCGCTCGCTCGACTGGGTGCTCGCGCGCCAGCCGCTGATGCTCCTCGTCGCGACCGCGACGCTGGCCGTGACCATCGCGCTCTACGTGCTGATCCCGAAGGGCCTGCTGCCCGAGCAGGACACCGGCCTCGTCACCGGCGTCGTGCAGGCCGACCAGAACATCGCGTTCCCGGCGATGGAGGAACGCACCAAGGCCGTCGCCGATGCGCTGCGCGGCGTGTCCGGCGTGTCCGGCGTCGCCGCCTTCATCGGCGCCGGCTCGGTCAACCCGACGCTGAACCAGGGCCAGCTCAGCATCGTGCTGAAGCCGCGCAACGAACGCGGCGGACTCGACACCGTGTTGCCTGCGCTGCAGGACGCGGCCTCGCACATCCCCGGCATCGCGCTGTACCTGAAGCCGGTGCAGGACGTCGCGCTCGACACGCGCATCGCCCCGACGGAATACCAGTATTCGCTGTCGGAAGTGAACTCGACCGAGCTGGCCGGCTTCGCGACGAAGATGACCGACGCGCTGAAGAAGCGCCCGGAGCTCGCCGACGTCGACAACAACCTCGCCAACCAGGGCAATGCGCTGCACCTGACGATCGACCGCGAGAAGGCCAGCCGCCTCGGCGTGCCGATGCAGACGATCGACGACACGCTGTACGACGCGTTCGGGCAGCGCCAGATCTCGACGATCTTCACGCAGCTCAACCAGTACCGCGTCGTGCTCGAGGTCGCTCCGGAGTTCCGCACCAGCACCGCGCTGCTCAACCAGCTGACCGTGCGCGGCAACGGCAACGGCGCGCTGACCGGCAGCAACGCGACCACGCTCGGCCAGGCGACGTCGAGCAATTCGGCCACGCCGTCCGGCATCGGCGGGCCGGGCAACGTCGGCATCGCGATCGGCGGCGGCGGCACCATCCCGCTGTCGGCGCTGGCGACCGCGGAGCAGACCAACGCGCCGCTGGTCGTCAGCCACCAGGACCAGCTGCCGGCGGTGACGATCTCGTTCAACCTCGCACCGGGCCATTCGCTCTCCGACGCGGTGCGCGCGTTCCGCGAGGTCGAGGCCGGGATGAACTTCCCGCCGCAGGTGCGCGGCCAGTTCATCGGCAAGGCGGCCGAGTTCTCCGCCTCGCTCGGCGACACGATCCTGCTGCTGCTCGCCGCGGTCGTGGTGATCTACATCGTGCTCGGCGTGCTGTACGAGAGCTACATCCACCCGATCACGATCATCTCGACGCTGCCGCCGGCCGGCGTCGGCGCCCTGCTCGCGCTGATGCTCTGCGGCATGAGCCTGTCGGTCGACGGCATCGTCGGCATCGTGCTGCTGATCGGCATCGTCAAGAAGAACGCGATCATGATGATCGACTTCGCGATCGAGGCGCAGCGCGCCGGCATGCGCGCGCACGACGCGATCCGCCGTGCCTGCATCCTGCGTTTCCGCCCGATCATGATGACGACCGCCGCGGCCCTGCTCGGCGCGCTGCCGCTCGCGCTCGGCAATGGCATCGGCTCGGAGCTGCGCAAGCCGCTCGGCGTCTCGATCGTGGGCGGCCTGCTGCTGTCGCAGCTCATCACGCTGTACACGACGCCGGTGATCTACCTGTACTTCGAACGGCTGTCGGATTGGCTGAGCGCGCGACGCGAGCGGCGCGGCTCGTTGCGGGAGCGGGCGGCGTGAGCGTTCGTACGAAAGCCCCCTCACCCTGCCCTCTCCCGCCAGCGGGAGAGGGGAAAGCAACGCTCATCCCGATCCGGGAGGCTCATCGCGATCCCGCCGTTCCTGCCCTCCCGCAAGCGGGGAAGTCCACTTTCTTTCTCCCTCTCCCGCTTGCGGGAGAGTTCATTCCCTTTCCCCCTCTCCCGCTGGCGGGAGAGGGTTGGGGTGAGGGCAAGCGGAGCACAGCGCCGCAAGTAGGGATTCGAGCACCGCTTCCGTCCGTAGCAGCACGTCGTCGTTCCAGAAGCGCAACACGCGAAAACCGGCGCGTTCCAGATAGCGTGAGCGCTCCTCGTCGTCCGCTCGATGGTCCATGTGCTGCCCGCCATCCAACTCGACGATCAGCCGCTCCCGCATGCACACGAAATCGGCGACATACCGCCCCAATGGTACCTGCCGCCGGAACCGGAAGCCGCCGAGCCGGCGATCGCGCAGGTAGTACCAAAGCCGATTCTCGGCATCGGTCGAATTCCGGCGCAGGTTGCGGGCATTTTCGATTCGGGACTGCATGCGCAAGATTTCCCTCACCCTGCCCTCTCCCGCCAGCGGGAGAGGGGAAGGCATCGCGTGCGAATTCGTCGCACATGCGTGTGCGACATCGTCCGACATCGAACGCCGTTCTCACGCTTGCGGGAGAGTTCACTTCCTTTCTCCCTCTCCCGCTGGCGGGAGAGGGCTGTGGTGAGGGCAATCGGAGCGCGACCCCATGAACATCTCCGGCCCCTTCATCCGCCGTCCGATCGGCACCTCGCTGCTGGCGATGGGCCTGTTCGCGCTCGGCATGATCTGCTACTTCCTGCTCGGCGTCGCGGCGCTGCCGAACCTGGAGTTCCCGGCGATCTTCGTCACCGCGAGCCAGCCCGGCGGCAGCGCCGACGTGATGGCGTCGACCGTGGCCGCGCCGCTGGAGCGCCACCTCGGGCAGATTCCAGGCATCGACTCGATCAATTCGTCGAGCAGCGAGAACAGCGCGTCGGTGTTCCTCAGCTTCGACGGCAAGCGCAGCGTCGACGACTACGCGCGCGACGTGCAGGCGGCGATCAACGCGGCCGCGCCGGACCTGCCGTCCGGCCTGACGAACGCGCCGACCTACCGCAAGATGAATCCGAACAACCAGCCGGTGCTGATCCTCGCACTGACGTCCGATTCGGTGCCGCTGTCCAAGCTCTACGACTACGCCGACTCGCTGCTGGCGCAGCGCATCCGCCAATTGCCCGGCGTCAGCGACGTCGAGGTCGCCGGCGGCGCGACGCCGGCCGTGCGCGTGGACCTCAACCTGCGCGCGCTGAACGCCATGGGCCTGTCGCCGGACCAGCTCCGCAACGCGCTGGTCGCGGCGAACGTGACCTCGCCGCAGGGCTTCCTCTCCGACGGCAAGACGACGATGGCGGTCGTCGCCAACGACGCGCTGCGCACCTCGGCCGAGTTCGCCGAGCTCGTGATCTCGACGAAAAACGGCGTGCCGGTGCGCCTGAAGGACGTCGCCACCGTGCGCGACGGCCAGCAGGACCAGTACCAGGCCGCCTGGTTCGGCGAGCGCCGCGCGATCCTGATGTTCGTGCGCAAGCAGGCGGACGCGAACGTCATCGCGACCGTCGACAGCGTCAAGGCGGACATTCCGCAGATGCGGACGTGGCTGCCGGCGGACGTGCAGCTGACCCCGTTCTTCGATCGCACCCCGATCATCCGCGCTTCCGTCGACGAGGTGCAGATCACGCTGCTGATCAGCCTCGGCATGGTGGTGCTCACGATGGCGCTGTTCCTGCGCCGCCTGGCGCCCACGCTGATCGCGGCGACCGCGGTGCCGCTGTCCGTCGCGGGCGCGTTCGTCGTGATGTACGTGCTCGGCTACACGCTCGACAACATGTCGCTGATGGCGCTGGTCATCGCGATCGGCTTCGTCGTCGACGACGCGATCGTCGTCATCGAGAACGTGATCCGCCACATCGACGCCGGCATGCCGCGGCTCGAGGCGACGCTGCAGGGCGCGAAAGAGATCGGCTTCACCATCGTCTCGATCACCGCCTCCCTGGTCGCGGTGTTCGTGCCGGTCGTGTTCGCCGGCGGCATCACCGGCATGTTCTTCAAGGAATTCACGGTCACGCTGATCGCCGCGATCGTGTTCTCCGCGATCGTCTCGCTGACGCTGACTCCGGCGCTATGCGGCCGCTTCCTCGGCCGCCATGCCGCCGCCGCGCCGTCGCGCCTCGGTCGCTGGCTCGACGCGTTCCACGCCGGCATGCTCGACCTCTACCGCCGCGCGCTCGACCATGCGCTGCGCTGGCCGCTCCTCACCGCGCTGCAGCCAGTGCTGCTGATCCTCATCACGCTGCTCCTCATGCGCTTCGTCAGCGGCGGCCTGTTCCCGCAGCAGGACACCGGCATGCTGTCGGGCCGCACCACCGCCGGCTCCGACGTCTCGCCGACGCGCATGATGGAGCAGCAGCAGAAGATCGCCGCGCTGGTCATGAAGGATCCGGCCGTGGAAAGCGTCGGCTCGCGCCTCGGCGGCGGCTGGGGTGGCGGCGGCGGCGGTTCGGGCCAGCTGTACATCAGCCTGAAGCCGCTGGCGGAACGCGGCGGCGAGTCGACCTTCGCGGTCATGACGCGCCTGAACAAGATGGCCGGCGACCTGCCCGGCGTGCGCCTGCGCCTGCGCCCCGTGCAGGACCTGCCGAGCGGCGGCGGTGGCGGCGGCAGCGGACAGGGCGGCCAGTACCAGGTCTCGCTGAAGGGCAACGACATCGCCACGCTGCAGGAATGGACGCCGAAGCTCGTCGACGCGCTGAAGAAGCTGCCGCAGCTGCGCGACGTCGGCAGCGACGTCGACGAATCGGGGCCGCGCCAGATGCTGATGATCGACCGCGACACCGCCGCGCGCCTCGGCGTCAGCGTCGGCACGATCGACAGCGCGCTGTACGACGCGTTCGGCCAGCGCCAGGTGTCGACGATCTACTCCGACATCAACCAGTTCAAGGTCGTGGTCAGCGCATTGCCGAACCAGTCGACCGACCCAGGCTCGCTGGAGCGCATCTNNCTACGTGCGCTCCAGCAGCGGGCAGATGGTGCCGATCACCGCCGTCACGAAGATGATCGACACGATCGCGCCGACCGAGGTCAACCACGAGAGCCAGTTCTCGATGATCAGCCTCAGCTTCAACCTCGCGCCCGACGTGTCGATGAGCCAGGCGCAGAAGCTGATCCAGGACACCATCGCCGGCTTGCGCATGCCCGGCGACATCCGGCTCGATTTCGCCGGCGACTTCCGCAACTTCCAGAAGCAGCAGGGCGACAACTCGATCCTGATCCTCGGCGCGATCATCGCCGTCTACATCGTGCTCGGCATNNGAGAGCCTGATCCACCCGATCACGATCCTCTCGACGCTGCCTTCGGCGGGCGTCGGCGCGCTGCTCGCGCTGGTCGTGACGGGCACCGAGCTGTCGGTGATTTCGACGATCGCGATCGTGCTGCTGATCGGCATCGTCAAGAAGAACGCGATCATGATGGTCGACTTCGCGCTCGTCGCCGAGCGCGAGCACAAGCTGCCGCCGCTGGAGGCGATCCGCGAGGCCTGCCTCGTGCGCTTCCGCCCGATCATGATGACCTCGATGGTCGCGATCTTCGCCGCGCTGCCGCTGGCGATCGGCTTCGGCACCGGATCGGAGCTGCGCCGCCCGCTCGGCATCGCGATGATCGGCGGCCTGATCGTGTCGCAGAGCCTCACCCTGCTGTCGACGCCCGCGATCTACCTCCTGTTCGCGCGCCTCAGCGAACGCCGGCGCAAGCGCAAGGAGGAACGCCGCGCGAAGCTGGCGGCGACCTGATGCTTTGACGTCGTTCCCGCGAAAGCGGGAATGACGTTGGGAAGGTTGACGTCGAGAGGATTGGCGTCGGGAGTGTCCGCGTCGGAAGGGTTGACGTCGAGGAGGTTGACGCCGGGAGGATCGAGGTCTTCCCGGGAGCCCGCGCGGCGGGCCGGATCAGTCGAAACCGTCACGGAACAGCACGATGATCGCGCTGTCCTGCAGCGGATCGAGACCGTCGGCACCGAAATCGAATTCCAGCGTGCCGGCCGGCGTCGACGCCGCCACCGGAACGTGGATCAGCCAGGTCATGCTGACGCCGGGCGGAATCGTCACGTGGTCGCTGATCGGGCCGCCGCCGGCGATCGTGCAGTTCGCCGCGGTGCTGCCGGCAATGCATTGCCATGTCGCCGCGGCCACATCGGCGCCGCCACCAAAAGCCGCGTGGACCGCGACGTTCGTCGCCACGGCGTTGCCACTGTTCGACAGCGTGACGACGTAGTCGACGATCTGGCCGTAGGTCACGTAGTCCGGGCCGGCCTGCGTGAGCGCGAGGGCGAGGTTCGGCGCCTGCGGCGGCATCACCGTGCCCGCGCCGATGTATGCGAGCTGGTAGAACGGATTCAGCACCACCACGCCCGTGCCGCCGACGTGGGCGGTCGCGCCGGCCGCGAGGCCGGGATCGGCGAACCACGTCGGCGTGCCGGTCACCAGCGCGCTCGCGTCGTTGCCGTCCTGATCGACGACGGAGTACGAATCGACCGTGACCGCCGGCATGCCTTGCGTCACATGCGCACCCTGCGCGACCACGAGCACGTAGGGGAACCCTTTCAGTACCGGATACGGATAGCCCGCCACCCAGCCGTTGGTCGTGCTCCACAGCCCCGTCGCGACCGGGCCTTGCGAGAGCCAGTGCAGCGTGGAAAGGCCCGTGACGCCATGGCTGAGGCCACCCGCGGTATCGGCGGTGCCGATGCCCTGCGCCGCCACGTCGGTATTCCAGAAGCCATCGTCGATGACGGCGCCCGTCGCGTCGGCGTTGTAGCCGACGAGACCCGCGGCGTTCGGGCCCGACACGTTCCCGCTGGCGTAGACGTCGCCGATGCTGCCGGCCTGGTTGCCGCCCGTCACGCCGCCGACGTAGTTGCCGGCGCTCGACACGCTGGCGTTCGCATAGGCATTGTCGAGGCTGCCGCCCTGCATCCCGCCCACGATGCCACCGACACTGCCGGCGCCGGATACGCTGCCGGTGACGTAGACGCGGCTGACGCTGCCGCCCTGGCTCAGGCCGATCAGCCCGCCGACAGCGCTCGATCCGACGATCGAGACGTTGGCCATGCCCAGGTTCTTCACGACGGCCCCGCCGGTCTTGCCGAACAGGCCCACCCAGCTGTCGATCGTCGGCCGGTTGATGGCAAAGCCGCCGATGACGTGGTACTGCCCGTCCAGGCTGCCGACGAATCGGGGACCATCGGTGCCCACGCGCATGAAGCCCGTCTGCGCCCACATGCCGTTGCTGTTCGCGGCCATGCCGTCGTTGCGGCCGGTTTCGCTGGCGTCGATGTTCCTGCCCAGCATGTAGTTCGCGTCCAGCTTCAGGCTCATCAGCTGCAACTGGTGCGCATTGGTGAGGGTGGTCTGCCATTCGCTGCGCAGGAACGGGCGCGTGCCGTCGAACGCTGTCCAGCTGCTGCCGAAATCGAGGCTGGCGTATGCGCCTTGCTTGAACGCGTAGTGGGTCGCCGCGGCTTGCGCGGGATCGCTGCTGACGGCATTGAGGTTGGTGGCGGTGGCGCTGGTGACGACGCCGACTGCGACGCCCTGGCCGGTGCTGAAACGGTCCCAGTAGCTGTCGGCGACGCTGCCGTTCATGGCCAGACCGACGAGGCCACCGACGTTGCTGCCGCTGCCCGTCACCTTGCCGCTGGCCCAGGTGCGGCGGATCGCGCCGCGGCTGCCACCGGTCAGGCCGCCGGCGTCGGTGCCGCTGACGATCACGCTGCCGGTGGCATAGGCATCGCTCACGTCGCCGGTCGTGAAACCTACCAGGCCGCCGCCGCTGCTGGTTGCGGAAACGCGTGCGGTCGCGAACGCGTTGCTGATCGTGCCGGCGTCGTTGTAGCCCACCAGGCCGCCCACCGCGTTGCCGCCCGTGACCGAACCGCCGTCCACGCCCACGTTGCGCAGCACGGCGCCGACGCCGAGGCCGCCGAACAGGCCCACGCACAGGCTGCTGCCGGAGTTGATCGTCGGATCGAGGACGACGTGCCCGAGCCCGTCGAAACGGCCGCTGAAGCCGCCCGCGCAATTGCCGATCGGCACGAAGCCCGCGCCGCCGTTCCAGTTCGCCGTGGCGCTGGCGTCGAGGTCGTTGAACAGCGCGAAGTCGCCGGCGAGGTTGTTGTTGATCGCTTGCAGCTGGTCGAGCGTCGTCACCGGCACGTAGACCCGTGCGCTGGCGGCGCTGGCGCTTTCCGCCTTCACGTATACCGCGCCGGGCACGGACTGGAGGTACGGCGTGGTCCTGCCGTTCTGGTCGGCCCACACGGCGGCATCGAAACTGCCCGGCAACGCCGAAACCAGATTCGCCAGCGGAATCGCCGTACCGAAGCCATTGGCCGGGTGCGCGCCGGCCGTGTCGCTCGCGAACCAGCCATCGCTGACGCTGCCGCCGCCATCGCTGAGACCCACCAGACCGCCGACATAGCTGTTGCTGCTGGCTGAGACGCCGCCGGTGGCAAAGACATGCTCGACGGGGCTCATGTTGTGTCCCACGAGGCCACCGACCTGGATGCTGCCGGTCACATTGCCGGTGGCATAGGCGTTGCGCAAGGTCTCGCTGACGCTGGCATTGGTCTGGGTGACGCCCACCAGCCCGCCGATGCTGTCCTGCCCCGTCACGTTGCCGCTCGCCCAGACGTTGTTGACGGCACCGCCGGATTGGGTGGTGCCCACGAGGCCGCCGACCGCGCCCGTGCCGGTCACGTTGCCGCCGGCCCAGGCATCGGCGATCAGGCTGCCGCTGCCGTTGTGGAAGCCCACCAGACCGCCGACGAACAGGGTGCCCGAGACGTTGGCCGTGGAATAGACGTGCGCAAGGACGCCGAAGTTGTCGCCCACCAACGCGCCGACCCACCCGCCGCCCGACACGCTGCCGCCGCGCACGCCGAGGTTGCGGATCACGCCGCCCGAGTTGTAGGAAAACAGTCCGGTGTCGTCGGCGCTACCGGCAATGACGAGATCGAGCAGCCGATGGCCGAGGCCGTCGAACCGACCGCTGCCGCCGAGGAAACCCAGCGGCGTCTGGCTGGCCGCTCCGCTCCAGTCCACATCCGCCGCCAGCGCGTAGGCGCCGGCGATGGTGCCGTTGGCAGGGGGACGGATCGCTTCCAGTTCGGCAAGGGTGTGGATCAGCGTGTAGGCCGTGCCGTTGACCTTGTAGCTTTGCCCCGTTCCCGTGAAATCCACGCGCCCGGTGAAGCCGCCGGCCGTCAGCGCCATGGCCACGCCGCCGTCGGCAGCGGACGCGTCGGTTTCCAGCGACAGGCTGGCCGAGCCCGAGGCCGCCATCACCGCGTTCACGTTGACGCTGCCCGACGGCGCCGAAAGCGTGAGCGTGTGCGCGCTCCAGTTCACCGCGTCGTCGACGACGAGGTTGCCCGACGCGGCCGCAAGGCTCACGTCGCCGGCGGCGAGCTGCGCCGACAGGCGCGCGCCGCTGATGTCGCCGCCGGTCGGCGCGATCACGTAGTCGGCGAGCGCGGGCGTGGCGAACAGCGTCGCGGCGACCGCGAAGAGACGTGGTGCGAGCCGCGCGGGTTCCGAGGCGTGAATCGATGTCATCGGACGGTTTCCTCGTGCTGGATGATGATGCTCACGAGCCCGGCTCGGAGGGCGCGAGCGCTTCATCGACGTCGCCCGGCCGTTCCTGCGTGCCGTCGCCGTAGGCCACGTCACAGCCGTCCTTGAACAGCACCAGCGTGTTGGTATCGGCGAGTGGGGTCGCACCGGTGGCGCTCACCGTCACCGTGGCGGTCGTCTCCTGCGCGTCGCCGCGCACCGGCAGGTCCAGCAGCCAGGTCGCGCGGGCACCGGGCGGCAGGGTCACGGTGTCGGCCAGCGCTCCGGTACCGCCGGCGCCGCAGACCACGTCGCTCGTACCGGGAAAGCAGACCCAGTCCGCGCCGCCGGCGTCCCACGCCGGCGACAGCGCGGCGGCGACCGCGATACCCGTCGCGGNNGCTGCCGCCGGTGTTGGTCAGCGTGACGACGACGTGGAGCGTCTGGCCGTAGCGGGCGTACTCGTGGTTGTCGTCCAGCGTCAGCACGACCTCGCCGAAGGCGGTCGCCGGCAGCAGCGAGGCGAGCAGCGCAGGGAGGAGAACGCGTCGGGGTTTCGTCGATGTCCGGGTCATGTCGCAGTCCTGCTCAGGGAGGGGCGTCGAAACCGTCGCGGAAGAGCACGATCGTCGCGCTCGCGCCCGCGGGCGCGAGCCCGTCCGCCTCGAAGCGCACGTCCAGCGTTCCTGCCGGCGTATCGGACGCGACCGGCACGTGGAGCAGCCAGGTCAGGCCGACGCCGGGCGGAATCGTCACGACATCGTGGATCGGGCCGTTGCCGGCCGGTGCGCAGCTCGCGCCGACGCTGCCAGCGATGCATTGCCATTGCGCGTTGCCGGCGTCCGCTCCGCCGCCGAACATCGCCCGCACCGCAAGGTTCGTCGCCACGCCTTCGCCGTCGTTGGCGAGCAGGACGACGTAGTCGACCACCTCGCCGTAGCGCACGTAGGTGCGTTCGCCGTCGTCGAGGACGAGCGCGAGCGAAGGCGGCCCCGCCTCGACCGCGCCCAGATCGCAGTGCGGGCCCTGCGGGCGCGCCATGCCGCGCTGGTCGTCGGGTGCGCAGGTGGCGTCGTCGCCGGCGTCGACGGCCGAGCTGCCGGCGCGAGGCAGGCGCGTCGGCGTGGCGCCGCCGTTGTCGGCAAGCCCGCCAAGCATCGGATCGGCAGCGAGGATCGTCCCGCTGCACGCGACGCCCGCCGGGCAGCCGCCCTGGACCACGCCGTACTCCAGCACCGGTGCCGCACCGCTGCTGAAGATCTCCGCGCCCGCACCGCCGGCACCGTCGCGCCACAGGATGACGTTGCGCAGGACCGGCGCATTGACGCCGCCGCCGGCCGCAGTGGCGTGGATCGCGCCGCCGTCGAGGTCCGCGTGGTTGTCGCTGAACGTCGCATTCGTCAGCCGTGGATGCAGCTGGCCGCCGGAACCGGCCTCGGCGAGGATCGCGCCGCCGTCGCCGAAACCGGGATCGCCGCCCGCCCTGTTGCCGCTGAACGTGACGTTCGCCAACTGCGGTGCACTGCTGCCGCCGATCGCCTGGACGTACATCGCACCACCGCCCGCGAAGGCGGAGTTGTCGGCGAAGGTGGCGTGTTTCAGCACTGGACTGCTGTTGCCGGCGTCGTTCTCGAACATCGCGGCGCCGCCGTAGCCGGCGCGATTGCCGCGGAACAGGGCGAGGTCGATCGTCGGGCTCGCATCGCCGCCGGCGCCGCCGTCGGCGTGGAGCGCGCCGCCCCCTTGGGCCGCGAAGTTGCCGCTGAACACGACGTTGCGGAGCAGCGGGCTGCACGCCCTGCCCACACCGCGGCCGTTGCAGGCCAGGCCACCGCCCTTCCCGGCCGCCGCCGCGCCGTCCGCGTGGCCGGCCGTCACGACGAAGCCGTCGAGCACGGTGGCGGCGTCGACCGGAAGTCCCGCCGTGCCGTCCATCGCGATCACGTGGAGGCTGTTGTCCTCGACCGAGGCATCCGCCGGCACGTCCGGATCCACGCCGTTCGCCGCGCCGCTGTCGTTGCCGGCGAGGTCGCCCGACAACACCGTGGGATTGGCTGCCGGATCGCGCGCGTCGAGCGCGTCCTCGTTGCCGCTGAAGCCGCCATACAGCGCCGTTCGCGGCCGCACCTGGAACGTCACCGCGCGCTCGGCCGCGGTCACGCTGCCGGGATCCAGCGGCACGACCGGCCGGTAGACGCCGCGGGCGACCCAGATCTCGGCGCAGCCCGCCTCCGCCAATGCCGCTTGCAGGTCGGTATAGGCGTCGGTCCAGGAGCTGCCGTCGTTCAGGCCGGCGGCATCGTGGCGCACGTGGCAGCGACGCGGGTCGACGTAGGTGTAGCGGGCAATGTTCGCCACCGCACTGGCGCCGCCCGGCGTCGTCACCACGACGTCGACCGTTCCGGCCGCGTGCGCCGGCGTGATCGCCGTGATCTGCATCGCACCGTTCACGACGAACGACGTCGCCGCGGTCGCGCCGAACGTCACCGATGTCGCGCCGGCCAGATTCGCGCCGCCGATCGTCACGCTCGTACCACCGAGGATCGGACCACGATTCGGCGCAACACTCGAGACCGTCGGCGCGGCGACGTAGGTGTACGCATTCGCCTTGCTGGCGGTACCGCCGGTCGTCGTTACCGCAACCGCCACCGCACCGGCGGCATGAGCGGGGGCGGTCGCGACGATCTGCGTCGCCGTATTGCTGCTCACCGTCGCCGCCGTGCCGCCGAATGTCACGCTCGTCGCACCGGCCAGGTTCGTGCCGGTGATCGTCACCGCCGTGCCGCCCGTTGCCGGGCCTTGCACCGGCGCGACGGCCGTGACCGTCGGCGCGGCAACGTAGGTGTACGCATTCGCCTTGCTGGCGGTACCGCCGGCCGTCGTCACGGCCACCGCCACCGCACCGGCGGCATGTGCGGGAGCCGTCGCGACGATCTGCGTCGCCGTATTGCTGCTCACCGTCGCCGCCGTGCCACCGAACGTCACGCTCGTCGCACCGGCGAGGTTCGTGCCGGTGATCGTCGCCGTCGTGCCGCCTGCCGCGGGACCCTGTACTGGCGACACGCTGGCGACGGTCGGCGCGGCGATGTAGGTGTACGCGTTCGCCTTGCTGCCGGTGCCTCCGGCCGTCGTCACCGCGACCACCACCGCGCCGGCAGCATGGGCGGGGGCGGTAGCTACGATCTGCGTCGCCGTATTGCTGCTCACCGTCGCCGCCGTGCCGCCGAATGTCACGCTCGTCGCACCGGCGAGGTTCGTGCCGGTGATCGTCACCGTCGTGCCACCCGCTGCCGGACCTTGCACCGGCGCGACGCTCGTGACCGTCGGTGCCGCGACATAGGTGTAAGCGGCGGTGGCCGTGCCGCCGACGGTCGTCACGCTCACCGTCACGGCGCCGGCAGCGTGAGCTGGCGTGGTGGCCACGATCTGCGTCGCCGTGTTGCCGGTCACGGTCGCCGCCGTGCCCCCGAACGTCACGCCCGTCGCACCGGCGAGGTTCGTGCCGGTGACCGTCACCGTCTGCGCCCCGCCGACAGGACCGGCATTGGGCGACACGCTCGCGATCGCCGGTGCAGCCAGCCTGGTGAGCGTGACGTCGTTGCCGGTACCGCCGACGTAGCTGAGCCGGAAACCGGTACCGCCGGCGCTGAGCGTCGCTCCTTCGGCCAGGCCGGAGAAGGGGCCCGCGACGGCGCCGGCGCCCTGGTTGTCGACGAGGCGCAACACGCTGCCCGCTGGGGGAGCCGAGCCGACGTCGAGGCTGAGCGTGGCGCCACCGAGGTTCACGGCACCCGTGGTGGCGACCTGACTGGCATTGCCGCCGTCGATGCGCACCTGGAAGACGCTGGTCGGCTGCATCGTCAGCGTCGAGGCGATCGTCAGCGTACCGGTGCCGAACGCATGCGACGCGATGTCGTAGGCGCCCGCGTGCAGGATGCCGCCGCCGGCGACGGCGGTCGCTCCACCGACGTGACCGGCGCCCCCGAGAGTCGCCCCGGACGACACGCTGACGCCACCGCTGTGGTTGCCTTCGATCGCGAATTCGCCCGCCTGCACGGCGAACTGGCTCGCGCTGGACGTACCGGCGAGAACCAGGACGCCGGGACCGGTCTTGTCGGCGGTCGTGGCGCCGGACACCATCGCGATGCTGGAGCCGGACGCCACCATCAGGCCGTCGTCGGCCACCGTCATGTCGAAGCGCGTGTGGTCGGCGAGATTGAGCGTGGTGCTGACGACACGGGCGAGCCTGCCGCCCTGGGTTCCCGTCTGGATGTACGGCGTGGTGCCGCGCAACTGCAGCGTGCCGTTGTTGCCGGTGAGGGTGAAGCTGCTCCCACCGCTGTTGATGTTGGTGAAGCGCAGGCGGTTGACGGTGTAGGTGCCGCCGGCGAGATCGGCCGCGCCGACGTAGCCGGGCGCATACGGATTCATGCGGGCATCGGCGGTCGCGCTGTTCGGATAGCTGTTCGGGCAGCAGGCCGGCGGATTCCATACCACCAGCTCGTTCCACTTGCCCGGGTAGCCGCTCGCCGGCTCCCAGCTCCAGGTGTTCACCTGCGCGGCCAGCGGCAGCGCACACAGCGCCAGGACGGCGGCGAGGAACAGGCGCGCCACACGATGCGTGTCGATGCGGATGGAGTTCACGGGTCGTCCCTTCGGTCGCGTGCGGCCCGGCCGTTCGCGTGACACGCCCCTACGCCGCCGACCGGGGCCGCGCCTCCATCGGTGGACGACGACGTGCCACGCGACGGCGCGACGCGTCGGGCGCGACCACACCGGTACCGAATGTGAAAAAGAGTAAACTCGCCGGCGAATCGGGCAATCACACTTTGGAGTGAGTCGGATGCCGTCCGCGGATTCCGAAGACGCCGCAGCGAGGAGCTTCGAGCGCCGTCTGATCGACCTCTACGCCGCCGAGCCCGACCTCCACGCACTGCCGCGCGAGGTGTTCGACTGCATCGGGCTGGCGACCGATTGCGACATGGCGGGCTATGCGGAATTCCATCTCGGCAGTGGCGAGTTCCGCGTCGAGTACTCGCATGCCGACCCCGATCCGGAGCGCCGTGCCGCGACCACCGCGGCGTACCTGAAACATGCCGGCAGCCACCCGTTCTGGGGCAAGGACCCGACGTTCTTCGGCGAGCGTGCGCTGCGCGAATCGGACTTCTTCAGCGACGAGGAATTCATGCGCCTGCCGATCGCGCGCGAGGTGTTCCTGCCCGCGAACGCGCATCGGCAGATGACCGCGATGGTCGTGCAGGAAGGCTACGCGGTATCGATCTCGGCGCATCGCGTGGTCGGGCGCCCGGCATTTTCCGATGCCGAACGCGACCGCATGCAGGAACTGCGCAGCCACATCGCGCGCGTGTACCGCCAGGCGCTGGAGCGCACGGTGCAGTCGATGGCGCCGGTGGAGCGCCTGATCCACCTGTGCCCCGACCTGTCGCCGCGCCAGCGCGAGGTCGCGCGCTGGATCGCCGCCGGCAAGTCCAACGAGACGATCGCCGAGCTGCTCGGCATCCGCCTCGACACCGTCAAGAGCCACGTGCGCCTCGTGTTCGAGAAACTCGGCGTCGACGATCGTCTCGGCGCGGCTCTGGCCGTGCACAAGCGCGCGCCGTTCACGCAGCTGCCGCCGATGTGGACGCTGCCGGGCTCGCGCTGGAGTCCGGCAGGACTGCGCACGACCGTCGCGGCGATGACCGGCTGACGCGCTCCGGCGCGGATCCTCCGGGATCCGCGTCTCGACCGGCACCTTGCCCCCGTACGGTCCGCTCGGGTTCGCGCGGGCCGGCCCGGCGCGTACTACTCGAAGCCGTCGCGGAAGATCCGGTCCAGGTCGACCGGCATGTCGAGCACGGTCACGTCGATCGTCTCGGTGGCGAGACCGTCGGCCGAGACGGAAATCGTCGCCGCATCGTCGGTCGTGTCGGGGTCGGGCGCGGCGGCGAAGCGCACGACCTGCGGGCGCATCCAGTTTGCCGGCGTGAAGGTCAGGGCCGACGGCTCGAGCACGGTGACGTCGGTATCGCCGGCGCTGCGCACGACCGATACCTCGATCGGTGCGACCGGTGCGGCCGCCAGGCTGATCGACGTCGCGACCCTGCCGCCCTCGTCGATGCGCAGGTTGCGGTTCGCGACGACGATCGCCGGAGCGGCGGCCCGGAACGCGGCCCGGTAGACCGCGTTGGTGGAATGGCCGATGTAGTAGAGCGCGCCGTCGGGGCCGGCGGCGATGTCGACCTGCCCCGCAATGCCGTGGGCCCAGTAGTCGACGCCGATCACCGCGTCGTTGGCCTCGTCGATGCGCGCGCGCATGATGCGCCCGGAGTTGCAGTCGCCATAGAAGAAGTTGCCGCGGTATCCGGCCGGGGCAAGCGTCGCGTCGTAGAACGCGCCGCCGGTCAGGCAGCCGCCCTGGTCCAGCGTCGTCGCCGCCCCGCCGACGCTGCTCGCATCGGGACCGGCCTGCTGCGCGGTGAACGTGAGGGCCGAGGGCACCGACGCGACGTAGAGGCCGGACTGGTTGAACGACGCGTCGGCAACGCCGGCGATCGTGAGGTTGCTGCCGACGCGGAAGCCGTGCGGCGCCGAGGTCGTGAACGTGGTCACGCCGCCGCTGCGCGCGACGTCGACCAGGTTGCGCGTGTCGACGCCGTTGGTGCGGTAGACGATCTTCGGCGTGAGGTAGTTGGCCGGCTGGTTGTTCTCGTAGGCGCTGTAGCCGCCGTGATCGCGCCGCCCGACCACGAACACCTGCTCGTAGCCGGTACCGACCACGTTGAGCCAGATGCGGCCGGTCGACGGCTGGATCTGCATCGTGAACGGATTGCGGAAACCGCGCGCGAAGATGTACTCGTTGTTCGGACCGACGCCGTCATTGAACGGGTTGTCCGACGGCTTCGAGCCGTCCCGGTTGGCGCGGCCGACCTTGGACGCGAGCGAGGCCAGGTCGGCGTTGACGCCAGTACCGTTGCCGAGGTCGCCGATCGACCAGTACAGCTTGCCGTCCGCGGCGAAGCCGATGCCGCCGCCGTCGTGGTTGGCGCCGGCCGTCGGCAGGCGATCAAGGATCACGGTGCGCGAGCTGCCGACGTTGCCGCGCCCGCGATAGCGGATGATCTGCTGCTCGTGGTCGCTCGCGGTCACGAAGAAATAGACGAAGCCGTTGCTCGCGAAATCCGGATCGAACGCCATGCCGATCAGGCCGCATTCGCTGTCGGTGTGGATCGGGTCCATCACGGCGAACGTGGACCAGGCCGGCGACGCCGTCGTCAGGGCGCCCGAGAGGATGCGGACGCGCCCACCCTTCTCGAGCACGAACAGCCGGTCGCTGCCGTCCGGCGCCCAGGCGAGTCCGGTATGGCCCTTCGGCGACGTGTCGCCCGGTGCGTCGCGATTGATCGAGAAGACCGTCTCGACCCAATCCGGGTCGTCGACCGCCGCGATCGCGGAAAAGCTCATGCCCGATACCGCGATCCAGAAACAGGCACCCAAAGGTCGCATCGGGAAGCTCCTCGGAGAAGGTCGCCCGATCATACGTGCTCGCCGACGACGATCGTCAGCCGCGCTCCGGATCGGGACGACGCTGCCGGCGCGCAGGCGAAACGACGAGGACCGCCGGCATGCGACCTCTCCATCGAGGCGCTCCCGATGCCGTGCATCGAACGCGTGGAATCCGCCGCCGCGGAACCGGCGCCGGGCGCCGGGCGCCGGG
>DBMH01000190.1 GCA_002297645.1 Rhodanobacteraceae bacterium UBA703 | reverse complement strand
GACAGGATCGAGCTGCGCCGCGCGAGCGGATGGTCGCCGCGGTGCAGGTCGGCGTAGTCGCCGATGAAGAATTCGCCGACGTAGCGCTCGAACCATTGCCGCGCGAACTGTGCGGTGGTCTCGGCGCGGCTGAGTTCGGGCATCAGGTCGCGCACGGTCAGGCTCATCGACGACAGCGAGGCGAGCAGGCGCCGCGCCTGGTCGGCGGCCTCGTCGAGCGCGTCGCCGCCGGCCTTGCCGTCGACGACGAACTGCAATTGCGACTCGATCGAACGCACCTTGGCCGCGACGTAGGTCGGGCCGTGCTCGGCGAAGTCGATCAGCGTGGACAGGAACTGCCGGACCAGCGGCACCATCGTCGCCATCTCGCGCGCGCCGATACGGTCCTGGCGCAGCCAGCCGGCCGCGCGGAAGCGCTCGTAGATCGCGTTGGCGCGCAGGTTCAGCGACGCACCGGGCGTGACGCCTTCCTCGTCCTCCCACGGATCGTCGGTCAGCAGGTAGCGCTCGATCGCGGCGGTGATCTCGCGGCGCGGGAACCCGTGGGACGGCGGCATCGGCGCGTCGGGGCCGAAGAACTCGTCGAACAGCCGGCCCAGCAACTGCCAGTAGTGTTCGCGATTCGGCGAGGCGAGGGGGCCGAACAGGCCCGCGGGCACGAGCGAGAACAGGGTGGAACGTCCGTTTTCCGTCATGCCTTGCTTGCCGTCTCCGTCCGCCGCTGGTGCGCGGGGCCGTAGGCTACACGTTTCGAGGTCCCAAGTTCAGGCGAGCGCGGGCTTGAACCCGAGGGGCGCTCGTGCTCGGCATGCCCCGATTCGTTCCCTCCGGGGCTTCAGGGTTCGCGCTCGTCCTCGCCCGCGCGATGGCCGCCCAGGCCGAGTCCCGTGCCCAATCCGAGCCCGGCGCCCGCGCCCATGCCGCCGCCACCCATGCCACGGCCGCCGCCGCCCGCGCCGCCTTTTGCCTCGTTCCTTCCATCGCCCTTGGCGCGGCCTCCGCCGGAGCCTGTCCCCGGCCGCGTCGGCCCCTGCTTCGGAATCGCGAGTCCGGCGGGGACCGGATCGAGGTCCAGCGCCTCGCGCACGAAGTCGCGCAGCGAAACGACGAGATCGTGCGTGTGGATCGGGCGGCCTTCGGCCAGTTCGGCCGCGGCCTTCGCGGCGAACCGTACCTGTTCCTCGGTACCGAGCAGGATGATGTCCGACAGGGCGGCCTCGACGGCGTCGCGCATGCGTCGCGAGCGATCGCTGCCGGAGGCCGCTTCGCCGGGATCCGCGGCGGTGTCGACGGCGCGTTGGCGCAGGTCGCGCAAATGCGTCGGATCGACCGCGAGATCGCCCGTGAACGATCCGCCGAGGGTCTTGTAGGCGGCGATCAGCGTGCGCAGGCGCTCGTTGATCTGGCGGTTCTCGCGTTCGCGCCGCTGCTGGATGGTCTGCATCGCGAGAAGGCGGATGCCGACGCCGATCAGGGTGATGATCGCCAGGCCCAGCAGGGTCGAAAGCAGTCCCTGCCAGGAACTGAAATCCAGGTTGCGCATGGGCGGCTCCGCGGCGACGGTCCGGGCAGTGTAGGGCACCGGAAAAATCCGTGGTGCCCGCCGTCCAGTCCGCGCGTCTGGAAACCGCGGTTCGATACGGTGCCCATAGGTTCTCCGCGGGGCCGGGCGGCGGCTCCGTGGCGGTCGTACACTTCGGCGCCCGCTCCGCCTCCAGACGTCGATCCATGAACGAAGGTGCCCGCGCCCCGGTATCGCGACTCGAATCCCTGCGCCTGCGCGCCCGGCTCTATGCGGGCATCCGGGCGTTCTTCGCCGGACGCGGCGTGCTCGAAGTCGAGACACCGGTCCTCAGCGCCGCCGGCAACACCGAGCCGAACATCGAGAGCTTCAGCACGCCGTTCAGCGGCCACGTCGATGCCGGCTCGCGCGAGCGCTGGCTGCGCACCTCGCCGGAGTATCCGTTGAAGCGCCTGCTCGCCGACGGTATCGGCGACTGCTACGAGCTCGGCCGCGTGTTCCGCAACGGCGAGGCCGGGCGCCGCCACAATCCCGAGTTCACGATGCTGGAGTGGTACCGCGTCGGCTGGGACCACCTCCGCCTGATCGACGAGACGGTCGAGCTCGTGCAGGACGCGCTCGCATTGCAAGGACGGCACGCCGAAGTCGTGGTGCGCAGCTATCGTGAATGGTTCGTGGCCGAACTCGGTCTCGATCCGTTCACGGCGTCGGTCGACGAGTTGCGCGCGCCGCTCGCGGACGTCCGCATCGACGAGGCGGGACTCGTGCGCGACGACTGGCTCGACCTGCTGGTCACGCATCGCCTGCAACCGTCGTTTCCGCGCGACCGCATCAGCGTGATGCACGATTTCCCGGCGACGCAGTGCGCGCTGGCGAAGGTCCGCGCCGGCGAGCCGCCGCTGGCGGAGCGCTTCGAGCTGTACCTCGGTTCCTACGAACTCGCCAACGGCTACCACGAATTGAACGACGCGGCCGAACAGCGGGCGCGCTTCGAGCGCGACAATGCGCGGCGTCGCGGGCGCGGACAGCGCGAACTTCCTCTCGACGAGCGCCTGCTCGCCGTGCTCGACGCGATGCCGGCCTGCGCCGGGGTCGCGCTCGGCATCGAACGCCTGCTGATGTGCCTGGCGGCGACCGACGACATCCGCGACGTGCTCGCGTTCGCGTTCGCCGAGGCCTGAATCGCGGCTGGGTAGTTCCCCGGTGGCGGGCTACACTCGACCGATGTCCGCACCACGATCGTCCGCACCACGACTGGCTTTCCGCTTTGGCGACTACCGGCTCGACGTCGCCGCGCGGGAGCTGCATCGTCGTGGCGAACTCGTCGTGCTGTCGCCGAAGGTGTTCGATTGCCTCGCGTGGCTGTTCGAACATCGCGATCGCGCGGTCGGTCGCGACGAGCTCAGCGCGGCGGTCTGGGGCAGGGCGGACATCACCGATGCGCAGATCGACCAGCTGATCCGCAAGGTGCGGCGCGTGCTCGGCGACAGCGGCAGCGACCAGGAGGTCATCCGCACGGTGCCGCGCTTCGGCTATCGCTGGGTGGCCGAGGTCGACACCGACGCCGGGCCGGCCGGCGCCGCGGTCACCGTGGAGAACGAGGCCGGAGACGCTCGTAGCGAGGCGGAAGAAACGGCGCTTGCCGAGGGCGGCATGGCGGTCGCCGCGGAGCCGGCCGATCGGGAACCGCGGTTTCCGGCGCCGGCCCCGGCCCCTGCCGATGGCCTGGCATCGGGCCGGCGGCGCATTCCGGCGCTCCTGTGGGGCGCGTCGCTG
>DBMH01000264.1 GCA_002297645.1 Rhodanobacteraceae bacterium UBA703 | reverse complement strand
CTCCCGCCGGAGGTGCCCGGCAGGCGTCCGGAAACGGCTCCGAAATGAAACGGAAGCCTTCCGGAAATGTCGCGCAAGCCCCTGCGTCACCTGGGGATTTCCCGAAAATGGATACTGGACCGGAGTTTCCGCCGCCGTGCGGATTCCCGAAGCACTGCGTCGCGGACTTTCCGCGACATTCCTTTCTCCTAGCACCAGGAACCCNNGTCCCTCCGCTGCGGAAGTCACTGCCATTCGCCATCGCCTGCCTGATCTGCGGAGCGGGCCATGCCCAGAGCGTGCGCATCCACGCCGGGGACGGCTTCGTCACCGATCGCACGATCGACGGCCGCGTCGTCGTCCGTCCGGCGCCCCCTGCCGCGACGGCCGCCCCGGCGACACTCGCGACCGCGGCGACCACCGGCGCCTGCGGCGCCCAGGCCGTCGACTGGTACGGTCAGGCCCTGCCGGACGGCGAGACCGGGACGCTGAACCCCCAGTCGTTCTTCCGCGCGGCGACGATGAACGGGCACGGCCGCCTCGCGCTCGTCTCCAAGGTCGAAGGCGCCGCTCGCAACCAGGGCGTGTTCACGGCCGACGCCGACGGCCTGCGCGTCGTCGCGATGGGCTGCGGAGGGGACGGCGGCACCGGCAACACCGCCGCCTGCGGCGATCCGTCGCCGATCGGCGGCACCTTCAGCGGCTTCTTCGGCGGAACGCTGGGAACGCCGGACATCAACGACAACGGCGACGTGCTGTTCCTGGCCGACCTGCACGGGGCCAGCGCGCCACGCGGCCTGTTCCTCCACCGCGCCGCCGAGAACCGCTTCGACAAGGTGGCCGCCGTGGGCGACGCCTCGCCGTTGGGCGGAACCATCACCGCGCTCGGCCCGGGCAGCATGAACAGCCACGGCACGGTGGTGTTCCTGGCCGTGACCGACGCGTCGGAGTTTTCCGACATCCTGATCTGGCAGGATGGCGTTCTCTCCAAGTACGTCGCCGCCGGCGATCCGGCCCCGGGCGGCGGCACGTTCACGATGATCGGCACGGAGAGCTGGGGCTACCCCGACGGCACCATCATCGCCGGCGGCCCCGCACCGGGCATCAACGAAGGCGGCATGGTCTCCTTCCGCGGCTACGTCTCCGGCGGGGAGTCGGCCGGCGGCCTGTTTCTCAGCATCGCCGGCATCCACGCCTGGGCGGTGAAGGCCGGCGATACCGCACCCGGCGGCGGCACCTATCTCGATTTCGCCGCGCCGCTGATCAACGGCAACGGCCAGATCGCGTTCTTCGCGGAGCGCATGCTGAATTCGGAGCAGTTGCCGGTGTGGGTCGCCGGCAGTCCGGCGCAATGGCGCGAGGTGCTGGCGCCGTACCACGACGTCGACGGCGGAATGGTCTGGGGCATGGCCTATTCCCGCAACCCGATGCGCGCCTTGAACGACAGCGGCGACATCGTCGCGTGGATTTCCCGCCTCATGCCGGACCAGAACGAACTGGGCACGATCCTGGTGAGCCGCGCGGACGGTACCGAGGAGGTGCTGGCGGTGCAGGGACAACCGGGAACGTTCGGCGGCTACTGGGGCGGTTCGTTCGACGGCTGGCCGGTGATCAACCAATCCGGCCAGGTGCGCATCGGCGCGGCGACGCCGGGCTTCGCGTTGTCCTCCGACGTGGTCCTGACCCCGTGCACGGTAACGGACACCATCTTCAGCGACGGCTTCGAGAGCGCCACCCGCTGACGGTCACCGCCCCGCCAGCGGCCCGTCGTCGCCGGATTCCGCCACGGCGGCGGCGGGCACCGTGCGTTCTCCGGCGAGCAGACGCACCTGGCGCGAAGCGTCGCGCCAGGCGGCGTCCTGGCCGAGCGCGCGATACAGCTTCGCCTGCAGCAAGGCGCAGGCGAAGTCGGTCGACGACCAGCGCTCCAGGCGCCCGACCACCGCCGCGGCCGCATCCAGCTCTCCGCCGGCGATCAGGGTCGATCCCCACGAGACGGCGACGCGCGCGATGTCCGCCGGCACGGTGAAACGATCGGCGAGCGCCAGGGCGGTGGAATACGCCTGCGACGCCGATTCGCCGTCGCGTGCCCCCCATGCCTGCTCGGCCTGGACGAGCCGGACCATGATGTCCACCGCGGGATCCGAAAGGCCGCGTGCCCAGCCGGAAAAACGCTCGACCTCCGACTGTGCGCCGGCATCGTCGCCGATGCTGCGCAATGCGCGGACCAAGGTCAGCCACGACTCGCCGCGCGCATCGTTCCACGGACTGCCGGCGGCATTCGCCAGCGACTGGCGCGCCAGGGTGACGGCGCTTTCCGACTCGCCCGCCGCCAGCGCCAGCATCGCCGTGCGTCCCTGGCTCATGGAGAGCATCGCCGCATCCTGCGATGCATCAGGCGCGTGGTTCAGCGCCTCCAGGATCGTGCGTGCCTCGGTCAGGCGCCCGACGGCCGCCAGCGCGCAGGCTCGCCAGTACTCCAGCAACCGCCGCGCCGACGGATCCTCCAGGCGAGGCATCAGCGAGAGGCCGCGCTCGCCGACCTCGAGTGCCCGCGCCGGCTCCAGCAGGGCGAGGTGCGCCTCGATCTGGTTCGCCAAGGCGGCCGCAAGTTCGGTGCGCGAATCGAACCGGGCGAAATGCCGCTCGGCGGCACGGAAACTGGCGAGGGCATCGACCGGCCGTCCCCGCCGCCCCTTGAGCGCGCCTTCGTTCATCTCCACGCCGGCAAGGCCGAGCGTGTCGCCGGCCAGCCGCAACGCGATACGCGCACGGGCGAAGTCGGCCATGGCGCCGGCGTCGTTGCCGCCCCGCTGCGCCCGCGTCGCACCGCGCCCGCTGTAGAGCGCCCCTTCCAGGGCGGGATCGTCGCGCCCGTGCATCAGGGCCAGGGCGGCCTCGTAGTCGTCCTCCGCCTCCTTCAGCCGGGAGAGACGGAACTGACTCGCCGCGCGCCCTTTCAGCGCGCGCGCGCGCAGGAGCGGGTCGGCCTGCTCGCCGAGCTCGCCCAGGACGGAGGCGAAGCGATCACGCGCGTCCTCGAAACGACCGAGCCCGAACTCGGCCTGTCCCTGCAGCAGTTGCACGTCCGCCGTCGCGCGCTGGGCGGGCGCGGCGGAATCGATCAATCCCTGCGCGGCGACGAAATCCCCGCGCAGCAGTGCCGCGCGCACCCGCGCGACGACGTCGTCGACTGCCGATCCGTCCGGCGCGTCGATCCTGCCGAACAGGGGCAGCGTCTGGCCGACGGCCTGCCGCACGGCGACGACCGGATCCTGGGCGTCGGCCTCCACGACGCGCACGTTCCCACCGGGCCCCTGCACCTCGAGGCTCGCGATCCAGCCCGAGGCAGTGCGGCGGACCGTGGGGACGATCATCCATTGCGGCGCGACCGCGTCACGCACGGCCGCTTCCGCGGCGGTGCCTTCGCTCTGCTCGCGCAGGAGCGAGACGATATTGGCGCTCGGCACGACCGTCAGGCCGGCCTGATGAAGGCGATCGGCGACGAGGTCCATCATGCCGAGCCGCATCCAGCTCCAATCCCTTTCCGCGGAGACCATCGCGGGCAGCACGGCGATGGCCGTCTGCGCGGCCGGCGCGCCGGCATCGGCCGGAGCCGCCCGCTCCGATCGGAGCAACGGCCATGCGGCGATCGCCGCGACGACGACCGCCGCGATCAGGCCGAGCCGTGCAGCCC
>DBMH01000263.1 GCA_002297645.1 Rhodanobacteraceae bacterium UBA703 | reverse complement strand
CGCGGCAGCGAGCAACGCCGCTGCCGCGCCCTTGATGTCGCAGGCGCCGAGGCCGACCGCGCGCTCGGCGTCGACGCGAAGTTCGAACGGGCTGGCGCTCCAGTGCGGCGAATCCGGCACCGTGTCGAGGTGCACGTTGAACAAGAGCTTCGGTTTGCCGCGGACGGCGTACAGGCTGACCGCGCCCGCGCCGTGATCGGTGACGCGCACGTCGAAACCCGGCAGCCGTGCGCGCAGGTAGTCGAAGATGCCGCCGGTGCCGATCGCGCGCGGCGGGTTGCGCGTGTCGAAGGAAACCAGCGCGCGCAGGTGGTCGAGAGTGGCGTCGAGCAACGACGTCATGGGATGACTCCTTGACTCGTCATCCCGGCGAAGACCGGGATGACGGCATCTGTTCGGTTGTCAGCGGTTGACCTGCGCCCACAACGTCGAGCTCATGCCGAACAGCTTGATGAAGCCCTCGGCCTCCACCACGCCCCAGTCCGCCGACTGCGCGTAGGTCGCGCCCTTGGTGTTGAGGATGTGCGTCGACTTGACCTCGACCGCCTGCACGTTGCCGCCATGGGTCTCGAGCGTGACCAGTCCGGTCACCATCCGCTGCGAGCTGCGCAGGAACGCCTCGAGATCGGTCTTGAGCGGATCGTGGAAGAAGCCCTCGTAGACCAGTTCGACCCACTTGCGCGCGACGTCCGGCTTGAAGCGGTTCTGCTGCTTCGTCATGACCGCCTCCTCGAGCGCGCGATGCGCGACGAGCAGCGCGGTCAGGCCCGGCGCCTCGTACACGATGCGGCCCTTGAGGCCGATCGTGGTGTCGCCGGTGTAGAGACCGCGGCCGACGCCGTAATGCGCGAACGCGCGGTTGAGTTCGCCGAGCAGCACCGGTCCCGGCAAGGTCTGGTCGTCGATCAGCACGGCTTCGCCGTTCTCGAAGCCGATCGTCACGCGCATCGGCTGCGGCGGCCATTCGGCGCGCGGCTTGCACCAGCCGCGCGCGCCCTCGCCCGGCGCTTCCCAGCGGTCGATCTCGCCGCCGGACATCGTCACGCCGAGCAGGTTCTCGTTGATCGTGTAGTGCTTCTGCTTGGCGCGCACGTCGAAGCCGCGCTCTTCCAGGTACTTCTGCTCGTAGGCGCGCGTCTGCGTGTGCTCCTTCTGGATCTCGCGAATCGGCGCGACGATCTCGTAGTCGCCCTGTGCCTTCACGGCGAGGTCGAAGCGCACCTGGTCGTTGCCCATGCCGGTGCAGCCGTGCGCGATGGCACGGGTGCCGAGCTCCGCGCAGCGCTTGAGCGCCGCATCGACGATCAGGTAGCGGTCGGACACCAGCAGCGGATACTGCCCCTGGTAGGCCTCGCCGGCCCAGACGAACGGCTTGACGAAGCCGTCCCAGATCGCCTGCCCGCCGTCGACGGTCACGTGCGAGGCGACACCGAGCTGCTTCGCGCGCTGCTCGATGTACTCGCGTTCCTCGGCGTCGACGCCGCCGGTGTCGGCGAACACGGTGTGCACGGCCCAGCCGCGCTCCTTGAGGTAAGGCACGCAGAAACTGGTGTCCAAGCCACCGGAGAAGGCCAGGACAATGTCTTTGGAGGTCGTCATCGGAATTCGCCCGTATGCAAAGAGTCTTCGGCCGTCGGTCCAGCGAGGGCCGGAACGACGGGAACGTGTTTCATGAACTCGCCAGCGCGGCCATCACGGCCTTCTGCACGTGCAGGCGGTTCTCGGCTTCGTCGATCGCGATGCACGAAGGCGAATCCATCACCGCGTCGGTCGCCTTGACGTTGCGGCGCAGCGGCAGGCAGTGGCTGAACACGCCGCCGTCGGTGAGTGCCATCTTGGCTTCGTCGACGATGAAGTGCTTGTGCGCATCGCGGATCGGCTTCTCGTCGGCCCAGCGGCCGAAGTACGGCAGCGCGCCCCAGCTTTTCGCATAGACTACGTGGGCGTCGCGGTAGGCACTCTGCGGATCGTGGCTGACCGTCAGCGAACCACCGTTCTCGGCGACGTTCCGCTTCGCGAAATCCATGTAGCGCTGGTCGAGCACGTAGTCCGGCGTCGGGCACAGCAGGGTCACGTCCATGCCGTAGCGCGTGGCGATCTGCAACGCCGAGTTCGCGACCGCGGTGTTCAGCGGCTTCGGGTGGTAGGTCCAGGTCAGCACGTACTTCTTGCCGCGCAGAACCTGCCCCGGACTCGATCCGGGATCCGTCGTGCCGAAGTGCTGCTGCAAGGCGAGGATGTGCGCGAGTTCCTGCATCGGGTGCGTGATCGTTTCCATGTTGATCACCGGCACGGTCGAATACTTCGCGAACGCATGGATCACGCGGTCCTCGCGGTCGACGGTCCAGTCCTGGAACTTCGGAAACGCGCGCACGCCGATCAGGTCGACGTAACGCGACAGCACGCGCGCGACCTCGGCGACGTGCTCCTCGGCCTCGGCGTCCATGACGCCGCCGACGTCGAATTCGATCGGCCATGCGTCCTTGCCCGGCTGCAGCACGACCGCATGGCCGCCGAGCTGGAACGCGCCGAGCTCGAAACTCGTGCGCGTGCGCATCGACGGATTGAAGAACAGCAGGGCGATCGACTTGCCGGCCAACTGCGTGCCGGCCTTCGAGCGCTTGAAGGCCGCCGCCTGCGCGAGCAGCGCGTCGAGGTCCGCGCGGGACCAGTCCTGGGTACTCAAGAAATGTCGAATCGCCATCACGAAGCCTGTGTTGGTTGAAAAACCCGGCCACGGAGGGCCGGTTCATTCCTTGCGCGGAGGAAGCTGCGCACGGGGTAGAGCATCTCCCCGGCACGGATGAATCAACCGCGCCGGAGCAAATCCAGAAACAAGAAAACCCGGCACGAGGGCCGGGTTTTGTCGTCGATCCACATGAAACGCGTGCGACAGCCTACCCGGCGGTATGTCGGGGTTCCGGTCGACGCGCGCGCGACGTCATGCCTGCGGCCATGTAGGCGCTGGTGACGATCTGCGGCTGGACGGAGACGGCGTGCATTTCGGGAACTTACCGGGAAACTTGATGCGGCGCAATATCCGGCGACGACGGATATCGAACGAAATGAAGCGGAAACGAAAGAACCGGGGCCAGCCCGGTCCTTCGTTGCCTCGTCGATGAAGAGCGTCGTGCGCCGATGCTCAGTCGACCGGCTCGACACTGACCCGTACCCGCAGGCGATCGCCCGGGTCGTAGTTCATGCGCGACATGTAGACGTCGCCGCGATAGCGATACTGCACGTCGTAGGCGACGATGCGACGCTCGTCGCTGACGTCCTCGATCATGCGGCAGTGGCGATCCACGCCCGAATAGTACTGATCGTCACCGCGCGCGACATTGTTGCCGACCGCACCGCCGATGACGGCGCCCGCGACGGTAGCGGCCTTGCGGCCATCGCCCTTGCCGACGGTATTGCCGAGCACACCGCCGACGATGGCGCCGAGCACCGTGCCGGCGGCGCGGTTGCCGTTCTCGGCGCGGCGCTCGACCGGTACGTCCTCGCAGACCTCGCGCGGCGACCTGGCCTGCACGCGCTCGTAGATCGGATCCACGCGAAGCACGTCCGCCCACGCGACCTTTGCATTGTCCGGGCCGTCGGGACCGCCCCGGTCGTAGCCACGATCCTGCGCATGGACCTGGGTTCCCGCCAGGGCCATCGCGATCGCGACGAACAGCATCTTCTTCATCACCTTCTCCAGCGAAGAATCTTCAAACTTCACTTAGTCTCACCACCGATCGATGCCGGTTCTGGTGTCATACCGTGCAGGACTGTGCATTTGCGGGGCGCATTACATCAAGCCATCGCTGAACCCACGCCTAAGCCATTCCGGCGCCTGGGAAAACATCGCGCGACCGATTGCCGGGGGAGCGCCCTGCTATCATGTCAGACCGCTCGAGATCGATCCGATGACACTGCGACTCCACAACAGCCTGACCCGCCGCACCGAGGATTTCGTCCCGGCCGATCCGAGCCGCGTGACGATGTATGTCTGCGGCCCGACCGTATACAACTACGTGCACATCGGCAACGCGCGTCCGCCGGTCGTCTTCGGGCTGCTCGCGCGGCTGTTGAAGCGCCTGTATCCGAACGTCGTCTACGCCCGCAATATCACCGACGTCGACGACAAGATCAACGCCGCCGCGAAGGAAGCCGGCGTGCCGATCGAGGGCATCACCGGCCGCTATACGGCCGCGTATCGCGACGACATGGCCCGGCTCGGCGCCGACGTGCCCGACGTGATTCCGCATGCGACGGCGCACATCGCCGAGATCGTGTCGATGTGCGAGCGCCTCATCGACGGCGGCCACGCCTATGCCGCGGAGGGGCACGTGCTGTTCGACGTGGCCAGCTTCCCCGACTACGGACGTCTTTCCGGCCGTTCGACCGAGGACATGATCGCCGGCGCGCGCGTCGAGGTCGCCCCGTACAAGAAGAACCCGGCCGATTTCGTGCTGTGGAAACCGTCGACGCCGGACCTGCCCGGCTGGGACAGCCCCTGGGGCCGCGGCCGGCCGGGCTGGCACATCGAATGCTCGGCCATGGCCGAGAAGCACCTCGGCGAGACGATCGACATCCACGCCGGCGGCAACGACCTGATGTTCCCGCATCACGAGAACGAGATCGCGCAGAGCACCTGCGCGCACGGCGGCAGGACCTTCGCGCGCTACTGGCTGCACAACGGCATGCTGACCTTCGACGGCAAGAAGATGTCGAAGTCGCTCGGCAACGTCGTCGTGCTGCACGAACTGCTGGAGGAGCACCCCGGCGAACTGCTGCGCTTCCTGTTGCTGAAAGCGCACTACCGCCAGCCGCTGGACTGGTCCGAGACGGCGTTGCAGCAGGCACGCGCGACACTCGACGGCTGGTACACCACGCTGCGCGACCTCGCCGATGCTCCGGCGGGCGCGGACGGCGCCTCGGGTGCCGCCGACGTCGAGGCCGCGCTGTTCGACGACCTCAACACACCGGCCGCGTTCGCGGTGCTGGCGAAACTCGCCGACGCCGCGCGGGCGGCGAAGACGCCTGCCGAACGAAGCGCGGCCAAGTCCGCCCTGCTCGCGGGCGGCGAACTGCTCGGCCTGCTGCAGCAGGATCCGGAAGCCTGGTTCAAGCAGGCCGTGGGCGTCGACGTGGATGTCGAGGAAGTCGAGCGCCTCGTCGCCCAACGCGCCGCCGCCAAGAAGGCGCGCGATTTCGCCGAATCCGACCGCCTGCGCGACCTTTTGCTCGCGCTCGGCGTCGTGGTGGAAGACACCCCGCAAGGACCGCGATGGAAATTCGTGAAAGCCGATGAACGCGCAGCCTGAGCCTTTAGAATCCAGCGCCGAGCAGGCGCAGGCCGCGATCGCCGACGAATTCGCGTTCTTCGGCGACTGGACCGAACGCTACCAGTACCTGATCGATCTCGGCCGCAAGCTGCCGCCATTCCCCGAAGCCGAAAAGACCGAGGAGCACAAGGTCACCGGTTGCCAGTCTCAGGTCTGGCTCGTCGCCGGCGGCGACGCGCGGCGTCTCGATTTCCGCGCGATCAGCGACTCGTCGATCGTGTCGGGACTGATCGCCCTGCTGCTGCGCGTGTATTCCGGTCGTCCGGCGGCGGAAATCGTCGCCACCGAACCGCGCTTCGTCGAAGCGATCGGTCTGGCCAAGCACCTGTCGCCGACGCGCTCGAACGGCCTCGCGTCGATGCTCGCGACGATCAAGCGCCATGCGCGGGAAGCGCTCGGCTGACGCATCGCGGGACTGCGACGAGAGAGGTTACGCCCTGCCCGCCTCGTAGACGCGCAAGTGCGTGAGCGCGGCGGACAGCAGCGGAACGTCGAGACCGAAGCCGGCCGAACGCCGGCGCAGGTCGCCGAGAATGTGTTCGCACTCGGTGCGCGAACCGCGCTCCAGGTCGCGCAGCATCGACGCCTTCAGCGGGGAATCGCGAGCCGTCAGGATGGCATGAGCGGCGTCGGTCGCCGCGGCCTGCAGCGAATGGCCGCTGTGCGCGGCGATGGCCGCGCATTCGCCGTGCAGGCGGCGCAGGAGGTTCGCGCCGTCTTCCGTGTCGACGATCGGCCCGACCGCCCCGCGCATCAGGCAGGTGCCACCGGCGAGCGTGGCGATGAACGCGAACTTGTCCCACATCGCGCCGATCACGTCGTCACTGGCGACGACCTGCGGACCGAGCGAGCGCAGGGCCGCGTCGATGTCCGCAGGCACCGGCCGGGTCGCGTCGCGGCTGCCGAAGGTCAGTCTCTCGAGCGAGCCGAACTGGCGGATCGCTCCGTCGTCCTCCAGCGTGACCGATATGTGCGCGAGCCCGCCGAGCACGCCTCGTGCACCGAACGCTTCGTCGAGCGCGTCGAGATGACGCAAGCCGTTCAGCAGCGGCAGTACGCTCGTCGCGGTGCCGACACCGGGGCGGATCGCCTCGATCGCGGTGTCGAGGTCGTAGGCCTTGCAGGAAAGGACGACGAGATCGTAGCGACCGTCGGGTTCGGTGACCGTCCGTACTTTGCGTGCGAAATCACCGCGCGGGGACAGGACGCGCAGGCCCCGCTCCGCCAGCAGGGTCGCGCGCGTGGGACGCACGAGAAACGAGACGTCGGCTCCCGCTTCGATCAGGCGCGCACCGAAGTAACCGCCGATCGCGCCGGCGCCTAGGACGAGGATGCGCACGAAAGACCTCCCCGGCGACCGTCGGGACGGCCGCATTGCCCGCATGGCTTCGACATCGCTGCGCAGTGGACGGTATCCACTTCCTCGCTCGTTCCCGATGCCCCGAGCGACGGCCCCCGGCGTGCCGACCGGCGTCCGCGGGGCATCGCCTACATGGTGTGCGTCGGCCGTTCCTGGGTCAGGATGCCGGCCAGGATCGATTCGATCTTCGTCCGCGCGGCCTCGCCGTCGGCGTGGTCGTTGAACTGCACGCCGATACCGGCGAGACGGTTGCCCTGCGCTCCGCTGGGCGTGATCCAGGCCACCTTGCCGGCGACCGGCAGGCGATCCTTCTCGTCCATCAGCGACAGCAGGATGAACACCTCGTCACCGAGGCTGTAGCGCTTGGTCGTCGGCACGAACAGGCCGCCGCCTCGCACGAACGGCATGTACGCGTTGAACAACGCGCCCTTGTCCTTGATCGCCAGCGACAGGATTCCCTGTCGCGGCGCACCGCCAGCAGCCGGCGTGGCCATGTCTCTCACCCTCTTCCCGGGATGGGCGCGCGCTGCGGCCAGGAACGCAGCAGGTCCAGCAGGACCAGTTCCGGACGCAACGGCGTCGAAAGCAGGCCGCGCGCACGATTCGCACGGCCGAACCAAGCGGCAAGCTTCGGGATTTCGTCGCGCCGGGTCAAGCCGAAGGCGCCTCTTTCGCCACGAGCCAGGCGCCCCGCCTCGTCGCGTGCGAATGCCGCGGCGAACCACAGCCGCAGTTCCGGACGATCGCCGGCCCAACGCTCGGCGATCTCGGAGGCAGAGGCACGCCCCTGGCCGAGCGCGGCCAGGTCCTCGCCGCTGCTGCGGCGCAGGTCCAGCGTCCCGTCGTCCGCCCATTCCAGCGCCAGGCCGGGATTGCCGAGGCTGGC
>DBMH01000275.1 GCA_002297645.1 Rhodanobacteraceae bacterium UBA703 | reverse complement strand
AATTCGCCGGCGACGTGCGCGATGCCGCGGGCGGACGCGCGAGCCCGGAGGTCGCCTCCAGCCACGACGCGGACGGCGGCGCCCTGGTGCTGCACCTGGCCAATCGCGGCGACGCCGGTTGCCTGCTGACGCTGCGCGCGAACCACTACGCCGATCCGGCGCCGCGAACGGTCGCGCTCGCCGCCGGCCGTACGATCGACGTGGAGTGGCCGNNGATCGCGGCGCACGCGAACTGGTACGACCTCACGATCGAATCGAGCCACGACGCCGGCTGGCGGCGGCGCCTCGCCGGCCACATCGAGAACGGCGCACCGAGCCGCAGCGATCCGGCCTTCGGCTCCGGCTGATAGCGCGACGGCCGGAGGCCGCCTCCGCCTGGCCGGACGCATTCCGGCCTCGCGTCAACGGACCGGCGTCGCCACCGGACGATCGCCGCCGCGTCGCGCCTGCATCGCCTCCTGCCGCGCGCGCCGGTCCGCGTAGAATTCGCGCGCCCGCCACGGCGGCGTTCCGGACGACCGGATCCGCCCGGCGCCGCGCCGTCCCTTCCCCGACGAGAGTCCGCATGTACATCCTGTACTACTCCCCCGGCACCGCCAGCATGGCCGTGCACCAGACCCTGATCGAGATCGGCGCCCCGCACGAACTGCGCAAGGTCGACATCGACGCCGGCGAACAGAAGCAGGCCGACTACCTGCGCCTGAATCCGAACGGCACCGTGCCGACCCTCGTCGTCGACGGCGCACCGACCTACGAGTGCCTCGCGCTGCTCCTGCTGCTGGCCGAGCGCCATCCCGAGGCCGCCCTCGCGCCGGCACCGGGAACACCGGCGCGCGCGACCTGGCTGCAGTGGATGGCGCACCTGGCGAACACGCTGCAGCCGGCGTTCCGCCAGTGGTTCTATCCGCAGGACTTCGCGCGCAGCGAGCACGAGCAGGACTCCAAGGCGTTCGCGCGGCGCCGCATCGAAGGCGTGTGGCAGCGCCTCGACGCCCACCTCGCCGCGCACGGCCCGTTCGTGTCGGGCGCCGACTTCGGCGTCGCCGACCTCTACGCGACGATGCTGATGCGCTGGTCGCGCAACATGCCGAAGCCGGCGACGGAATGGCCGGCGCTCGCCGCGCTCGCGGCGCGCGTGAAGGCACGGCCGAGCTGGCGTCGCCTTTACGAGATCGAAGGGCTGAGCGAATGGGCCTGAAGGCGGCCCGTCAGGACACCGTCTCGGAGCAGACGCGGTTGCGACCGCCCTGCTTGGCCCGGTAGAGCTGCGCGTCGGCGGCCCGCATGAGGTCGCCGACGAGCGTCATGCCGGCGCGCCAGTTGGCGACGCCGATGCTGATCGTGACGTGGCGCGCGCCGGCCTGCGCATCCAGCACGAGCGCGGCGACCTCGTCGCAGAGCCGCTGCGCGAACGCGGTGGCCTCGACGGTCTCGTGTTCCGGCAGCACCGCGGCGAACTCCTCGCCGCCGATGCGCGCGAACAGGAAGTCGTCGTGCATGCAGGCGTCGAGCACCGCCGACACCTGGCGCAGCACGACGTCGCCGGCCGGGTGGCCGTGGCGGTCGTTGATCGACTTGAAGTGGTCGAGGTCGACGATCAGCAGCGCCAGCGGCCGCGCGTGGTTCGCGCTGCGTGCCAGCTCGCGGTCGAGCAGCTCCAGGAAATGGCGCCGGTTGTACAGCCCGGTCAGCGGGTCCATCGTCGCCAGTTGGTAGATCTCGTCGTGGTAGCGCGCCTCGATCGAGGAGCGATCCATGAACTTCAGCACGCAGGCGCCGATGGCGATGTGGTCGCCGTCCTTCAGCTCCGCCTCGATGATCGGCTGGTCGTTCAGCAGCGTCTTGTTGGTCGAGTCCAGGTCCTTGATGCGGTATCCGGAGGATTCGCGCCAGATGCGCGCGTGGCGGCGCGAGACGCTGCGGTCGACGACCTGGAACTCGCAGTCGGGGGCGCGCCCGATCGTGAGCGGCTCCGCCCCGATGTCCACGCGCTGGCCGAGCCGCTGTCCCTGCAGCACGACGAGCGAGGCGGACTCGTTCAGCGCCTCGGCGCCCGCGGCGGGATGCAGCGTGCGCCGGTGGGTCGTGGTGGAGTCGCGGTCGCCTCGGGTCATGCGGAAAGCCTGCTCGTGATCGTTCCCTGCCTCGCGGACCCCGCAAACGTCGGGCGGGGCGACGCGCCGGCCAGGATCCCGGCACGCGCCGACGCCCGTGCGGCCGCTCGGCGGCTGGCATGGGGCGCCATCGGAAACCGGGCCGGCTTGTCCACAGGACGTCGTCATCGTTCGGTCGTGGATCGGCATCCACCCCCTTCTCCCTTCCTCGCCCGGCGAACCCACCGTCTACGGCGCGGCGAACGGGAAGATCACGAACAGGTTCCAAGGCAACGGCGCGGGATGTCGCGGCCCGGAGTGTAGCGCTTCGGGCCCGTTCCGGCGTTCCTGGAACGGCGTAAACTTCGGCCGGCGCTCGGAATTGCAGCACCGGGCGCACCACAGCGGAACAGGGGGCCGCGGCCATGCATGTCACCGGCGTCCCGTCGGACGCACCCACCGAGATCCATTCCCTGCCGCAGTCGGCGGGCCCGGGCGCCACGCTCGCCGACGGCACCACGTTCGGCGTCTACGTCATCCATCGCGTGCTCGGCGAAGGCGGCATGGGCCGCGTCTACCTCGCCGAGCAGACGCAGCCGGTGCGACGCGAGGTCGCCCTGAAGCTGATCCGCGAGCAGGTCGCGAGCCCGCTCGCGCGCGCCTACTTCGAGGTCGAGCGGCAGGCGCTGGCGCAGATGCGCCATCCCGCGATCGCACAGGTGTTCGACGCCGGCACCACCGCGGACGGTCACGCCTACCTCGCGATGGAGCTCGTCGAGGGCACGCCGATCACGCAGTTCTGCCATGACGAGCGTCTCGACCTCCAGCGGCGCCTGCTGCTGTTCGAGCGCGTCTGCCACGGCGTCCAGCACGCCCACCAGAAAGGCATCATCCATCGCGACCTGAAGCCGGCCAACGTGCTNNAGATCATCGACTTCGGCATCGCGATCGGCGGCGAATGCTGCGGTGATCACGCCCGCGCGACCTCGCCCGACGCCGCCGGAACCGGCGTCTACATGAGCCCGGAGCAGTCGGTGCACGCGCCGCACGACATCGACACGCGCAGCGACGTGTACTCGCTGGGCGTGATGCTGTACGAGGTCCTGACCGATGCCGACGCGGCGGCGCTGACGTCGTCCATGCACCGCTCGAAGCTGGCGCCGCAACGCACGCTGCTGGCCGCGATCGACAGCGCCGTCGACGCCGGCAGTGCCTACGCCGGACCGCATGCGCTGCTCGACGCGGCGCGGCGGCTGCCGTACGAGTTGCGCTGCGTCCTGCGTCGCGCGCTGGCGCCGGACCGC
>DBMH01000274.1:479-5267 GCA_002297645.1 Rhodanobacteraceae bacterium UBA703 | reverse complement strand
CCGCGCTGTTGCGCGCCGACGGCGAGCGGCCGCGCGCGCTGGAATTCTCGTCCGCCTCGGAGGACTGGGTCGAGATCCGCGAGGACCCGCTGCCGGGACTCGAGATCGGACGCTTCCGCATCGCCGCGCGCCTGGGCAGCGGCGGCATGGGGACCGTCTACCGCGCGGAACCGACCAGCGGCGTCGCGCGCCAGCCGGTCGCGCTGAAGCTCATCAAGCGCGGCATGGATTCGGAGGAGATCGTCGCGCGCTTCGTGCGCGAGCGCAGCATCCTGGCCCGCCTCGAGCATCCGCACATCGCGCGTCTCCTCGACGGCGGCATCGCCGGGGACGGGCGGCCTTGGTTCGCGATGGAGCTGGTCGACGGCGAGCCGCTGATCGCCTGGTGCGACGAGCGGCACCTCGGCCTAGACGCGCGCATCGCGCTGTTCCTCGACGTCTGCGACGCCGTTGCCTATGCGCATCGCAATCTCGTCGTGCACCGCGACCTGAAGCCGGCCAACGTGCTCGTGACCGGGGACGGAACCGTCAAGCTGCTCGATTTCGGCATCGCCAAGCTGCTCGCCCCGGACGTCGACGACACCGTGCGCACGGCGGCGGTGCCGCTGATGACGCCGGAGTACGCCGCGCCGGAGCAGTTCGAACGGGGCGCGGTGACGACGCAGACCGACGTCTACCAGCTCGGCGGCCTTCTGCATGAATTGCTCTGCGGCCTGCGCCCGCCGGCCCAGGCCGTTGCGACGACGGTCGCGACCGGCATGGATACGCGCCTGCGCCGGCTGGCGGCGGACGATGCCGACGCCGCCGCGGCGATTGCCGGCGTGCGTGGGCTCGGCGTGCCGGCCTTGTTGCGCGGACTGCGCGGCGATCTCGCCCGGATCGTGCGCCACGCGATGGACCCGGTCGCCGAACGCCGCTATCCCGGTGCCGGCGCGCTGGCTGCAGACCTCCGTCGCTTCCTGCGCGGCGAGGCCGTCAGCGCGGCGGACGCCACGCTGGCCTATCGCCTGCGTACCTTCCTGCGCCGTCACCGTCTCGCGGTCGGCGCCGTCGCGGCGGTGATGTCCGCACTGGCGATCGGTCTCGGCCTCGCCCTGCGCGAGGCGAACGAGTTGCGGCGCGCCGAGCGGGCGACCGAGAACGCCTTGAGCCTTCTGGAGGACGTCTTCCTCGGCGCCGATCCGTATGCCGCGAAGGGCGGCGACACACGCGCGACCGACCTGCTGGCGCGGGCGCGCGAGCGGGTGGCCGCCGACGTCGCGCAACAGCCTGCGATCGCGGCGCGGCTGCTCACGGAAATCGGCGGCGTCTACGTATCGCTCGACGACCGCGAGCACGCCGAAGCCGCCTTGCGCGAGGCGGTGCGCGCCGGAACGCTGGCCGGCGATGCCGCGCTCGTGCCGACGGCGGCCGCGCAGGCCCGGCTCGCGCACTACGGACTCGTCGTCGACGGCGACAAGGCCCGACTGGCCGAGCTGGACGAGGTCATCGCCCGGCTGCGTGCCCTGGGAACGCCCGGGCGCGCCGCGCTCGCCGATGCGCTCGGCTTCAAGGCCGACCACTTCTTCAACGTCGGCGACTACGAGCCGGTCACGGCGTTGTCGGAGGAGGCGCTCGAATTGCGCCGGCTCGTCGGGGGAGAGCGGTCCGCCGATTTCGCGATGGCGCTCGGCGTCCACGCCTCGATGCTGCGCGCGGTGGGGCGCTACGCCCCGTCCCTGGTTCCGGCGGAGCGCGGATATCGCCTCGTGCAGGATCTCGGCGAGGCGGCCCCCGCGGGTATCGCGCTCTACGCCATGGAGCAGTACGCCGGGTCGCTGGTCGCCGTCGGCCGCAACGTGCAGGCCGAACCGCTGCTGCGCGAGGCGCTTTCGCGCGCCGTCTCGTTGCGCGGCGCGCACAGCGCGCTCGCCACGGGCATCGCCTGGGAGCTGGCGAATGCGCAAAGCGGAATCGGACGCTTCGACGCCGCGGCCGAAGGACTGAGATCGCTGCTGGCCGCCGATTCGATGAAGGGGGCGAACAGGGCGGCCATCCGCAATGCCCTGGGCAAGGCCGAGCTGGCGCTCGGCAACGCGACGGCGGCCGAGCACGAGTTCGCCGAGGCGGGAGCGATCCTCTGCCCCGAGGCGATGGCGACGACGCCCTGCGAGATCCTGCGCCTGAACCACACGGACGCGTTGCTCGCGCTGGATCGTTTCGGCGAGGCCGATCGCGAACTCGCGGCGCTCGACCGGGACCTCGGCGACGGCGCGGGAAAGGCGCGCGACCGCTGGCGGCTGCTGCGTTCGCACCTGCAGATGGGGCAGGGCGATCTCGCCGCGGCCGCCGCCACGCTCGCTCCGTTGCTCGACGCCGCGCGGGCGGAGACCGCCGACGCCGTCGACGACGCCTCCACGTTCGAACTGGCTGCGGACATCGCGCAGCGGCGCGGGGATCGCGCGGGCGCCTTGACGAATTGCCGCGAGGCGGAACGGCGCATGGCCGCCGCCTGGATCGACACGGCAGCGCCGTTGAGGAAGATGCGCGCCCGGATTTCCGCCCTCGAGGCAGGCGGCAGCTGAGCGCAGGCGCCGGATCGGCAAGGGAAGCGATCCGGGCGCGCGCCGGGGACGGCGGGCGGAGTAAAATCCGGCTTTCCCTTGGGAGCGCGCATGAGCAAGTCCGACAAACCTGTTCCCGTGCTCGCCATCGACGGACCGTCGGGGTCGGGCAAGGGCACCATCAGCCGGGTCGTCGCCGAGACGCTCGGCTGGCACTTGCTCGATTCCGGAGCGATCTACCGCGCAGTCGGCTACGCCGCCGGCATGGCCGGCATCGACCTGTCGGACGCCGCGGCGGTCACGCGCTGCACCGAGACGACGAAGATCGTGTTCCGTGCCCCCAAGGACGGTGGCGAGACGCACGTGATTGTCAACGGCCACGACGCGACCGACGAGATCCGTACCGAAACCTGCGGCGCGGCGGCGTCGGCGATCGCGGTGATCCCGGCGGTGCGCGCGGCCCTGCTCGACAAGCAGCGTTCGTTCCGCAAGGCGCCCGGCCTGGTCGCCGACGGGCGCGACATGGGCACCGTCGTTTTCGCCGACGCGCCGTACAAGGTGTTCCTGACGGCCAGCGCCGAGGAGCGTGCGCGCAGGCGCTATAAGCAGTTGAAGGAAAAGGGGTTGGCTGTTACACTTTCAACCCTTTTGCGCGAGATCGAAGCGCGCGACGAGCGCGACGCGACCCGCAAGGTCGCTCCGCTCAGGCCGGCAACGGATGCGGTGATCGTCGATACCACCGGGATGCCGGTGGACGAGGTCGTCGCTCGCGTGCTGGCCGTCGTGCAATCGGCCTGAGGCCGCTGGAGCGGTTCCCAGGACCGTTTCCGGCGCGCCGCGTCGAGCAGGCAAATGCTTGATGCGAAATGAGTTTCAGACGTCGATGCGACGTCTTCTCGCGGGGCGCGGCAGGACGCCCGGTTCCGCGGGCGCAGCAGAGGAATCGCCCGCGAGGGCAAGGCCCGGCACCATTGCCGGAACGCGTTCGATGCGGGCGTTTCCGCATCCACAGGCAGGTGGGCTGGCCCTCCCGAGGGAACCGGCCTGATTCATCCACTGGAAACCAACATGACTGAAAGTTTCGCTGAACTGTTCGAACAGAGCCAATCGCTGGCCAAGCTGCGCAACGGCGCAATCGTCACCGGCACCGTCGTCGAGATCCGTTCCGACGTGGTCGTCGTCAACGCCGGCCTGAAATCCGAAGGCATCATCCCGATCGAACAGTTCAAGAACGAGAAGGGCGAGCTCGAAATCCAGGTCGGAGACGACGTCAAGGTCGCGCTCGACGCGATCGAGGACGGCTTCGGCGAGACCAAGCTCTCGCGCGAGAAGGCCAAGCGCTCCCTGGTGTGGGACGAACTGGAAGAGGCGCAGACCGCCAACGCCGCGATCACCGGCCGTATCTCCGGCAAGGTCAAGGGCGGCTTCACCGTCGACATCCGCGACGTCCGCGCGTTCCTTCCGGGTTCGCTGGTCGACGTGCGTCCGGTGCGCGACCCGTCCTACCTCGAGGGCAAGGAACTCGAGTTCAAGATCATCAAGCTCGACCGCAAGCGCAACAACGTGGTCGTGTCCCGTCGCGCCGTCGTCGAGAGCGAGTTCTCCGAAGAGCGCGAGAAGCTGCTCGACCGCCTGCAGGAAGGCGCGGTCGTCAAGGGCGTCGTCAAGAACCTCACCGACTACGGCGCGTTCGTCGACCTCGGCGGCATCGACGGCCTGCTGCACATCACCGACATGGCGTGGAAGCGCGTGCGCCATCCGAGCGAAGTCGTCAACGTCGGCGACGAGCTCGAGGTCCGCGTCCTCAAGTTCGACCGCGAGCGCAACCGCGTGTCCCTCGGCCTCAAGCAGCTCGGCGAGGATCCGTGGGTCAACATCTCGCGCCGCTACCCGACCAACACGCGCTTGTTCGGCAAAGTCTCCAACGTCACCGACTACGGCTGCTTCGTCGAGCTGGAGCCGGGCGTCGAGGGCCTGGTCCACGTGTCCGAGATGGACTGGACGAACAAGAACGTCAACCCGGCCAAGGTCGTCCAGGTCGGTGACGAAGTCGAAGTCATGGTGCTCGACGTGGATGAAGAGCGCCGCCGCATCTCGCTCGGCATGAAGCAGACGAGCGCCAATCCGTGGGAAGCGTTCGCCGCGATCCACAAGAAGAACGACAAGGTGTCCGGCACGATCAAGTCGATCACCGATTTCGGCATCTTCGTGGGCCTGGACGGCGGCATCGACGGCCTGGTGCACC
>DBMH01000274.1:0-438 GCA_002297645.1 Rhodanobacteraceae bacterium UBA703 | reverse complement strand
TCGCTCGGCATCAAGCAGCTCGAGCAGGATCCGTTCGGCCAGTTCATGGCGTCGCATCCGCGCGGCAGCATCCTCACCGGTACCGTGCGCGAAGTCGACGCCAAGGGCGCGACGATCGACCTCGGCGACGGCGTCGAGGGCTACCTGCGCGCGAACGACATCGCCAAGGAGCGCATCGACGACGCCACCCAGCACCTCAAGGTCGGCGACTCGGTCGAGGCGAAGTTCGTCGGCATGGATCGCAAGGGCCGCAGCCTGCAGCTCTCGATCCGCGCGAAGGACGAGGACGAGCTGCAGAGCACGCTGGAGGAATACCAGAGTGCGACCGGCGGCACGACCAAGCTCGGCGCGCTGCTGAAGGAACAGCTGAACCGCTGATGGCAATCGGCGGCGCGCGGGATCCCGCGCGCCGCTTCCAGGCATGATGCGCGCACCGTC
>DBMH01000310.1 GCA_002297645.1 Rhodanobacteraceae bacterium UBA703 | reverse complement strand
CAGGCGCTCGCCGGTGGACTGCGCCGCGCGCCGCGCGACGCGGACGACGTGGCCGCGCTGAGCGAGGCGAGCCTCCGCCGGACGATCGAGACGGCTGCCCGCGCCGGGGCCGCCCCGGCGATGCCTCTGGTCATCAGCGGCGGTGTCTGGCCGGGCGAGGCGGTGGCGGAAAGCACCCTGATGGCGACGCTCATGAGCCGGCTCGGCGTGCCGGCTGCGTCGATCCGCACCGAGACCGGTTCGCATACGACGTGGCAGAACGCGTTCCACGTGCGCGCGCTCGATCCGCCGCTGCCGGCACGGATCCGCCTCGCGACGTCCGCCGTGCACATGCCGCGCTCGCTGCTCGCGTTTCGCGTGGCCGGCTTCGAGCCCTGCGCCGTGCCGATCGACGTCCGCGCCGCGCGGCTGCGCTACGTCACCGACTTCCTGCCGAGCGGCGGCGCGATCGCGCTGTCCACCGCCGTGCTGCACGAATGGGTCGGAGAGGTCGGCTATCGGCTGCGCCCCGGATCGTCCTCCGATGCCGGCCTCCCCGAAGGCGCGCCCTGAGCATCCAGGTCCGCCCTGGGATGGAGCTTTGATCGTCTTTCCATGCCGGATTGTGTGGTCCCCGGGTTGGGTCTAGTATCCGCCCGCCAAAGGAGCAGGGGGCTTCGCAACCAGGACGAAAGCGTGTCGTCGGACCGACGACGCGGCGTCCCCCTGTACCCGGCGTTCTTCAACAGGGGGAGAATTCGAGATGTCGTGCAGACGCGCGTTGAACGGGGTGCTCGCGCTCCTCGTGACGGTTCTGGCCGGGGCAGGTCCCGCGGCGGCGCAGGAGAAGTCGGGGCCGGTGACCAGCCCTCCTTCCCCCGTCGAGGACGTGGTGCATCACCGCAAGGGCTGGGAGCCCAAGGAGGACGAGGAATTCGAGATCGACGCGGACGAGCCCGGCGCGTACAGCGACACCGTGCGCCTGACGGACCGCTCCGCCAAGGCGCGCCCCGTGCTCGGGACGATGCAGCGATCCGGTGCCATGGGCACGGCGGACCTGCGCCAGTTGCTGCCCGGCGTGCCGTTCAAGCGCGATCGCGAGCGGCGCGAGAACGAAGGCCCGACGCCGCATCCCGTCCTTCTACCGGGTACCGAAGGCACGGCTTCGGCCGTCGAGCAGGAACCCGGCGGTGGCATCCTGCGGGCGACGCCGCAGCCGGCGGCGCCCGCCCCGGCGCCGATCGCTTCGTTCGACGGCCTCGACTCCACGTTCGCGCAGGGCTATCCGCCGGACAACACCGGCGACGTCGGGCCCGCGCACTACATCGAAGCGATCAACTCCTCGATCGGCATCTTCGACAAGGCGACCGGCACGCGCCTCGTCGGCCTGTCCCTCGACAGCTTCATGGGCCAGGGCAATTTCGGCAACCTGTGCGACAACAACAACTACGGTGATCCGGTCGTCCTCTACGACAGCTTCGAGGATCGCTGGATCATCACCGACTTCGCGTTCTCGACCGACACGTCGGGCAACGTGACCTCGAACGTCTACCAGTGCTTCGCGGTGTCGCGCACGGGCGATCCGGTGTCCGGTGGCTGGTACTTCTATTCCGACATGACCAGCGACGCGCTGCCGGACTATCCGAAGTTCGGCGTGTGGACCGACGGCATCTACCGCTCCGCCAACAATTTCGGGCCCGGCACGAACGGCGGCAGCTTCGTCGGCTCGCGCGCGTGGGCGTACAACAAGGCGCAGATGTACGCCGGCGCGGCGACGGTGCAGATCGTCCAGTTCGACAACCCCGACGCCAGCGACTTCACCCTGCTGCCGTCGAATGCGCGGCTGCAGACCGGCACGCCGCCGACGGGCCGTCCGAACTACTTCGTCTCGCTGTCGCAGTACCTCAATTCGCAGAACGTGTACGCGTTCAAGGTCGACTGGGACCGCCCGACGCTGTCGACCTTCGCGCTGGTCGGCCAGCCGCTGGCGTCCAACAGCTGGGCGAACGCGTCGCCGCCGAACAATCCGACGCCGAAGAACGCGCTCGACGCGCTCGGCATCCGCGCGATGATGCAGAACCAGTACACGAACATCGGTGGCGTCGAATCGCTGTGGAATTCGCACACGGTGCGCCGCGCGTCGACGGGTTCCAACGTTCCGCGCTGGTACCAGATCAACGTCACCGGCGGCAGCGTGGCCGCGAACGACGTGCAGTCGACCAACTGGGACCCGGACGCCGCGAACACGAACTACCGCTGGATGCCGAGCCTCGCGGTGGATCGCGCCGGCAACATGGCGATCGGCTACTCGCTGTCCAACAGCACGACGAACCCGAAGATCATGTACGCCGGCCGCCTCGCCGGCGATCCGGTCAACACCTTCAGCCAGACCGAGCAGACGCTGATCGCCGGCACCGGCGCGCAGACCGGCAACTGCGGCAGCTCCGCCTGCGCGCGCTGGGGCGACTACACGACGATGACGCTGGACCCGGACGGCTGCACGTTCTGGTACGTCAACGAGTACTACACGTCGAACGACCTGAAATTCCGCACGCGCATCGGCGCGTTCCGCTATCCGTCGTGCACGCCGGTCGGCAGCGGCGGCACGATTTCCGGTACCGTCACGGGCAATCCCGGCAGCACGCCGATCGCCGGTGCGAGCGTCCAGCTCGGCAGCCGCGTCGCCACCACGGACGCCTCGGGTTTCTACTCGTTCACGGTGCCGGCCGGCACGTATCCGGTCGAGATCGCCAGCGCGGCCGGCTACAACGCGGTGTCGGCCACGTCGCTCGTCGTGGCCGACGGCGGCAGCACGACGCAGGACTTCTCCCTCTCGGCGGCGCCCGCGGGGGCCTGCTACACCGACACGACGCAATCCGACTTCCAGACGGGCGCGCTGACGAACATCGACCTGGGCAGCAGTCCCGGCGATGCGCTCCTCACGTCGACGAGCCGCCTCCTCAGCGCCAAGCAGGAGACGGACTCGGGCAGCGGCTCCACCTTCACCAACACGACCTGGAGCGCGCAGACCTTCACGGCCACGGCGTCCGGGCAGCTCACCGGCGCCGACATCGGCATGTTCTGCAACAACTGCAGCGGCGCCAATCCGGACATCACGGTGTCCGTGCGCGCGGTATCGGGCAACCTGCCGACCGGCGCCGACCTCGCCACGGCGACGCTGCCCGGCTTCAACGACGGCGGCTTCGGCGGCTTCAAGAGCGTCACGTTCGCGACGCCGGTCAGCATCACCTCGGGCACCCAGTACGCGCTGGTCGTCCGCTCGGTTTCCCTGCGCGGATCCGGCAGCTACATCTACAGCGTCAGCAACACGTCCGGCGCCAATCCGTATTCGGGCGGCCGCAACGCGACCTCCACGAACAGCGGGACGTCCTGGAGCGGTCAGACGCGCAGCCTGGTGTTCCGCGCCTACGTCACCGTGCCGCGGACCTACTCGGCTTCCGGCGACCTGGTGTCGAACGCCAAGGACGCGAACCCGGCGCCCGGCTACACGTCGACCTGGAACACGCTGAACTGGACCGGCGCCACGCCGGCCGGCACGACGCTGCGCTTCCAGGCCGCGGGCAGCAACTTGCCGACCGGCCCGTTCGCCTTCGTCGGACCCGGCGGTTCGGCGGCGACCTACTTCAACAGCGGCGACTCGCTCGGCCAGTTCAACGGCAAGCGCTATCTGAAGTACCGCGCCTACCTCGCCACGTCCAACACGGCGAACTCGCCGGTGCTGAGCGACGTGTCGCTGTGCTCGACCAACCAGCCGCCGGCACCGGTCGCGACGAAGCTGGCGTTCACGCAGCAGCCTCCGGCCAGTTCGTCGGCCAATGCGCCGTTCGCCGTGAAGGTAGCGGTGCAGGATGCGGGTGGCAACGTCGTGACGGGCGATACGTCGGCGGTCACGCTGGCGCTTTCGGGCGGTACGGCCGGCGCATCGCTCGCCGGTACCGCGACGGTGAACGCCGTCGGCGGCATCGCGACCTTCCCGAACCTGTCCGTGGACCTGGCCGGCAGCGCGTACAAGCTCGTCGCGAGCGACGGGAGCCTCGCCGGTGCGACGAGCGATCCGTTCGACATCGTGCCGAACACGTACACGGTCGGCGGCACGGTGAGCGGCCTGAGCGGTTCCGTGTCGCTGAAGCTCGACGGCACCAATCCGACGACGACGCAGACGCAGGCGTTCACGTCCAGCGGCGCGTTCGCCTTCACGACGCCGCTGCAGGCCGGCTCCGGCTGGACGGTGTCGGTGGCATCGCAGCCGGCGGGCCAGACCTGCACGGTGACGGGCGGCAGCGGCACGAACCTGTCCGGCAACGTGTCGACGGTGCAGGTGTCGTGCACGGCGAACACGTACACGATCGGCGGTAGCGTGACGGGATTGACGTCGAGCGGACTGGTGATGGCGGTCACCGCCGGAAGCCAGACGGTGAGTGTCGCGTCGGGTGCGTCGAGCTACGCCTTCCCGACCGCCGTGCCGCACGGTTCGTCGTATGTCGTCAGCGTGCAGACGCAGCCGACCGGCCAGACCTGCACGGTCGCCAATCCGTCGGGCACGGTGAGCGGCGCGAACGTCACGAACGCGAACGTCACCTGCGCGACCAACAACTACACCGTCGGCGGCACGATCGCCGGCCTCAGCGGTTCGGTGACGTTGAAGCTGGCGAGCACCGGCTCCCCGACCTCGCAGCAGCAGGCGTTCACGACGAACGGTGCCTTCACCTTCGCGTCGTCGGTCAGCTATGGCGCCGACTGGACGGTATCGGTGGTGTCGCAGCCGGTGGGCCAGACCTGCGCGGTGACGGGTGGCAGCGGCACGAACCTTTCCGCCAACGTGACATCGGTGCAGGTGAGCTGCGCGGCGAACCAGTACACGGTGACCGCGTCGGTCAGCGGCGGCAACGGCACGATCACGCCGGCATCGCAGCAGGTGAATCACGGCGGCAGCGCAAGCTTCACGGTGACGCCGAGCACGGGGTACCACGTAGCGAGCGTGGCGGGCGACACCTGCACGGTGACGGGTTCGGGTACGAGCTACAGCGCGCCGAACATCACCCAGGCCTGTGCGGTGACGGCGACGTTCGCGATCAACACCTACACGGTCGGCGGCACGGTGAGCGGCCTGAGCGGCTCGGTGTCGCTGAAGCTCGACGGCACCAATCCGACGACGACGCAGACGCAGGCGTTCACCTCCAACGGCGCATTCGCCTTCACGACGTCGCTGTCGCACGGTTCGGGCTGGACAGTGTCGGTGGCGTCGCAGCCGGTCGGCCAGACCTGTACGGTGACCGGCGGCAGCGGCACGAACCTGTCCGGCAACGTGTCGACGGTGCAGGTGTCGTGCACGGCGAACACGTACACGATCGGCGGTAGCGTGACGGGATTGACGTCGAGCGGACTGGTGATGGCGGTCACCGCCGGAAGCCAGACGGTGAGTGTCGCGTCGGGTGCGTCGAGCTACGCCTTCCCGACCGCCGTGCCGCACGGTTCGTCGTATGTCGTCAGCGTGCAGACGCAGCCGACCGGCCAGACCTGCACGGTCGCCAACCCGTCGGGCACGGTGAGCGGCGCGAACGTCACGAACGCGAACGTCACCTGCTCGGCGATCGCGTACACCGTGAGCGCGTCGGTCAGCGGCGGCAACGGTACGATCACACCGGCATCGCAGCAGGTGAACCACGGCGGCACCGCAAGCTTCACGGTGACGCCGAGCACGGGGTACCACGTGGCGAGCGTGGCGGGCGACACCTGCACGGTGACGGGTTCGGGCACGAGCTACAGCGCGCCGAACATCACCCAGGCCTGTACGGTGGTTGCAACGTTCGCGATCAACACCTACACGGTCGGCGGCACGGTGAGCGGCCTGGGCGGCTCGGTGTCGCTGAAACTCGACGGCACCAATCCGGCCACGACGCAGACACAGGCGTTCACGTCCAACGGTGCATTCGCGTTCACGACGCCGCTGTCGCACGGTTCGGGCTGGACGGTGTCGGTGGCGTCGCAGCCGGTGGGCCAGACCTGCACGGTGGCGGGCGGCAGCGGCTCGAGCCTGTCCGCCAACGTGACGTCGGTGCAGGTGAGCTGCGCGGCGAACCAGTACACGGTGACCGCGTCGGTCAGCGGCGGCAACGGCACGATCACGCCGGCATCGCAGCAGGTGACCCACGGCGGTTCGGCGAGCTTCACCGTGACGCCGAATACGGGTTATCACGTGGCGAGCGTGACGGGCAGCACCTGCACGGTGACGGGCTCGGGCACGAGCTACAGCGCGGCGAACGTCACGCAGTCGTGCGCAGTAACGGCGACGTTCGCGATCAACCAGTACACGGTGACCGCGTCGGTCAGCGGTGGCAACGGCACGATCACGCCGGCTTCGCAGTCGGTGAACCACGGCGGTTCGGCGAGCTTCACGGTGACGCCGGCGACGGGCTATCACGTGGCGAGCGTGGCGGGCGACACCTGCACGGTGACGGGTTCGGGCACGAGCTACAACGCACCGAACATCACCCAGGCCTGCGCGGTGACGGCGACGTTCGCGATCAATACCTACACGGTCGGCGGCACGGTGAGCGGCCTGAGCAGTTCCGTGTCGCTGAAGCTCGACGGCACCAATCCGACCACGACGCAGACGCAGGCGTTCACGTCCAACGGTGCGTTTGCCTTCACGACGCCGTTGTCGCACGGCTCGGGCTGGACCGTGTCGGTGGCAACGCAGCCCGCCGGCCAGACCTGTACGGTGACCGGTGGCAGCGGCACGAACCTGTCCGGCAGTGTGACGTCGGTACAGGTGAGCTGCGCGGCAACCCAGTACACGGTGACCGCCTCGGTCAGCGGCGGCAACGGCACGATCACGCCGCCCACGCAGCAGGTGAACCACGGCGGTTCGGCGAGCTTCACGGTGACGCCGGCGACGGGCTATCACGTGGCGAGCGTGNNGTCACGCAGGCGTGCGCGGTGGTCGCGACGTTCGCGATCAACCAGTACGCGGTGACCGCGTCGGTGAGCGGCGGCAACGGCACGATCACGCCTCCGTCGCAGCAGGTGAACCACGGCGGTTCGGCGAGCTTCACGGTGACGCCGGCGACGGGCTATCACGTGGCGAGTGTGGCGGGCGACACTTGCACGGTGACGGGCTCGGGCACGAGCTACAGCGCGGCGAACGTCACGCAGGCGTGCGCGGTGGTCGCGACGTTCGCGATCAACCAGTAC
>DBMH01000247.1:3210-4942 GCA_002297645.1 Rhodanobacteraceae bacterium UBA703 | reverse complement strand
CAGCTGCGCCAGCAGGACGCGGTCGGCGAGCCCCGACGGCACGGGCACCGCCAGCGCCACGGCGAGACGCGCTTCGAACGCCTGCGCGCGCGCCTGCGCTTCGGCGCAGAACGGACACGACTGGGCGTGCTCGCGCGCGGCAGGATCGCCGACGTGCGGATCGCTGCCGAGCAGGCGCCGGAATTCAAGGCAGTCCATGGAGAGCCGCCTCCTTCGGCGCATCGCCGTCGAGCATCGCGCGCAGCTTCTGCCGCGCACGGAACACCTGGGTCATCACCGCCGCCTCGCCTAGGCCGAGCTCAAGCGCGATCTCGGCGATGGAGAAACCGCCGAGCACCTGCATGACGAGCGGCTCGCGGTATTTCGGTTCGAGCTTCGCGATCGCCGCACGCAGCACCGCATCCTCGCCGAGGCGCTCGGGTCCCGGCGCGAAGTCGCCGAGTTCGAGGTCGGCGATGTCGGTCGTCGGCATCGGCTTGCGCTCGTACAGGCGCGCGTGTTCGCGGCGCAGGATCGTGGTCAGCCAGGCCTTCGCCGCGACGTCCTCGCGCAGGGAGTCGAGCGAGCGCCAGGCGCGCAGGAAGGTTTCCTGCACGAGATCCTGCGCGAGCGCCTCCTGTCCGCACAGCCAGTAGGCGTGGCGGTAGAGGTCGCCCGAGTGGGCGCGCACGAGGGCTTCGTACTGGCGCTGTCGCTGGCTCACACCGTCTCCTGACCGGGAATGCGCCGCGTTGCTTGCAGCTTCCGCCACGCGCCGGCTCAGCCGAAGCCGTCGAAGCCGTCGACGAAGACCGGGTCGGCGAGGGCGACGTTGATGACGCCGGACATGCCGCTGCCGCCGGGGCCGCCGTGCAGTTCGCAGTAGTAGCGGGCGACGCCGACGTCGGGAAAGGTCACGGTCGAGCTCCAGCTGGCACTGCTCGGGGCGCCGGTCGGGTTGTCGCCGCAGGCATCCGAGCAATGGAAGGCTGTCACCGCGTCGGGATCGGACGCCACGTTGTGGCGGNNCCGCCGCCGTTCCTGAACGTGACGGTGTCGCCGGCGGCGATCGTCAGGGCGGGAGGATCGAAGGTGAAGTTCGGAAGGGCCGTCACGACGTGGTCGGCGGCGAAGACCGGAAAGGCGGCGAGCATGAACACGCCGACCGCTGGAGCGCTGTGGCGATGCATGGATTTCTCCCCGAAATGGCGGCACGCGCGGACACGCGTCCGCACGGCGTGCGCAGCATGCTCCGCCACCGGGTCCCGGGCAAGCGCCTCAGCGGATGCGCTCGAGGATGCCGTCCAGCTCGTCCAGGCTGTGGTAGTGGATCACCAGCTTGCCGCGGCCGTTGCGCGAATGGTCCACGCTGACGCGCGTGGCCAGCTTCTCGGCAAGGTCGCGCTCGAGGGCGTCGATGTTCGGGTCGCGCGCCGGCTTCGACTTGCCCGCGTTGGCGGCGATCGGCACCGTCGCGATGCGACGCACGGCTTCTTCGAGCTCTCGCACCGACCATTCCTTGTCCGCCGCTTCGCGCGCCAGCGCGACCGCGCGCACTTCCGGCTGCACGGTGGCGAGCGCACGTGCGTGGCCCATCTCGAGCCGGCGTTCGTCGAGCAGGCGCTTGATGCCCTCCGGCAGGTCGAGCAGACGCAGCAGGTTCGACACGGAGGCGCGCGAACGGCCGACCGCGTCGGCAGCCTGCTGGTGGGTCAGCTCGAATTCGTCGATCAGGCGCGCCAGCGCCAGCGCC
>DBMH01000247.1:0-3154 GCA_002297645.1 Rhodanobacteraceae bacterium UBA703 | reverse complement strand
CAGCGGCGTTCGCCGGCGATCAGTTCGTAGCGGTCGGGTCCGATCGCGCGCACGACGACCGGCTGGATCATGCCCTGCGCCTTGATCGACGCGGCCAGCTCCTCGATGCGCTCGTCGTCGAAATGATGGCGCGGCTGGTACTTGCCGGCCTGGATCGAGCCCGTGCGCAGCGCGCGCAGCTCGCCTTCGGCCTCGGTCGCGGCTGCCGCCGGCGCATCACCGCCGCCGAGCAGCGCGTCGAGTCCGCGCCCGAGTCCGAGACCTTTCTTCTTCGCCGCCATCGTCGTGGAAACCCTAGTTTTGAAGAGTGCGGCCACGGATGGCCGCGGGTGGATCTTCCGGAGTCATCGCGGTACCGGCTCGCCGGCCGGTTCCGGAACCGTGGCGATCGGCGACGATCGCACTAGTTCGCTGCCGCGACCGGCTCCGGGCCGCCATCGCGCCGCAGCATCTCGCCGGCGAGCCCGATGTAGGCGGCCGCCCCGCGCGATTCGCGGTCGTACAACGTGATCGGCTTGCCGTGGCTCGGCGCCTNNGAACACCTTGTCGCCGAAATGCTTGGTCAGCTGCAGCGACACTTCGTTGCCGAGGTTGTTGCGCATGTCGTACATGGTGCGCAGCAGGCCTTCGATCTCCAGCGAGGGATTCAGCCGCGCACGCACGGCCTTGATCGTGTCGAGCAGGCTCGACAGGCCTTCGAGCGCGAAGTATTCGCATTGGACCGGGATCAGCACGCCGTGTGCCGCCGTGAGGGCATTGACCGTCAGCAGGTGCAGCGTCGGCGGGCAGTCGATCAGGATCGTGTCGTAGCGTTCGCCGAGCTTGGCGAGCTGGTCCTTGAGGCGCGACTCGCGCGCGAGCGAGTCCATCAGCTTGAGTTCGGCCGCAGTGAGGTCGCCGCTGCCGGGCAGGAGGTCGAAGCCGGCCTCGGTCGGCTGGATCGCCTGCTCGATCGTCGCTTCCTCGAGCAGCACCTCGCAGCCGGTCAGCCGCACCGTGCGCTTGTCGATGCCCGCCGCCATCGTCGCATTGCCCTGCGGATCGAGGTCGATCAGCAGCACCTTGCGCCTCGCTTCCGCCAGCGCGGCGGCGAGGTTGACCGCGGTCGTGGTCTTGCCGACCCCGCCTTTCTGGTTTGCCACCGCGATGATGCGCGTCATGATCCCGAGGATTCCTGCTGCTCCGGCGCGTCCTGCCGGACCCGCTTGATTACCACGACATGCCGCTCCGCGTCCAAACCCGGAACCGCCAGCGGCTCGATCCTGTCGACCCGGAAACCGGCCGGCACGCCGGCGAGTTCCTCGTCCGGAAACCGTCCCTTCAGCGCCAGCCAGAGGCCGTCCGGCGCGAGCAGGCGGCCGCCCCAGCGGAGCATGTCGGCGAGGCTGGCGAACGCCCGTGCGGTGACGCAATCATAGGTGCCCTCGACCGCTTCGACCCGGCATTCGAGCACGCGCACGTTGTCGAGCTTGAGTTCGCGCACCGCCGCGCGCAGGAAGCGCGTCTTCTTGCCGTTCGAGTCGACCAGGGTCACCGCACGCTGCGGCGCCGCGATCGCGAACGGGATGCCGGGCAGGCCGCCGCCGCTGCCGAGGTCGACGAGCGTGCCGCCCTCGACATAGCGCAGCGCGGCGAGGGAATCGAGCAGGTGGCGCGTGACCATCTCGTCGACATCGCGCACCGCGCTGAGGTTGTAGGTCGCGTTCCAGCGCGCCAGCATCTGCACGTACGCCAGCAGCCGCTCGACGGTGGCGGCGGGGAGTTCCAGGGGCAGGGCTGCGAGGCCGGCGACGAGGCGCTGCCGCAGCCGGTCGATGTCAGACATGCGGCAGGGGTCCGGCGGAAGCGGGCGCGAAGTATCCGCGCAGGAGACTGCGAAATCCACCTCGGGGCCCGTCCGGTGCCGGGCAGCGGGTTCAATCGAGTGCGGCGAGATCCACGCGGGCGATCAGCAGGCCGTTGTCGCGCAGTTCCGCGTTCAGCGACTGCTTCAGCCAGGCGCGACGCGCATCGCCGGCCGGCGGAAGCGCCGGATCGGCGAGCAGGCGGCGGGTCGAGGCGCGCAGCACGTCCTCGACGTCCTCGAGGACGACGTTGGCGCGCTCCGGGTCCAGCACCTGGAAATAGACGACGGCGCGATGACGCTGGCCGGCCAGCTCGATCCCTTCGACCGGAACGGCCGCACCGGCGAGGCTGATCTTGCGCGCGACGCGCTCGACCAGCGGAACGACCAGATGCGTGCCGGAACCGACGATGCGGATGTGTCCGCCCATGCGCCGGAACGCGTAGACGTGCCCCTCGGGAACGCGGCGGATCGACGCGGCGATCAGGAGGGCCACGGCACAGAGAGCGGCGAGAAGGATCGGGGACAGCATGTTCTTTATCTCTTTCAGTGCGCTGCGGAACGTTCTTTGCGTTCCGTCTGAGCACAGGGGGCAGCCGGGCTAACGGTTAATTAACAGTCTGACGGAGTGATGCATAACTAAAGCTGAATGTCCACTGTCAGATTCCACTTTCCCTGCAATACGGGATTCGGCGGCAATCCCTGTCAGGCCGTCGCGGCGACATCCGGCCGCAGAGCGTGCCGGCCGACCGGCCGTACAATGGCCCGATTCCCTGCAACCGGACTCCGCATCCCGATGGCCTATCCGAATACCCGTCTGCGCCGCCTGCGTCGCGACGCGTTCTCGCGCGCGCTGGTCCGCGAAACCGACCTGAACGCAGCCGACCTGATCCTGCCGGTGTTCGTGCGCGAGGGGCAGGACGTCGCAGAACCGGTACCGTCGATGCCGGGCGTCGAGCGCCTCTCCATCGACCGCTTGTTGCGTATCGCGGGAGAAGCCCAGGCACTCGGCGTACCCGCGCTGGCGCTGTTCCCGGTCACGCCGCCGGAGGCGAAGTCGCTCGATGCACGCGAGGCCTGGAATCCGGACGGCCTCGCCCAGCGCGCGGTACGCGCCTTGAAGAAGGAATTCCCCGAGCTCGGCGTCATCACCGACGTCGCGCTGGACCCGTTCACGACGCACGGCCAGGACGGCCTGATCGACGACTCGGGCTACGTCGTCAACGACCTCACCGTCGAGGCGCTGGTGAAGCAGGCCGTTTCGCACGCCGAGGCGGGGGCCGACATCGTCGCGCCGTCGGACATGATGGA
>DBMH01000245.1 GCA_002297645.1 Rhodanobacteraceae bacterium UBA703 | reverse complement strand
GCCGCCAGCGCCGCGTCGCGCGCGGCCAGGTACTTCTTGCTCAGCAGGCTGGTGTTGTAGGCGACGATCTCGCGCGCGGTGTCCGCGTCGCGCTTGCTGATCGCCTCGAACAGCGCGCGATGGCGTCCGACGACGCTCTTCGCCACGGTGCTGGTCGTGTATTTCGCCAGCGAGCGGTAGAACACGTGCACGACCGCCTGCATCATGATGTCGAGGAAGTGGTTGTGCGACGCCCCCGCCACGGCCTTGCGGAACGCCATCGTGGCCTGCAGGAATTCCTCCGGCGAATCGACACGGCTCTCGGCCTGCTCCAGCGCCTCGCGCAGGCGGGCGATGTCGTCGTCGGTCGCGGCCTGCGCGGCGAACGTGGCGACGGCGGTCTCGACCGTCAGCAGCGCGTCGAAGATCTCCTCCTCGCGCAGGCCGATCAGCTTGAGCTGGATCGCCAGCGCCTCGGAGAAGCGCTCCGGATTGCCGTGCGCGATGCGCGCGCCGCCGCCCGCGCCAGTACGGATGTCGACCACGCCGAGCGCCTCGAGACGACCGAGCGCCTCGCGGATCGGCAGGCGGCTGACGCCGAACTGCGTGGTCAGGTCGTTTTCGGAACCGAGGAAATCACCCGCGGCGAAATGGCCGTCGAGCAGCGCTTCCTTGATCTGCCTCTCGACGCGGATCGCCGTCGATTCGGAACGGCCGAGCGTCCATACCGGAGTTTCCCGCTTCTCGCGCTGCATGATCTCTCCTGAGCAGTTTGCGAAACCGGGCGTCCTGCCGCGGTCCGCAAGAAAACGGTCGCGGCGAAGCCGCGCCACGTGTTCCGCATCGGGCATTGGCACGCCCGATGCGGCAGCACATCCTTGTGCCGGAGCGGTTCTGCGCACCGCTCTCCTGCGGATCGCCGCCCTCCCCGGGGCCGGCGATCGCGTGCATGCGGGCAGGAGCACGGCGTCGGATTTTTAGGCAAATCGGCCGTCCGGGCAATCCGCCGGATCGTCATGTCCATAATCCTCGCGCAGCGCGGCTTCCAGCGCCTTGACCAGAGTCATGCGCGGCAGGTCGCGCACGATGAACACGAAACGCGAGCCGCGAACCCCGTCGGGCCGGTCCGGAAGCGGCTCGGGGGTGTTCAACCACTGGCGCACGCCGTGGATCGCCACCGGCCGATCCTCGCCGCGGATGTCGACGATCGCCTTCAGCCGCAGCAGCCGGTCGCCGTGGTGGAACGCGATCGAGCCGAGCCAGCTGCTGACCACCGCCCAGTCGAGCGGTTCCTCCAGGTGAAGGCAGTGCGCCTGGACGCCGTCGCCGTGGACACCATGCCCCCCGGTTTCCGGCGCCTCGTGCCGGCAGGCGTGCCCGGGGGCGTGATCGTGCGATCCGTCGCACGATGGACCGCCGGAGCCGCCCATCCGTGCGGGTTCCGGCACCGCGTGCCAGCGGGCCACGTCCGCAGGCAGGCCCGACGCGCCATGCATGCCGAGATCGACGAGGGCGGCCGGATTGACGTCGCCGTGGAGGCACTCGATCTGCACCGCCGCCGGATTGAGCTCGCGCAGCCGCGCGGCGAGGCGCCGGCGCTCGTCCTCGCCGACGAGGTCGGCCTTGGTCAGCAGCAGGCGGTCGGCCAGCAGGATCTGGCGCCGCGCCTCCGGATGTTCGTCGATCTGCACGTGCGCGTGCAGGCAGTCCACGGTGATGACCACCGCGTCGAGCTCGAAGCGCCGGGCCAGCGCGGGATCGCGCAGCAGAAGGGCGGCGATCGCGGTCGGGTCGGTCAGCCCGCTCGTTTCGACGACGACGCGGTCGAGGCCGGGCAGGTCGCCGCGGACGTGCCGCTCGTGCAGCGACAGCAGCGTCTCGCCGAGGTCGTCCCGCACCGCGCAGCAGACGCAGCCGCCGTCGAGCAGGACGGTCTGCGCGTCGACCTTCGCGACGAGCAGGTGGTCCAGGGCGATCTCGCCGAACTCGTTGATGACCACGGCGGTGTCGCGCATGCGCGCGTGGCCGAGCAGGCGCGACAGCAGCGTGGTCTTGCCGCTGCCGAGGAAGCCGCTGAGCAAGGTGACCGGTACGCGCCGCCCGGGACGGTCGCGGTGGTCGGATTCGATGGGGGCGGACATGGGCGATGGCGACTCGTGCTCGGCGTTGGCGGAATCGCGCCGTCCGACGGGACGCTGCGCGCCCTGCGCGGAAGGCCGCGAGCTTGACAGGCCTATATATATCATACAGTATGCGTGATATGGCTGGAACTATGAACCAGTCGCGAAAGGAGACGGGAGGCCTATGCTCGCCGAGGCGAAGAACACGCTGTTGACCCAGGTGTCGGCCGGCACGCCGATGGGCGATCTGTTGCGCCGCTACTGGCACCCCATCGCCGGAGAGACCGAGTTCGACAGGATGCCGGTGCGCGCGGTGCGCGTGCTGGGCGAGGACCTCGTCCTCTACAAGGACCTGTCGGGCAATTTCGGCCTGGTCGATCGCCAGTGCCCGCACCGCCGCGCCGACCTGTCCTACGGTTTCGTGGAGGAAGGCGGCCTGCGCTGCAACTACCACGGCTGGCTGTACAACGAGAAAGGCAGCTGCATCGAGCAGCCCTACGAGGACATCGCCAATCCGCAGGCGAAGCTCAAGGACCGCATCCGCATCAAGTCGTACCCGGTGCACGTGCACGCGGGCATGATCTGGGCCTACCTCGGCCCGCAGCCCGCGCCGCTGGTGCCGAACTGGGAACCGTTCACCTGGAAGAACGGCTTCGCCCAGGTCGTCATTTCCGAAGTGCCGTGCAACTGGGTCCAGTGCCAGGAGAACTCGATCGATCCCGTCCACTTCGAGTGGATGCATTCGAACTGGAGTGTCCGCCTGCGCGGCAGCACGGGACCGTACGCGCCGACGCACACGAAGCTCGACTTCGAGGAATTCGACTACGGGCTCATCTACAAGCGCATCCGCACCGACACCAGCGAGAATCATCCGCTCTGGACGACGGGCCGTCTCGCGCTGTGGCCGAACGTCTTCTGCCTCGGCGATCATTTCGAATGGCGCGTGCCGATCGACGACGAGAACACGCTCAGCGTCACTTGGGCGTTCAACCGCGTGCCGCTCGAACGCGACCCCTACGTGCAGGAACACGTTCCGACCTGGCGCGCGCCGGTCAAGGACGAGGCCACCGGTCGCTGGATCACCAGCCACGTGATGAACCAGGACTTCGTCGCATGGGTCGGGCAGGGCCGCATCGCCGACCGCACGCAGGAGAACCTCGGCAGCAGCGACCGCGGCATCGCGATGATGCGGCGCCAGTTCTTCGACGATCTCGACGCGATCGCGCAGGGGAAGGACCCGAAGGGCCTCGTGCGCGATGCGGAGAAGAATGTCTGCATCCCGCTGCCGATCGCCAACAAGCACCTGTTCACCGACGGCCTGTCGCGCGAGAGGCTCAAGGCGCACCCGATCCTGTCCAAGCACCTCAAGCACTACGCCTTCCAGTACGGGCAACCCGACGAGGTGCGCGACGCGTTCCGCGAGGCGATGGGCATGACGGTCGACGAGAACGACAATCTGGTCGACCTCTGACGCGCTTCGATTCGCGGCGACGAGGTTCCGATACGAAAAGGGCACCGGAAATCCGGTGCCCTTTTCGTATCAGTCACCGGTTCCTGTCAGGGACAGGTCACCTTGGTGCCGTTGAATGCGGTACCGCCGAGTATCTGCGTGCCGCCGTTGCCGTTGGCGAAGAGGTTGCTGTAGCAATTCGGGCTGCCGGCAAGATCAAAACCATGACTTCCGTTGCCGTCCGCGTAGTCGCTGATGTAGATCGTGCCGGTGTTTGCCTTGAACCCAATCCCTGCATTGCCCCGCGCCGCCGAATCCCTGACGACGCTGCCGCCCCAGATACCGTTCACGCCGTTCTCCTGGGCATAAGCGCGCTCCACGGTGGAGAATCCGGGAAGCACCCCCGTCCCGGCGTTGAAGCTGGACACGACGTCGACGATCGTACCTTTCGTCGCGTAGATGCCATAGTTGTTGTTGTACGTCGATCGCACGTTCTTCAGGGTGCCGTGCGACTCGCTAAAAATGCCGTTGCCGCTCAGCGTCACGGAGGTGTCGGAAATCGAATACGTCTTCGTGGTCCACACCTCGATTCCGTTCCCGATGTTCATCGAAACGCGCAAGGACTCCAGAGAGCTCTCGCCGGACAGAAAGACACCCGCACCGGAGGAGCCGCGGATGGAGCCATTCCTGATGGTCACGCCGTTTCCCTGGGAATGAACCAGGTACATGCCGGATATCGGTCCCGAGCAGGAATTCCCGTACATGGCTCCCTCCAGGCATCGGGCGCCTCCGTCAATCTGGAATCCGTTAAGGTCGAGGGTGACGTCGTTGGCAGTGATCGTCACCGCCGACGTTCCCGCCTTCGCCGTCGTGAGGACCAGATTGGAATCGAGCCGGTAGGACCCCGGCTCGGAGATCGTGACGGGAAACCCCGGCGTGTCTCCCGGAGTGATGCCACCCGCCAAGGCGCCTGCCTGCGTGATGCTGACCGGACCCACCGCGCCGGCGGTGCCGCTCAGCATCAGAACCGGCATGACGGAAAGAGCCAGCAATCTCATCGGGAATCTCTCAGCCATTTCCTTTTCTCCGTTGTCGCCACGGACGTGGCCGACGGAATCTGGAGGAGTCGGAGCGCCGGAAGTGTGACGGCCCACGGACATTCGGACGGAATGGGAGTCGTCCTACAAAACTTGTAGGAACTTTCCTACACGCGAGTAATCCGGCGCTTCCTCGCCTCGCCACCCGGCACGGCGTTCGTGCAGACGAAAACGCCCACCTGCTTCCAGGCGGGCGTTTTCGCTTGCTCGGATGACGCGGGACTACTTGCGCATCGCCGTCACTTCGATCTCGACCAGCCAGCCGGCGCTGGCGAGGGCGGCGACCTGCATGACCGAGCGCGCCGGCAGGTTCGGCTGTTCCTTGGTGCCGAAGAACTGGCGATAGCCTTCCATCATGCCGCCGAAGTCCATCTTGCCACCCTTCGCCGGATCGCCGACGAGGAAGATCTGCATCTTGACGACGTCGCCCATCGTCAGGTTCATCGACTTCAGCGAGGCCTCGATCTTCTTCAGCACGCTGACGGTCTGCGTCTTGGTGTCGCCGTAGGCCTGGAGGCTGTCCTTCGGCGCCTCCTTGTCGGCCACGTCCGGCACGGAACCGCTGAGGAAGACGATGGACTGCCCGGCCGGCACCTCGACCGCCTGCGCGATCGGCATGTTCGGATTGGGGCCGAGGTGGCGGATCGCGTCCTTGGCGGAAACCGCGGTCGCGGCGAGCGAGGCGACGCCGGCGACGAGCGCCGGCGCGAGCTTCTTGCGGATGTCGTTCATGGTGTTGTCTCCTGTGGGTGATCCCGACGCATCGACCGGGGATTCAGCGGAACTTGGCGACGTCGGCCGCACTGATCGCGTCGCCGTAGTGGTTGCCGAAATTCGTGCGCACGTAGTTGACGATCGCGGCGACCTGCGCGTCGCTGAGGAAAGCGCCGAGCGCCGGCATCGCATTGCGCCCGTTGAGGATCGTCAGCGCCGGATAGGGCGCGGCCGCGAGTTTCGGGTTGTTGGCCAGCGCCGGATAGCGGCCGGCGCCCTCCGCGCCTTCGCCGGCGGGCATGTGGCAGCCCTGGCAGACGACGTGGTACAGCACGGCGCCGTCCTCGCCGACGAACCTGCGGTTGGCCACCACCGACTCCGGTGGCGGCACGGCCGGCGCGGCGGCGACGGAAGTCGTACCCGCGCAGAGCGCGAACGCGGCCGCGAGGCGCACGAGGGACAGCAGCAGGCGCTCATCCATTCTTCTTCTCCCCGGTCGAGGTGATGCGCGCGTGCATGCGTCCGATCGCGTCGAGCGACGACAGCACCGCACCTTCCTGCCACGCCGGCAGGCGCGAGGCGTGCTCGCCGGCGAGGGCGATGCGGCCGTCGATCCGGCACAGGTTCTCGTAGTGCTTCTCGCGCGTGTCGCCGGGCCATGGCGCGAAGCAGCCGAGCGTATAGGGCATGCGATGCCAGGCCACGGAAACGCCGTTCTCGAATTCCTTCTCGTACTGCGGATGGATCTGCGCGCCGAGCCGCACGGCCTCGCGCACGCGCTGCTGCGGATCGAGCGAGGCGAACGTGTACGAGTTCGGACCGAACGCGTAGCCGCCGAGCAGCACGCCCTTGCCGGGCAGGTTCTGTCCTTCCATCGGGTAGCTGATCACCCCGATCGGAAGATCGGTGTAGCTGATGCCGCCGTAGATGCGGTCGTCCTCTTCCCAGAAACGGCGCTTGAACTGCAGGCCGATCTTGGTCGAGGCGACGTACGGCGCCGCGGCATTGATCGCCGACTGCATCGCGTCGCCGACGCGCATCGGGATCTGCGAGAGGATCGACAGCGGGATCGTGCACAGGCACCAGTCGGCCGTGGCCACCTTCGGCGTGCCGCCCTTGGCGGCGTCCACCCACGACACGGATACGCCGCGGTCGTCCTGGTCGATGCCGACCACCTTGGCGCCGAACTGCACGTGCTGCCGGACCTCGCGGTACAGCGCGTCGGCGATGCGGTCCATTCCGCCGACCGGCTGGAACATCGCCTGGCCCATCTCGTAGTCGTGGTCGGTGACCAGGTTCTTCCACAGGCCGGATTGCAGCAGGGCCTTCGGATCGAGCGGCGTCGACAGTTCCGGCTTGGGCATCAGGCCGCCGCCGGGCGGCACGCCGTAGCCGCGGCTGCCGTCGACCGCGCGCGAGGCGACGTAGCGGTAGTCCTTGTCGAGGATGCCCCAGGTGCGCATCGCCTCGAGCATCTTTTCCCGGTCCTCGACGTCGAGCGCGGTGTCGAGTCCGCCCTGGTTGACGGATTTCGCCAGCAGCTCCGCGACGTGGCCCTTGAAGTCGCTGCGCACGTGGCGGTAACGCTGCGGCTTGCCGCCGAACGCCTTGGTCGAGTGCACCCAGGCGTTGTCGTTGATCTGGTTGAGCGACTGCAGCGGCACCTTCAGGCGGCGCGCGTAGTCGAGGACGCCGTAGTGGTGGTACGGGATGCGCCACGGTCCCGGATTGAAGTACAGGCCCTCGTCGAACTCGCACTTCTGCCGGAAACCGCCGAGCTCGGTGAACTCGTCGCCGCCACGGATCGTCCAGCAGCGGCCGCCGGCGCGCTGGTTGTACTCGAGCACCTTGACCGTGTAGCCGGCCCGGCTCAGTTCGTACGCGGCGACGAGACCGGCGAGGCCGGCGCCGAGGACCAGCACCGAGGTGCCGCGCGGCGCGCCGGACAGGTCGATCGGCGCGCGGTAGCTCGACTCCGCCGCAAAGCCGAGCGTGCTCATGGCCTGGTACATGACGGCCGCGCCGGACAAGGCGCCGATGCGGCCCAGGAACGCGCGGCGGCTGATCGGCGCGGCTTCAGGAGTGTTGGACATGCATTCCTCTGGATGGTGCTGGCGCGACGCGATGCCGGCGTCGCGCTGGTCGTGCGGTTCCTTCCCCATTCCGCGGAGGAAGGCGCCGAAGGCGGATAAGGGCCGTCGGAACGAAGCACCCCGCTCCGTTCGTCCTCACCCCGCCCTCTCCGGCAGGTGGGAGAAGGAAGAGTCGTCGCGGGAACGGGAAAGCCTCACAGGAATTTCGTCGGCCAGATCATCGTGCGCCACATGTGTGCGACGGGCGATCCGTCGAAGCCGAGTCCTTCCTTCGGCTGCCGGAAGTGGCGACCGATGATGTCGATGAAGGGATCCCAGCTCACCTGCGCGTTCGGGTCGAACGAGTAGATGTCGTTGATCGTGATGAGGCGGCTGGTCATGTACCACTTGTGGTTGCGCGCGACCTCGTAGTCGGCGCGGACGTAGTCGTCGACCTGGTAGTCGGGGCCGAAGTAGCGGATGTAGGCGTCGGGATACGTGTAGCCGACCGACTCGTCCGGGAAGAAGCGCAGGGCCTGGTGGTAGCGGATCGCCCAGCTCACCTCCTCGTCGACGTACGGCGCGATCAGCTGCGAGCCCCAGTGGCCGTGGTCGGCGCGGATGAACCCCGACACGGCGATGTCGTGCAGCAGGCAGGCCAGGACGGTCTTCTCGTCGTGGCCGCCCTTGAGCGCATGCGTCGCGCTCTGCAGCAGATGCGTCGGCGGCGCGAAGCGGTAGCGGAAGAAGTCGAGCAGGGTCGGCGCCTCCGGCATCTTCGGCAGGCGCGGATCGTCACCCATGAGGAACCGGCGCTTGTCCGGCTTGCTGCCGGGCGGCGGCGGCTGGTTGAGCGTCTTGGGATCCTTCTCGCCGAGCTCGAACAGGACCGAGCGCACGACGCGCCGGTCGAGCTCCTCGATCATGCGGTGCTCGAGTTCGTCGGCGCGTTCGGACAGGCTCTTGGCTGGCTGTCCACCCGGCTGTGGATGGCTTGCGCTCATGGTTTCGCTCCCGGGGCCGCGGGACGCGGCGGAAAGAGGGGTCGGCTGACCGCTCGCACTTCGCTGTAGTGCCGGAGTCCGTCGATTCCGTATTCTCGGCCGATGCCGGATTCCTTGAATCCGCCGAAAGGCACGTCGGCCTCGACACCGAGGTGGTGGTTGATCCATGCGGTGCCGACTTCGAGCTGCTCGGCGACGGCTTTCGCGCGCGCCTCGTCCGCGCTCCACACGGAACCGGCGAGGCCGAAGCGCGAATCGTTGGCGCGACGCAACGCGTCGTCGACGTCGCGGAAGCGCAGCACCGGCAGCACCGGGCCGAACGGCTCCTCGTCGACCAGGCGCGTGCCTTCGGCGATATCGGCGACGATCGTCGGCGCGATGAAGTAGCCGGGGCGCGGCAGCGCGTCGCCGCCGCAGAGGATGCGCACGCCGGGCTGCCGCTTCGTGTCGGCGAGCAGTTCGAGCACGCGCTCGTACTGCATGCGGTTCTGCACCGGGCCGAGCAGGACGCCTTCCTCGAAGCCTTCGCCGATCCGGACCGAACCCGCGATCGCGACCAGTGCGTCGCAGAGCGCGTCGTAGACGTTCTCGTGCACGTACAGGCGCTTGATCGCCTGGCAGATCTGGCCGCTGTTGCCGAACGCCGCCCAGAACAGCTTCGGCGCGATCGCCTTGACGTCGACGTCGTCGAGCACGATCGCGGCGTCGTTGCCGCCGAGTTCAAGCGTGACGCGCTTGAGCGTGGCAGCCGCGCTCGCCATCACGCGCTTGCCGGTCGCCACCGAGCCGGTGAACGAGATCTTGTCGATGCCCGCATGCTCGGTCATCCAGCGGCCGAAGTCGTTGCCCCCGGCGAGGATGTTGACCACGCCGGCCGGGAACGCGTCGCGCGCGATCTCGCCGAGCAGCAGCGTGGTCAGCGGCGTGTACGGCGACGGCTTCAGCACGATCGTGTTGCCGGTGTAGAGCGCCTGCGCGATCTTCGGCATCGCCAGCAGGATCGGAACGTTCCACGGCGTGATCGCGCCGATCACGCCGAGCGGGTGGTGCTGGATCTCGACGCGTCCGCGCGCGTCGTCGCGCAGCACTTCGGTCTCGAGGCGATTCGCGACGATACCCTCGAGATTGGCGAGTGCGCGCTGGATCTCCTCCTTCGCACGCTGCAACGGCTTGCCCTGCTCGCGCGTGAGGAGGGCCGCGATCTCGTCCGTGCGCTCACGCACGGCGGCGCCGAAGGCCTGCAGGGCGGCGCGGCGCTGTTCCTGCGAGGTCCCGCGCCACGCGAGGAACGCGCGGCGGGCCGCGGCGACCGCGCGGTCGAGCTGCTCGCTCGTCGCGTCGGGACAGCGCGCGAACGCCTCGCCCGTGGCCGGGTTGATCACGTCGAACGATGTCGGGCTGCCTTCGCCCCGGCCGTCGATCGTCTGGGTGAAACCTTGCTGCATGTCCGTCTCCGAGTTCGTCGCCGCCTGTGCCGGACATCGTCCACCGGCCGCCTCGGCGCCCGGAAGGAAGCAGATGCCCTCGCTGTATTCCTCCGATCCGCTCCCGCCGCACGCGGCGACGGCCGGACCACGTATTCCTTTTCCTTCCATTCCGCGCGCCTTCCCGCTCCGGGTGCCTGCGCGCCCGGGGCGGCGGCACGTCACATGTCCAGTACCAGCCGTTTTCCCTTGCATCCGGAGACGCAGATCATCATGACCTTGCCCGATTCCTGCTCCGCGCGGCTCAGCACCAGGTCGCGATGGTCGGGCTCGCCTTCGAGCACGCGCGTCTCGCAGGTGCCGCAGACGCCTTCGTGGCACGAGTACGGCGCCTCGATTCCCGCCTCCAGCAGCGCGTCGAGGATCGATTTCCCGGCCGGTATGCCGACGGTCTTCTGCGTCCTCGCGAGGACCACGTCGTAGCCGCCGTCGGTCGCCGCCGCCTGCGTATTGGCGAAGTACTCGACGTGGCCGACGCAGTCCGGCCGCTTCGCCACCGCCTGCTCGAACGCGACCAGCATCGGCGTCGGACCACAGCAGTACAGATGCGTTCCCGGCGCGACACCGGCGGCCAGCGCGTCGAGATCGAGCAGGCCCTGGCCCGGCTCCTGGTCAAAGCGCAGATGCACCTCGCCGTGCCGGAACGCGCCCGGGGCGGCCAGTTCGTCGAGGAAGGCCGCGTGCGCGCGTGTGCGCGTGCAGTAGTGCAGGGTCCAGCGACGGCCGATCCGGTCGAGGCGCCGCACCATCGACAGGATCGGCGTGATGCCGATGCCGCCGGCCACGAACACCGAATGCGCCGCGTCTTCCGCCAGCGCGAAGTTGTTGCGCGGATGGTCGATGGTCAGCTCGGTGCCGGCCTGGATGTGCTCGTGCACGTACGCCGATCCGCCGCGGCTGGCCGCGTCGCGGCTGACACCGATGACGTAGCGGTCGCGCTCGTCCTGGTCGTTGACCAGCGAATAGCTGCGCACCAGGCCGTTCGGCAGGTAGAGGTCGATGTGCGCGCCGGCCGTGAACGGCGGCAGCACGCCGCCGTCGCGCGCGCGCAGCTCGAACACGGCGATGGCGTCGGTCTCGGCACGGCGGGCGGCGACGATCGCCTGCAGGGTCTGGGTCATGGCGCGGGTCCCCGGGTCGAGGTTCAGGCGGCCTGCGCGGACGAGGCGATGCGGAACACCTTGCGCGCGTTGTCCTCGTAGATCTTCCTGCGGTCGTCGGCGCTCAGGAAGTCGAGTCCGTCGATCATCGACTTCACGTCGTCCATCGAACGGCCGGTCTTCGGATCGACGGCGGAGCCGACGCCCGGGCATTCGGTGCCGAACAGGCAGCGGTCGACGCCGACGGTCTTGATGAGCAGGCGCAGCGCTTCCTCGGTGTAGAGCACCGTGTCGAAGTACAGCTTGGACATGCGCTCGGAGAAGCGCTGGCCGGCCGGGCGGCGCAGCGACGGCGCGTCGAAGCGGCCGAGCTGGTACGGGATCGCGCCGCCGCCATGGCTGACGACGACCTTGAGGTCCGGGAAGTCCTTGAACACCTCGGAATTGACGAGGCCGTAGACCGCCACCGTCTCCTCGTTGATGAAGTGCAGCGAGTAGGGCACGCGCTCGGAGCGCGAACCGGTGCCGTGGATGTGCGCCGGCACGTCGAGCTCGCACAGCTTCTCGTACAGCGGATACCAGTAGCGGTCGCCGAGCGGCGGCGCTTCGGAGCCGCTGTTCTCGAACGGGTCGGGATTGAGCAGGCAGCCGGCGAAGCCGAGTTCGCGGATGCAGCGCTCGAGTTCCGGCAACGCCTTCTGGATCGGATCGCCGGCGGTCTGCGGCAGGCCGGCGACGCCGGCGAAGATGCCGGGGAACAGCTGCGTCTGCCGGTAGATGATGTTGTTGCACTCCTCGGTGAACCAGTGAACGATCTTCGCCGGCTTCTCGGACTGCATGAGCTGGAACGGACGCGGCGACACCAGCTGCAGGTCGGTGCCGTGGTCGCGGACATAGTCGAGGTGGCCCTTCGGCCAGGTTTCCGCCTTGTTCGCGGCGGCGCGGATCTCGTCGTCCGTCACCTTGACGCCGCCGCGTCCGTGCGAACCGCGGCTCGCGATCAGGGCGGCCTTGTACGCCCACAGTTCGGTCGGTGCGCTGACGTGGGCGTGGCAATCGATGATCATGCAGGACTCCAGAAGAAGGATCGGAACGGGAAGTTCGGGGAAGGGCTCAGGGCGCCGCGCCCGCGAGCAGCGATGCCGCGCCGGTGGCGACGGGCACGTCCTCGGGCAGCAGCAGGGAGGCGGAGCGCACGTTGTAGAGGCGGCCATCGGCCGCCGCCGCGGGCGGCGTGCCCTCTTCCAGCTCGCGCGCGAGGCGCAGCAGCAGCCGGCGGAACTGCACGATGCCGCGGTCGGACGCACCGAGACGCTCCTTCGTGCGATCGACGATCGGCCCCATGCTCTCCTGCACGGCGGCATCCTGGTTCGGGATGCCGTCGATGCCGGTGAAGTTGCCCGTGCGCTGGCGCGCGCGGTCGATGTGGTAGTCGTTGTCGCGGTTGAGCAGCGGCCGGTACTGTTCGTCGACCGGTCCCCAGAACCCTTCGCGGCCGCCACGGAATTCCAGCTCCTTGTCGTCGTAGGCACGCGCGGGGCTCGCGCTGAACGACCAGGTCCAGGTGTTCTCGTCGTCGATCGGCACCCAGGCGTGGCCGTCGTACGGCTCGCGGCTCGACTCGGGGAAGTCCCCGACCGGCGGGATCATCGAGTAGAACGGCAGCAGGAACTGAGTGACGCGCCAGTAGTAGGTCCCCGGCTCGGCGTTGCGGCGCGCGGCGATGCGCAGGCCGTAGTCGGTCTCCTGCACCTCGAACACCGGATGACGATCGGACGCGTGGTACTTGTTGCTCGGCAGCGCGGTCTTCTCGGTGCGGCTGTGCAGGAACGAGATGTGGCTCGAGTCGATGCCGCCCTCGACCGCCTGCGCCCAGTTGCACTGCTGCCAGCGCTTCGTCGCCGTGTGCTGGCGCTCGGGCAGGCGCGACCACTCGAAATCGGGCAGCGCCGGCTCGCTCTCCGGTGGTCCCATGTAGACCCACACCACGCCGTTGCGCTCGGCCGTCTTGTAGGCCTTGATGCGCACCCTGGTCGACGCCGACATGCCCTGCGGCTCGGCCGGCATGTCCACGCACTCGCCGTCGACGTTGAACTTCCAGCCGTGGTAGACGCAGCGCAGTCCGCAATCCTCGTTGCGGCCGAAGTACAGGCCGGCACGACGGTGCGCGCAGTACGCGTCGACGATGCCGATGCGGCCCTGCGTGTCGCGGAACGCGACGAGGTCCTCGCCGAGCAGGCGCAGCCGCACCGGCGCGCCGTCGCGTTCGGCCACTTCCTCGGAGAGCAGCGCCGGCATCCAGAAGCGGCGGAACAGTTCGCCCATCGGCGTACCGGGTCCGACCCGGGTCAATCTCTCGTTGTCTGCCTTGGACAGCATCGGCTCTGTTCTCCTCGGATTGCGGACGGTCCTCGTCTCACGGCGCCGACGGCGGCTGCCACACGACGAAACCCATTGCGTTGCCGGTGCCCGCTTCGGAGCGGTAGCACGGCACGTAGTCGATCACCTGCATCGCCATGCCGGCAGCGCCGGCGGCGGCCATCACGGGCAGCCAGTTCTTCACTTCCGACGTGCCCGACTGCAGCAGCGCCTCGTCGATCGAACGCAGCCACGCGAGATCGTTGGCCCGTGCGGCGTCGATCAGCGCGTGGTCGAACGCCTCGTCGATGACGAAGTGGCTCAGGCCGCCGGAGGCGATCAGCACGACGCGCAGGTCCTCCGGCCACGTCGCGATCGCCTCGCGCAGGGCGAGGCCGAGGTCGACGCAACGCGTCGCGCGCGGCTGGTTCGGCGGATAGAACGTGTTGAGCATGATCGGCACGTGCGGCGGCACCTGGCCGGCCATCAGGCGCTGGTAGACGAAGCCGAACGCGTGCGGCATGCCGGTCGGGCCGTCGCTGCCGCGCTGCGGTACCTCGGTCGACACCGTGACGTCGTGGCCGCCGTCGACGAAGGCCTCGATCAGGTGGCGCGCCAGCGGCGCATGCACCGGGTAGACGGCATGTTCGGACGGCTTGATCGCGACCGACGAGATCGAGATGCCCGGCGGCATCTTCGCCAGCCGTTCCGCGCTGACCGGCTCGTCGAAGACCGATTCGCCGCCGAACACCCACAGTGCCGGCGTGATCGCCGGACCGAAGACCTCGCGCTGGTCGTTGCCGACGATGACGACGACATCGGGCTTCGCCGCGTCGAGGCGGCGCTTGAGTTCGTCCAGCGCGGCGGCACAGCGGTCGGCGCGCGCACGGCGTTCGTCGGGCGTGTTGCGTTCGGCCAGGTTCTCGCCCGCGCGCAGCGCCACGAGCTCGTCGAAGGAGTAGGTGTTTCCACGGAACGGATGCGCCGGATCCGCGCGGTCGGCGCGCACGCGCAGGTCCCACTTGTCCGGCGGCGTCGACAGCATCGGCCCGTGCGAAGTCCCGATCGCGAGCACGAGCTCAGCCATGACGCGTCGCCTCGTCCGGCCCGAACGGACCTTGCCGGTAACCCTTCCGACGCGAAACCACGGCTTGCATGGACTGCCTCCCGTCACGCCGGAGCGGTACCGGCCTCATTCGATATTACTGTATGCGTGTTATGGAACAGAGTCAACGACGCGGAACGGGTCGTGTGGCAAGGGAGCGACGGCGACTCCACACCCCTCGCGTCGAGCGATGCGGTGGTGTCCGACCGCTCCGCCACGAACGGGGCGCAGCCGTCCGCGTGCCGCATCGCGACGGCATCGACGTCGACGGCACCCGGCTATTCCATGGAATGTCGTTGTGCGGATTTCCGCGTTGTCGAACGGCTTTTCCTGCTATCGGCGGCCCCGCCCTCCCCAACACCATGCCAACAGCGGCTTCACGGCCGTGACGAACGCATGACATCCATAAGACAAGTTGAGGGGAGGGGGTACCGGATGAAAGCCATCCATTTGCGAAACCGCATCGCGCAGGCGATCTGCCTCGCGCTGTTCCCGTTCGCCGCGCTGGCGCAGCAGGCCGGCGCGACGGACGAGGCGGCTTCGTCGTCGCAGACGCTGGAAAAGATCGAAGTGACCGGCTCGCGCATCAAGCGCACGGAGATCGAGGGCGTCGATCCGGTACAGGTGCTGACTGCCGCCGACATCCAGCACGAAGGCTTCGCCAACGTGTACGACGCGCTGTCGAACCTGACCGTCAACAACGGCATCTTCATCGGCGAGGAACAGACCAACAACTTCAACGCCAACGCGCAGGCGCTGAACCTGCGCGGCTTCGGCCCCGGCTACACGCTGATCCTGATCAACGGCCGGCGCATCCCGTCGCTGCCGAAACCATCCGACGCGGTCGGCGGCAACGTGACGAACCTCGCGATGATCCCGACCTCGGCGGTCGAGCGCGTCGAGATCCTGACCAGCGGCGCCTCGGCGATCTACGGCTCGGACGCGGTCGCCGGCGTCGTCAACGTGATCCTGAAGGATCGCGTCGAGGAGACGACCCTGAGCTACCGCTACGGCGACACGGTGCACGGCGGCGGACGGTCCGACCGCGCGACGGTGTCTTCCGGCTTCGCGCACGGCGACACGCGCGTCACCTGGGGTCTCGAACTCGACCGGCGCAAGCCGATCCGCGGCGACCAGCGCCGCTGGTTCGACAGCCCCGAGCGCTCGCCGGACCCGGACTACCGCGGCCTTTCGCAGGTGATGTCGTTCTGGGATCGCGAGAGCGGCTGGGGGCTGCTCGACCTCAGCTCCGCCTGCAACTCGCTCGGCTACCAGCCGGTCCGTCCGGGCTGGGCCGGCGAGGGCAGCGAGCACTACTGCGGCGACAACGACTTCGACACCTACACGATCCGCAACAAGCGCGACCGCCTGTCCGGCTTCGCCAACCTGACGCATTCCTTCGGCGACCACGAGTTCTACGCGACCCTGCTGGCGACGCGCTCGAAGGCCGACGCCGGCCTGTACCGCTACAGCTGGTCGGTCGATTACGAAGTGGTCGACGACCTGCACGCGGAGGAACCGGAAGCGCTGGGCTGGCGCCACATCTTCCGCTCGTTCCGCGACTTCGAGTTCCCCGGCGGCCAGCAGCGCTTCAACGAGAACTCGCAGCTGCTCATCACCGGCCTGCGCGGACGCCTCGGCGAATTCGACTACGGCATCAACTACAACTACGGTCGCTACGGCTACAAGGATTCGGTGCAGCGCCTCAACGACGAGGCGATGCTGTCGCTGGTGTTCGGCCAGAAGGGCGTCGACTGGACCTTCCCGTGGGAAGGCAGCCGCTGGGTCCGCGTCGGCACCGACCGCCTGGACGGCAACTACGTCCCGAACCGCGGCCTCGACTTCTTCGGCGCGCTGACCCCGGACGCGTTCCGCAGCGCGCTGCACACCTCGGTCGGCGACGGCCGCTCGACCTCGCAGTCGATCAGCGCCGACCTCTCCGGCTCGCTGTTCGAACTGCCGGCCGGCCCGCTCGGCTTCGCCACCGTGGCCGAGTTCACGCGCGATACCTACAGCTTCCTCACCGACCAGCCGACCGTCGACGGCGACATCTACGGCTGGAGCGGCATCCGTGGCCACGGCAGCCGCAACCGCTCGGCACTCGGCGGCGAGTTCGCGATTCCGCTGCTGAAGTCCGATTCCGGCTTCGGGCAATGGGACGCCAAGCTGGCCGCGCGCTACGACAAGTACGCCGATGCGTCGGACGTCGGCGGCGCGTTCACCTACCAGGCCGGCCTGAGCTGGCGCCCGACCGACTGGCTGATGTTCCGCGCCTCGCGCGCGACCTCGTTCCGCGCGCCGGACATGCACGTCATGTTCGCCGAGCGCAGCTCGTCGTACACCAGCGGCACGGACTACCTGCAGTGCGTGCAGAAGGAAAACCTGACGCCGGGCCAGAGCTGGCAGCGCTGCGGCGAGAAGTACGGCACCGGCTCGATCCGCCAGTACGCCGAGGGCGATCCGAAGCTGCACGAGGAGACCGGCTACAGCAACACGATCGGCCTGGTCGCGCAGGTCGGCAGCCACCACTCGTTCACGCTCGACTGGTACCGCATCCAGCTGGAGGACCAGATCGGCCTGATCGGTGCCGACACCACCTTGCGCTACGCCGCCGAATGCGCGCTCGGCTTCGACGCGCAGGGCCACGGCGTCGACCGCACCTCGCCGAAGTGTCGCGCGATGCTCGCGCGCGTGTCCCGCGGCGGCCCGAACGACAACGTGACCTCGGTCATCACCAGCCCGTTCAACACCGGCATGTACCGCCAGGACGGCATCGACTTCACCTGGAACTCGGTGTTCCCGACCGACCGCTGGGGCCGCTTCTCCGCGCGCTTCAACTACACGCACATCCTGAAGACGCTGAGCCGCTACCTGCCGGAGGACGAAGTCGAGAACATCCGCGACGCGCAGTGGCAGAGCGATTTCCGCACGCGCTCCACGCTGACGCTGGGCTGGGACTACCAGCGCGTGTCCGCCTACGTGCACATCAACCAGCTCGGCTCCTCGCCGGTACGCTGGGCCGACGAGTACAAGCGCGTCGGCTCGTGGACGATGGTGAACCTGTCCGGCAGCTATCGCTTCAGCGATGTGCTCACCTTCGGCGTGGCGGTGACCAACGTGTTCGACCGCAAGCCGCCGGGCGACCTGTCCGAGAAGTGGTGGCCGTACGCCGACGTCAGCAAGTACAACCCGGTCGGAACGGAGTACTTCCTTTCCGCGGAGTACAAGTTCTGATCCGGCCGGAAGGGCGGCCTCGTCCGCCCTTCCTCCGGCAACAACATCTCTACTTGCTCGGGCTGCGGGCCGGAAGCGATCGCTCGACGCTCCGGCCCGTGGTTTTCCTCCACGGGAAAAACGTCGCCGCAAGGGCGGCGTTTGCATTTGAAACTTGCGCGTCGGCTGGTCATCGGCCTTCGGAAATTCCCGCCATCTTGTGCGGGACGTGAATCACGAATTCCCGCAAGAGGGCCTGCGTGCGTTCGCAACGACGGGTAAGATCCAGCCGCCTGCACGTCAGGCGACGAATCGGTAGTGCTTCTTTCCAACAGGAGATGTGGAAATGCGCATTCGGAAGATTCTGTTCGTTTCAACCGCCGCACTCGCTGCCATTGCAGCCACCGGGGCCAATGCCCAGTCCTCGTCCATCACCCTTTCCTGCTCGACGGGACTTTGCGTCGTGGGCGTCTCGGGTACCCCGTCGACACCTCTCAAGATTCACTGGGACGTCGACGTCACCGGCGCCGTTCCCTCGTTCCCGAAGGTGTGCGACGACAAGAAGATCTGCAGCTTCGTCTGCCCCTCGCCTCTCGGCTACACCTATCCTGCCGCAGTGAGCGTCACCGTTCGCGATTCCGGCAACGTCCTCCTCGGAGGCGCATCCACCACCACCGGATGCGGCGCCACGATCGAGTAGGCCTTAGGAGCCAACCACCCGCTCATCGGTGGTTGGCTTCCTTCCGGTTCGAGACGATCCACGACTCGCTCGCGACGCGACCCGCGTCGCCGACAGTGCATTGCATACCTGAGCGCAACTGCGATATTTCGTGCCGCGAAGGCGCGATTCGAACAACCGCCTCCAGCGTAGAACCACGGTTCGGACGCGAACGGCGTCGTCATTTGGCCGGATCGCGATTCCATTCCGGTGTCGGCTGCTTCAGCAGATGCCGCACGAAGAAATCGAACTTGCGCCGCTGGATGTAGGCGATCGGCTCCTGCGAGCGGCCGACACCGTGGCCGGTGCCGGGCACGGCGAGCAGGTCGAAGTCCTTGCCGGCGCGGATCAGGGCGTCGGCCACCTGGTAGGTCGAGGCCGGGTCGACGTTCTCGTCCTGCTCGCCGACGATCAGCAGCAGATGGCCCTTCAGGCGCCAGGCGTTGTCGACGCCGGACGCACGCGCGTAGCTGTCGTCGACCGGCCAGCCCATCCACTGCTCGTTCCAGCTGATCTTGTCTATGCGGTTGTCGTAGCAGCCGTTGTAGGCGACGGCGACGGTGTAGAAATCCGCGTGGAACTCGAGGGCGTTGAGTGCGTTCTGGCCACCGGCCGAGGCGCCGTAGATGCCGACGCCACGCGACAGGTCGTAGGACGGATCGCGCGCCGCCATCGCCCGGTGCCAGGCGATGCGGTCGGGAAAGCCGGCGTCGCCGAGGTTCTTCCAGGCGACGTCGTGGAAGGCCTTGGACCGGTTCATCGTGCCCATGCCGTCGATCTGCACGACGATGAAGCCGAGGTCGGCCAGCGCCTGCAGGCCGACCAGCTTGTCGTTGCTCGACTGTGAATCGAACGGCCAGAACTTCTTCTGCACCGACGCGTCGTGCGGTCCGGCGTAGATGTTCTCGATGACCGGGTACCTGCGCGACGGATCGTAGTCCGTCGGCCGCACGACGAGGCCCCAGACCGGCGTCTTGCCGTCGCGACCGGGCGCGGAGAACGTCTGCGGCGGCTTGTAGCCGGCGGCGAACAGCGCGGCGGCATCGCCGCGCTCCAGTTCGGCGACGAGCCGGCCGTCGCGCGCGTCGCGCAGTTCGGTCACGTTGGGCTGGTCCAGGCGCGACCAGGTGTCGACGTAGTGGCGAAGGTCCGGCGACAGCGCGATCTCGTGCCAGCCGTCGCCGGGCGTCATGCGCACGAGGTTCCTGCCGTCGAAGTCGACGCGGTAGACGTTCTGCAGGTACGGATCGCCCGGTTCGCGGCCATTGGCGGCGAACCAGATCTCGCGGCGCGCCTCGTCGACCTTGACGATGCGCCGTACGACCCACGGCCCGCGCGTCAGCTGGCGTGCATGGCCGCTGCGGCCGTCGATCCGGTACAGGTGGTTCCAGCCGTCGCGCTCGGACATCCACAGGATTTCGCGGCCTTTGCCGCCGACGTCGTGGAACTCGCTGCGATACCACCAGTCGTTGACGAAGGTATCGCTGCGTTCCTCGACGACACTGCGCGCGACGCCGCTCGATGCGTCGACTTCGATCAGGCGCACGCGCTGGTGGCCGCGCTCGACGAAGCGGAACGCGAGCGTGCGGCCATCGGCGCGGAACGCCAGCGGCGACAGTTCGAACGGATTGGCGAACAGCTCGGTCGGCACGTCGATGCGGCGGCCGGTGGCGACCTCGAAGATCACCGGCCGCTCGATGTCGACCGGATCACCGGGCTTCGGATACAGCTGCGTACGCAGCTTCGGCTGCACCTGGTCACGCGGCGTGCTTTCCACACGCGTGACCTGTCGCGCGTAACCGGGACGCACGCGGTACAGCGCGACGCGGCTCGAATCGGGCGACCACGCGATCGTCTCCGGGTCGTAGAAGTCGGCCGCCGAACCGTCGCGGCTCAGCACGCGCTTCTCGCCGCCGGCGAGCGTGCGCAACACGAGATTGTTGCCTTCGACCGATGCCTCGAAGCGCCCGTCCGGCGAGCGGTGCGGCGTGTCGTCGGCCGGCACCGAAAGGTCGCGCACGACGCCCCAGCCGCGCGGACGCGGCGAGCGCTCCGGGTCGGTCCAGCGCGTGCAGGTATAGGCCTCGCCGAGCTCGCAGCGCACGCGGCCGTCGTCGGTCCAGGCGAGGATCGCGCGCTCGTTCTTCTCGTACTCGAAATCGGAGAACGGCAGGCGGCGGCCGTCGATCTCGCGCCCGAGCGTCCTGGCGAGCGCCGGAGCCAGCTTCGCCGCGTCGAACGCGGGCTCCGCCTGCGCGCTGCCGACGCGGCGCACGACGAACTCGAAGCCGCCTTCGGTCGTGCGGCGGTAGCGGTAGCGCTCGGCGTCGATCCAGGTCGCCGGCCCGGCGAGTCCCTTCGTCAGGTACATCCACTGGTCGCGCAGACCGAGCGAGCGTTGGTAGGCGGCGGCGTCCGGCGCATCGGAAGCCACGGCGATCACCGGCGCGGACACGCCGAAGGCGAAGGCGAAGCCGCACGCGAGGACGTCGAATCGGAAAGAAGGCATGGAGGTTCCCGCACTCAGGTCATGGGCCGGCCGGCGTTCCGCCGTGGCCGAAGGGAAAGGGAGGGAGGCGCACGATGGGCGCCGCCACGGTATTCGTCTGCTTCGGCATGGGACCGTCGTCCTCTCGCGAGGGCGTCACTGCGGCCGCCGGTTCGCCGTGGGAGTCGACGATGTTCTCGACCGCCCCAGGAAATGGATTCCCGCTTTCTCGGGAATGACGTCGCCGGGGATTGCCGCTCTTTCGTCCGCGCCCACCCAACTTCGAACACTTCCGTTGGCGTCATGCCCGCGGAAGCGGGCATCCAAGGTGCTCCTGCAGGGCAAGCGCAACACCATGGTTCCGTCGCACATCGAATCCCTCAGTCAGTCGGCGAACGGCCGGTCGATCGCGACCGACGGCGGCGTGAACCACTGCGCACCGTCCTCGGTGACGAAGAAGTGGTCCTCCAGGCGGACGCCGAAGCGACCCGGGACGACGATCATCGGCTCGTCGCTGCAGCACATGCCCGGCGCGAGCGCGGTGCGGTCGCCGCGGACGAGGTACGGCGCTTCGTGGATCGCGAGTCCGCAGCCGTGGCCGGTGCGGTGCGGCAGGCCGGGCAGGCGGTAGTCCGGACCGAGGCCGGCGATCTCGAGCACGTCGCGGGCGGCGTGGTCGACCGCCTCGCACGGCACGCCGGGCCGTACGGCCTCGAAGGCCGCCTGCTGCGCGGCGCGCTCCAGCGACCAGATGCGCTGCTGCTCGTCGTCGGCGCGTCCCCAGATCCACGTGCGCGTGACGTCGGAGTGGTAGCCCCCGACGCGGCAGCCGGTGTCGATGAGCACCAGTTCGCCTTCGCGCAGGTGCTGCACGCCGGGCACGCCGTGCGGGAACGCGGTCGCGTGGCCGAACTGCACGATGCAGAACGTGGAGCCGTCGTCGGCGCCGAGCGCGCGGTGCGCCTCGTCGATGAAGCGCACGATCTCGTCGGTGCCGATGCCTTCGTGCGCGATGCCGGCAGCGAGGCGATGCACGAACAGCGTCATGTCGCAGGCTTGCTGCATCAGCGCGAGTTCGGCCGGCGACTTGCATCGACGACAACCGTCGACGATCGCGGTGGCCGGAACGATGGCCGCGGCACCGATATGCGCGGCGAGCCCGGCCTGCACGCGGAACGGCGCTTCCGGATCCAGCGCCAACGTGCGCGCGCCGCGCTCGGCCATCGCCTGCGCGACCAGGGCGTGCGGATCTTCGTGCTCCTCCCACAGGCGTTTCTCGGCGGGCACGCGCAGCACCGCGTCGAGGGAACCTTCCTCGAACGCCGGGCAGACCAGCACCGGATCGCCGACTGCGGTCAGCAGCACGGCGACGAGGCGCTCGCTGGCGCCCCATGGCACGCCGGTGAAGTAGCGCAGCGACGTACCGGCGGTGACGAGCAGCGCATCGACGCCGGTTTCTCGCATCAGGCGCCGCGCCCGCTCGAAGCGCTGCTGGTATTCCGCCGGTGCGATCGGTGCCGCGCGATGCGGCCACGGCGCGAGTTGCGCGCGCGCCTCGGCGAGGCTGAGGTGTCCGATCTGCGTCGTCACGGCGACACCCCGACGTCGTCGGTGGTCCAGCGCCCGTCGACCCGGCGCAGCAGGCCGACGGAATTCCGGTCACGCAGATCCGTCGGCAGCAGGGCATCGGGCACGTTGTCGAAAGCCTGCAGCGCGGCGAAGCGGTGGATCGACGCCGGCAATCCGACCGCGGTGACACCCGGATGCGTCGCCGCCGGATATGGGCCGCCGTGCTGTTGCGCCGGGCTGACCAGCACGCCGGTCGGCATCTTGTCGGCGATCAGGCGACCGACGCGCGGACGCAGCACCGCCGCGAGCGATCGCCAGTGCGCATCGTCGCTGCCGTCGGCAGCGCGGTAGATCGCGCCGGTGAGCTGCCCTTCGAGCGCCTGCGCGACCGCCTGCCTCTGCGCGGAATCCGCCACGCGCACGAGCAGGCTGGACGGACCGAAGGCCTCGGTCTGCAACGCATGCGGCGCGCGCAGGAAATCGTCGGCCGCGACCGTGAACAGCGTCGGTGCGTAGCAAATACCGTCGGTACCGGCCGCACCGCCGCAGAGCAGCGTGGCACCGGCCTTGCGCAGCACGTCGACCGCGCGTTCGAGCGAGGACAGCACCGCGCGCGACAGCAGCACGGCCGGCGCGGCGGCTGCGAAGCGCGCCTGTGTCGCCGCCACGAACGCATCGCCGGCCTC